>QHSQ01000355.1 GCA_003221615.1 Candidatus Rokuibacteriota bacterium | reverse complement strand
TCGAACACGCGGCCGGTCAGCGTGATGCGTTCACCGTGCCCGGGGAACAACACCGTGCTGCCATCCGGCCAGATCAGCTCGCGCGCGAAGAACGGGCCGATGGTCTGCGAGGGGGTGGGCTTCGGCATCGTCACACCCCCATCGGCGTCGCGCGCGGTCCGCGCAGCACCATGTCGAACCGATAGCCGAGCGCGACGCCCTCGACGCCGTGCTCGAGGTCGAGATCGGCGATCAGCAGCTTGCGCCCAGCCTCCGGGACGCTGTTGAAGATCGGATCGATCGCGAGCAGGGGGTCGCCGGGGAAGAACATCTGCGTGATGAGCCGCTGCGCGTAGGCGTTGCCGAACAGGGAGAAATGAATGTGTGCAGGGCGCCAGCCGAAGGCGTGGTTCTGCCACGGATAGGCGCCGGGCTTGACCGTCACGACGCGGTAGCGGCCTTCGTCGTCGGTGAGCAGCTGGCCCTTGCCGAGAAAGTTGGGATCGAGCGGCGCCTCGTGATCGTCCACGGGGTGGGGATACTTCCCGGACGCGTTCGCCTGCCACACCTCGACGAGCGAGCGTCGCACCGGCCGGCCGCCCTCGTCGAGCACGCGGCCGACCAGCACCATCTTCTCGCCCAGCGGCGCGCTCTTGCCCCACGTCGTGAGGTCGGCTTCGCTGTCCTTCACGAAGTGCTTCGGGAACGCGGGTCCGGCCGCCTCGAGCGGACTCGGCGCCACGCGCACCAGCGGCTGCGCGGGAGCCCGCAGGCGTGTGCTCTTGTAGTCCGGGTACAGGTAGGGCGGATGGACGTCAACGGTAACTGTGTCGGCCATCGGCTTCGTTCCCTCCAGGCGATTCGGCGAATAGTTCGCGGATCGGTTGCCCATCCACGTCCGGCAGGTCCACGTCGAGCAGCCTGGTGATCGTTGGCGCGAAATCCACGATGGAGACGGTCCGCCCCAGCGTTCCCGGTTCGAGGCCGGGGCCGCTGGCGATGAACATGCCGTCCGGTCGATGCTCGCCGGTTCTGCAGTAGCGATTCTCGCCTTCGATGACGCCGATCTTGTCCGAGCCCAGCCGCACCTTTCCGTTCCCGGGCTTGCCGACTGCCGCGGTGCCCAGCGGGAGGTCGTGGCTCCAGATGACGAGTACATCCGGCAGGTCGTCCAGATACTCCCCGCGATACAGGTCGCGCGTGCGCACGACGTCGCTGACAGCGCGCTTGCCGGTTTTGAGGTCCCTGATGTCCAGCAGATCGTGCTCCAGCTGCTCGCACAGCGCGTCCGCCTCCGCGCCAGGTTGCACCATCCCGCTGGGCTCGCGCCCGATGAGATTGAGCCGGATGCCGCCGACGGCAAAGTGGTTCTCCACGAGAAAGCACTTTCCCTTCGCGGCGTCGAGCTTAGGCGCCGGCAACCCCGCCGGCTCATCGATCCAGCCCCGAAGCCGATCTCGCACGGGCTTGAGGAATTGCCGCGCTCCCTGAGGTATTTGCTGCCAACTCCACGCCAGCAACGAATCGAGCCGATCCACCGGCGACGGCGCTGGAACGGCGGGCTCGGCGGGCACCGCGACGTTCAGCCGGACGAGAATCTCGTGGAGGAGGAACTGGGCGCCGCGCTTCGAAGTCATGCCGTGGCCGGCCAGGACGATCACCGTCGTGTCGGGGCCGACGGCGGCCAGGATCTCGCCAATTGCGGTATCGATGGCCGCGTACACGTCCTTGATCGGATCACCGGTCGCGGCCGCCATGTCGGGTTCGTAGGCCGGGTGAGCGGGGTCGTGAAGATGCCAGCACTGGTGGCCGACGCAGTGGCTCTCGGTGAACACCTGGGCGAAGAAATCCCAGTCTCCCCGCTTCAGGTAGTGCCGCGTGAGCTCGGCCTTCTTGCGCACGCCTTTGACGAGCCGGTCTCGGAAGGCGAGGAAATCGGCCGGCGTGCGCCGCTCGCCGTTGCACGAATCGGTCAGCGGATAGACGCCGAAGCGCGCCCTGACCTCGTCCGCCAGCGCGGGAGGCCAGGTCATGAATCCATAGTTGGCGTCGTGCGAGCCCCACTCGACCATCTGGATGCCGTTGAGGTCCCGGGAGATCCCGCTCAATGGGACATCGAGGATCGCGACCTTCTTGCCGGCCCGGCTCAGGTAATTCCAGAAGGGCTCACGCTTGATGTGATCGCCGGTGAGGCAGCGGAAGATCTCGTAGGTGCCGGGCTTGAGCTGCACGAGACTGTGGATGCCATGCCTCGCCGGGGTGACACCGGTGTAGAACGAGGGCCACACTGCGCCGACATAGAACCCCGGAACCGCCATCGAGTGGCCCGACAGACCATTACGCAAGAGGCGCTGGAAGTTTGGCAGCACGCCCTGCGACGCCCAGCCGAGAATGAGATCACGATCCGCGGCATCGACTTCGAGCAGCAGCACCCTGGTCGACATAGCCCTCACTTTACGAGGTGTCGTGTGTACGGCAGATATCTCCAGCCATAGAGATGAGTCAGCGTTCGCAGATGCCATTTCCAGGCCTCGGACACGTTCCCTTCCGCCAGCTCGCGGTCCGAAACCTCGTGCAGGCTCATGACGTGCTTCTTCTTCACCAGATCACGGATATCGGACGGCAATTCGAGCTGCAGCAGCCGCTGGATCGCGTCGGGGGTGCTCAGCAGATAGCTCTTGGACCTCGAGAGCGAATCGCTCGTGTCACGGTTATAGATGAACGTCGGCACGTCGACGAAGAGAATCTTTCGTTTCAGCGCGAGGAGCGTCCCCAGGTACGTCCACTCCATCGCGGCAGGAATGGCGGCGAAGAAATCGGACGTGACGGTCTCGGTGCGGAAGAGCGCCGCGCAGGGCACGAGCCACATATTGTCCATCAGGCGGCGGAGCGGATCGGTCTGACACGAGCCGATGTTGCGAATCGCGATCGTCTGCTGACGGTCACAGCGCTTGAACCCATTGGTCACGACCACATCGATCGACGAGTCGAGGCTGATGCGGCGCACGCGCGTGGCCAGCGCCATCGGCAAGAGCTCG
Source organism: Candidatus Rokuibacteriota bacterium (assembly GCA_003221615.1). GTDB lineage: Bacteria > Methylomirabilota > Methylomirabilia > Rokubacteriales > CSP1-6 > AR31. Next base: position 23,460 of record QHSQ01000355.1, on the reverse strand, counting down.
TCGTCGTCGTCGAGCTCGGCGAAGAACGGCGTGTCGACCAGGCTCCGGCCGATCCGCAGTGCCGCCGGGTAGCCGCCTTCCTCGGTGTGGATCAGCCTGAGGTCCGGTCTTCGCGCGAGCGCACTCAGGAGGTCCGGATCGCACTGCGACCCGTTGGCGATGACGACGAGCCGGGCTCGCGCGTTCTGCTGGGAGAGGACGCTCCGGATCGCCCGGTACAGACACTCGATGCGGCTCGAAGTCGCCTTGGTCGGCAGGATGACCGTGACGGCCTGCAAGGGCTCGGCATCTCCTCTCCCGGGAATTTGGACCCCTTCGGGTCGGTAGAGTTTACTCCTTTTGGGGCTTCGACAATCGCTTGGCTCCGGGTCGAAGCTGGACTACAGTTGCCACCAAAAGCAGCCACGAGCGGCGCAGCCGGCAGCCCAGGGGAGGAGAGGACATGAGCGGCAACGGACATCAGACGGCGGCACAGATCCGGTCTCGCCTGGACCATCCAGTCATCGACGGTGACGGGCACTGGGTCGAGTTCGATCCCGTCTTCAGCGAGCGAATGCGAAAGGTGGGCGGCGACCTGGCCGCCGAGGGATTCCTGGCCGCGCTGAAGACCACGCAGGACGCGCTGAGCATGTCGCTCGCCGAGCGGCGGCGCCGGCGGGTCGCCCAGCCGGGCTTCTGGACTCGCCAGGCCGGAAACACGCTCGATCGCGCGACCGCGATGATGCCGCGCTTGCTCTACGAGCGGCTCGACGAGTTCGGCACAGACTTCGCGATCATCTACCCGACCGCCGGCCTGCGCGTGCCGCGCATCGGCGACGACGCCACCCGGCGCGCGGTCGTTCGCGCGCACAACGTCGTCACCGCGGACTACTTCCGAAAGCTGAGCGACCGGATGACGCCGGCCGCGATCATCCCGATGCACACGCCGGACGAGGCGATCGAAGAGCTCGAGTTCGTCACCAGAGAGCTCGGCTCGAAGGTGGGCATGTTCGGTAGCGGCATGTCGCGGCGGGTGCCGTCGAGCCCGCAGAGCGATCCCGACGGGACCCGTATGGCCGTCTGGTACGACGTCCTGGCGATCGACAGCGACTACAACTACGACCCGGTCTGGGCCAAGTGCCGCGAGCTCGGCATCGCGCCGACCTTCCACAGCTCGGGCAGCAACCAAGGTCTAAGAAATTCGCCATCGAACTTCGTCTACAACCACATCGGGCATTTCGCGGCGGCCGGCCACGCGGTCTCCAAGGCGATCTTCCTGGGCGGCGTGACGCGGCGGTTCCCGGAGCTTCGCTTCGCGTTCCTCGAGGGCGGCGTGGGCTGGGCGTGCCAGATGTTCGGCGACCTCATGGAGCACTGGGAGCGCCGGAGCCGCAAGGCGCTCGAGAACATGGACCCGCGCAAGCTCGATCGCGCCCTGCTGATGAGCCTGGCCGAGAAGTACGGCGACCCCGACGTGGCCGAGGCGCTGCGGGCACGCGACGGCTGGCCCGACCACGACCACAATCTGACGGGCGGCATCGACGATCTGGACGATTTCTCCGCGTGCAAGATCACCAGGAAGCAAGACTGGATCGATCTGTACGCCAAGCCATTCTTCTTCGGCTGCGAGGCTGACGACCGGGCCACCGCGTGGGCCTTCAGCAAGAACAATCCGTTCAGCACCAAGCTCAACGCGCTCTACAGCTCGGACGTCGGCCACTTCGACGTGATCGATATGCGCAACCCGCTGCCGGAGGCGTACGAGCTGGTCGAGGATGGGTGCATCACGCCGGACAACTTCCGCGACTTCGTCTTCGCCAACACCGTCCATCTCTGGGGCACGCAGAATCCGAAGTTCTTCGAGGGCACCAGGGTGGCCAAGGCGGCGGCGACTGAGCTGGCGCACGGGCAGTTCGTAACGGTGAACTAGTCGGCGACGCGTTGCGGGCGGGCGCCCTGAGGTGTCAGTGCTTCAGGGCTCCCGCCGTGATTCCCTCCACGAACTGCTGCTGGAACACGAAGTAGAGCACGAGCACCGGCACCGAGAACAGCACGAGCGAGGCGGCCAGGATCGGATAGTTCCCGTAGAACTCGCTCGAGAGCAGCGCATAGATCCCCGTGGGGAGCGTGCGCATGCGCCCCTCGGTGATGAAGGTCAGCGCGAACAGGAACTCGTTCCAGTTCTGTAGAAAGAGAAAGATCGCGACCGTCGCGACCGCCGGGCGGGTGAGCGGCAGCATCACCCGCGCGAAGATCCCGAGCTCGCCCGCGCCGTCGAGTCGCGCCGCTTCCTCCAGCTCCCGCGGGAGCCCCTCGAAGAATCCCTTCATGATGAAGGTTCCGAAGGCGAGTCCGAACCCCGTGTACGGCCCGATCAGCGCGAAGGGCGTATTGAGCAAGCCGAGCGTCCGGAGGTTCATGAAGAGCGGGATCAGCGCGATCTGGAGCGGGATCGTGAGACCGATCAGCACGATCCCATAGACCACGCCGCGGCCGGCGAAGCGAATGCGGCCGAGACCGTAGCCGGCGAGCGCCGAGAGCGCGACGGTCGCGACCATCGACGCGGTCGAGACATAGACGCTGTTCCAGTAGAGCCGGCCGATGTTGCTGGCCACCCACGCCCGCGGATAGTTCTCGGGGTGCGGCGGCCAGGGGACGAGCCGCCCCGCGAAGAGCTGGGGATTGTCCATGAACGAAAGACAGAGCATGTAGAGGCCGGGCGCGACGGACAGGAGCAGCGCGCCGAGCAGAACCACCCACATGCCGGCCCGGCCGACGCGCGCGCCGCGGTCCAGGCGTTGTTGCCGCCGCGCGACGGCCGCGCTCGCGACGACGGTGCTCACGCCTTGCCGCCTGCCCGCGATTCGTCGAGCACGAACGTCTGCACGCGCGCGATCGACAGCACCAGGGCCACCAGGATCACCGCGACCGCCGAGGCGATGCCCATGTGGTTCAGCTCGAAGGCCTCGCGATAGAGCATGGTCGCGAGCACCTCGGTCGAATATGTCGGCCCGCCCCGCGTCATGATGAAGACGAGGTCGAAGACCTTCAGCCCGCCGATGATCGACAGGAGCGCCGTCAGCGCGAGGATCGGGCGCATGAGCGGCGTGATCACGCGGAGGGTGAGCTGCCAGGCGTTCGCGCCGTCGACCCGGGCGGCTTCCACGACGTCCTGCGGCAGACTCTGAAGCCCCGCCAGCAGGATCACGAGGCTGAACCCTACGTTCTTCCACACGCTGACCGCGATGACGGCCGGCAGCGCGGTGGCCGGATCGCCGAGCCAGGGATGCGTGAAGGCGCCGAGGCCCACCGCGCGGAGAAACGTATTGAGGAGCCCGGTGTTCGGCTCGAAGACGCGCTGGAAGATGATCGTGACGACGATCAGCGACATGACGACCGGCACGAAGAAGAGCGTCCGCAGCAGCGATCGCGCGACGAGCCGGCGATTCAGCAGAAGGGCCAGCAGAAATCCGAGCCCCACCTCGAGCGGGGTTCGTACCGCGACGAACACGATGGAATTGAGCGTGGCCCGCCAGAACACCTCGTCACCGGCCAGCGCGCGATAGTTCTCGAGGCCGACGAACGGCCCCCAGCGCGGCGTGTAGCCGTCCCACTCGTGAAAGCTGAGCCACACCGAATAGCCGATCGGGTAGACGAGGAAGGCCGCAAGGACCACGAGGGCCGGCCCCACGAACGCGTAGCCTGCCGCATGGCGCCGCCAGCTGCGCCGGGCGGCGATCGACAACACTGGCCCGGGCCTCAGCCCGTCCGGAACTTGCGAGCGCCGACCTTCTGAGAGGCCGCTTCCACCGACTCCATCACGGTCTTCGGATTCTTCTGCCCGGTGATGAGCGCCTGCATGCCCTGCGTCACCGCTTCCTCGACCGCCGGCGTGAAGATGACGCGCGTCGTGCCGGTCGGCTGGAGCTTGAGGAACTCGGGGTACAGCGGATCCTTGAGCGACTGCATCTGATAGGCGATCGCGTCGGCGCTGATCGGCCCGTTGGGCGAGAGGCCGAGGTTGCGTGTGTACTCGATCTTGCCCCAGGCGCCGGTGATGGCCTTGATCATCTCGAATGCGAGGTCCGGGTGCTTGCTCCGCGCGTTGACCGTGAGCGTGATGCCGACCGAGCTGAGCACGGGCTTGTGGCCGCCGGCGACGACGGCGGGGAAGGGGAAGATGCCGAGGTCGAAGTTGGGCGGCAGCGCGGCGCGGATCGAGCGGCGCATCCATTGACCGCCCCAGAACATGGCCGATTTGCCGGTGGCGAAGATCTGGATGGCGTCCGGCTCCTTGATCCCGAGCGGCCCCTTGGCGTAGAGGCCCGACTTCGCCATCATCTCCACGAACTCCGCGCCCGCGACCAGCTCGGGGCTCGTCCACGGCTTGAGCCCGAGATCGGCCTCGCGCATCAGCTTGTCCGCTTTGATCCCGCCCAGGTACGTGTAGTACGGGAAGATCGGGAAGTTGCGATCCTGCCCGGCCGGATAGGCGATCGGCATGATCCCCTTGGCGTTCAGCGCGGCGCCGATCTTCTTGAGCTCGTCGAGCGTGTTCGGCACCTCGAGCCCGTGCTGCTGGAAGAGCCCACGGTTGTAGTAGACGATCACCGTGTTGGTGACCGCGGGCACCGAGACGACCGCGCCGTTGATCGTCAGGAGCTCGATCGCGTTCGGCCAGAATCCGCGCTTGTATTCGGGATCCTCCGCGAAGACCTTCGTGAAGTCGATCACGCTGCCGCTCGTCGAGACGTCGACGGCATAGGCGCCGGGCTCGATCGCGATGATGTCCGGCGTGGGGCTCTGGGCCGCGAGCGCCGACTTGACGCCGACTCGCTGCTCGTTCAGCCCCGGGAAGACCGTGATCTCGAGCGAGAGGTTCGGATCGTGGCGCTTCTTGTATTCCTCCGCGATGAACTTCTGCACGTCGACGTGGAATCCGACGTATTGCCAGAACGAGATGGTGGTCGGGCCGCTCGCCTTGACCTTGGGCGCCTTGAATTCGGCGGGGTTCTTGAGCTCGCCCGTCGCCTTGGAGGCCTGCGGTTGCGCGCCGCCGGTCTGCGCCGTCGCGCGCGCCGCGCGCAGCAGCGGGGTTGCGGCAGTGGAGAGGAGGCCGAGCTGGAGCAGTTTTCGCCGCGACATTTCGTGCGCATCCCCGTGGTGCGTCCGACGCTTCGCCTTGCTCATGCCAAGCTCTCCCTTCGGCTGACCGGGTCGAACGTTCGCCCTCTCGTAACCGACGGCTCCGGCCGTGTCAAGGCGCGGCGTGCTCACCCGGTTGGATCGCCCTTGGCGTCCCGGCGATAGACCTCCACGATGCGCTCCCAGGGAATGACTCCGACGCGGTTCGCCCAGGCGCCCCACGCCTCGCTGAGCTCGGCGACGACGTCGGGGCGACTCGCCGCCTGGTCCTGGAGCTCGGCACGGTCGACGTCGATGTCGTAGAGCTCCCACGGCAAGGGATGCTCGCGGACGAGCTTCCAAGGTCCGCGCCGGATCGCCGCGTTGCCGAGGTGCTCCCAGTAGAGCGTGCGCGGCTCGACCGAGCCGCCCCTGAGCGCCGGCAGCATGCTGCGCCCTTCGAGCGGCAACGGGTCGCGGCCCGGATATCTCGCCGGGTACGTCACCTCAGCCGCGTCGAGGACGGTCGGAACGATGTCGGTGAGCTGGAACGGCGTGTGAAGGATGCTCGGCTTGATCCCGCCGTCCGGCCAGTGAACGATGAGCGGGGTCGAGATGCCGCCCTCATGCACCCATCGCTTGTAGAACCGGAACGGCGTGTTCGACAGGTTCGCCCACGCCCGTCCGTAGCTGCAGTAGGTGTCGTCCGGACCGGGCTCGATGTCGGGCGAGTTGCCGATGCGCAGCGCTGCACCGGTCCAGGTCGCTGGGGGTACGATGCTGCGCCGACGGCGGAAAGTTTCGGGATCCGCGATCGGCAGGCCCTCGGCGCTCGCGCCGTTGTCCGACAGGAAGAAGAGAAGCGTGTTCGGCAGCGCGCCGGTCTCGGCGAGCGTCGTGACGATGCGAGCGATGCCGCGATCCATCCGGTCGATTTGAGCGGCATACGTCTGCATGCGGATGAGCTGCCAGGCATGGTCCGGCGCGTCGCGCCAGGCCGGCTGAGTGGGGTCCCGGCCGCTCAAGGTCGTTCCGGCCGGCATGATCCCTTCGGCCACGAGGCGTTCGAGTCGGGCTTCGCGTAGCTCATCCCAACCCGCGTCGAACTTTCCGCGATACCGCGCGATGTCTTTGGCCGGAGCATGCAGCGGCCAGTGCGGCGCGGTGTACGCCGTATAGAGGAAGAAGGGACGATTCGCCTCGCGGGCGGCGTGCGCCCGAACGAACTTCTCAGCTTCGTCGGTGATGGCGTCGGTGTAGAAGAACCCCGGCGCTGCCGCCTCGCTCTCGACGTGCTGCTCTCCGCGCGTGAGCGTCGTCGGGCGGTAGTAGCTGCCGCAGCCCGACAGCGTGCCGAAGAACCGATCGAAGCCGCGCCGCGTCGGCCAGGCGTCGGACGGGCTCCACACGTCGGACGTGAGATGCCACTTGCCACTCAGGCAGGTGGCGTAGCCGGCGGTGTGGAGGATCTCCCCGAGCGTCAGGCACCGCTCGTTGAGCGATCCCCGATACCCTTCCGGGCGATCGTCGCTCGTGAGGATGCCGATTCCGGTCTGGTGCGGATGAAGACCGGTGAGCATCGAGGCGCGCGATGGGCTGCAGCGCGTCGTGTTGTAGAAGCGCGAGAGCCGCGCACCCGCCCGCCCGAGGCGATCCAGAGTCGGGGTCGCGATCTCGCCGCCGAAGCAGCCGATGTCGGAGTAACCCATATCGTCGGCAACCACGATCATGACGTGGGGTTTGGTAGGGGGCATGTGGGCGCCGTCGGCGTGGGGAGGCTACACGATCTCGTGGCACGCGGCAATCGGCTGGCCTTGACAGTGCGCTCGGCGCGGAGCTAGATGTGGCCCTCCCACCGAGGCGCTCTAGAGTGAAGGAGGATCCAATGGCCAGCGCGAAGCTTCCGACTCCTGACGAGCTCAAGGCCGTCGGCCGGCAGATGGGGATGAGCCTCTCCGACGCGGACGTCGCGTTTTTTCTCGAGACCATGGGCGGAACCGTGGCGGCCTATCACGCGATCGAGGCGATGGCCGATCCGATGCCGCCGGTGAAGTACCCGCGCACGCCCGGCTATCGCCCGGAGGGCCCGGAGAACAAGTACAACGCCTGGTACTACAAGAGCGAGGTGCAGGGCGCGGCCTCGGGCAAGCTGCGCGGCAAGCGGATCGCGTTGAAGGACAACGTCTGCCTAGCCGGCGTGCCCATGATGAACGGCGCCTCGACGCTCGAAGGCTACGTCCCCGACGTCGACGCGACCATCGTGACGCGCATGCTCGATGCCGGCGGCACGATCATGGGTAAAGTCCACTGCGAATATTTCTGCTTCTCCGGCGGCAGCCACACGAGCGCGGCGGGGCCGGTGCAGAATCCGCGTCGCGCAGGTTTTTCGGCCGGGGGCTCGTCCTCGGGCAGCGCGGCAGTCGTAGCGGCGGGCGAGGTCGACATGGCCATCGGCGGCGACCAGGGCGGCTCGATCCGCATCCCCGCCGCGTATTGCGGCGTGTATGGTCTCAAGCCCACGCACGGCCTCGTGCCTTATACCGGGGTCTTTCCGATCGAGACGACGCTCGATCACACCGGCCCGATGACGGCCACGGTGGCGGACAACGCGCTCCTGCTCGAAGTGCTCGCGGGGCCGGACGGGCTCGACCCGCGCCAGATCAACGTGAAGACCGCTGCCTACACGAACGCGCTGACGGCCGACGCGCGGGGCATGAAGATCGCAGTGGTGAAGGAAGGCTTCGGCCACGCGAACTCGGAGGCGGACGTCGACGCGCTGGTGCGCAAGGGCGCGGCGACGTTCAGGCAGCTCGGCGCGCAGGTTGACGAGGTCTCGATCCCGCCGCACCTGGCCGGCCCGGCCATCTGGACGCCGATCGCCGTCGAGGGCGCGACTTGGCAGATGCTGAACGGCAACGGCTTCGGCTTCAACTGGAAGGGACTCTACGTGACGAGCCTCATCGCTGCGCATTCGGCGTGGCGGCAGCGCGCCGACGAGTTCTCCGACACGCTGAAGACGACGATCCTGTTCGGCCAGTACGCGCTCAACAAATATCGCGGGCACTATTACGCAAAATCGCAGAACCTCGCGCGCTCGCTGCGCGCGGCGTACGACGCGGTGCTGAAGGACTACGACTTGCTGCTGATGCCGACCCTGCCGTTGAAGGCGACGCCGCTGCCGGCGCCCGGAGCCCCACGGATGGAGATCATCCAGCGGGCGTTCGAGATGCTGCCGAACACGGCGCCCTTCGACGTCACCGGCCATCCGGCGATGAGCGTGCCGTGCGGGCTCAGCGACGGATTGCCAGCGGGGATGATGCTGATCGCGAAACACTTCGACGAGGTGTCGATCTACCGGGCGGCGTCGGCGTTCGAGAAGGCGGCGGACTGGAAAGGGATCCGGTCGTAGGCTCCATCGGGCCTTACTGCCATGCCCGGTTGTCGACGGTGTTCGCGTAGGTCGCGCCGGGGACGGTCATGTTCCACTTGACTGTCCAGGCATAGGTGTCGTCGAAGCGCTCGCGGGTGTAGGGCTGCGGCGCGGCGTGCAGCAGGCGCCAGGTCGCAAGCTCGTGCGGCTCGAGCAGACCCCCCGTCTCGCGCGCGAGATAGTGGACGAACGGCGTCGGGTCCTTCTCGAGTAGCTCGACGGCTCGCGCCTGAGCTCGGAACATCCGGGCGAGGGTCGGGCCGTCGAGATCGTCGCCCGCGGCCTCGCTGCGCGTCGAGTGCGACTCGATCAGGATGCGCATGCCCCACTTCTGCGCCACGCTGATCCACGGCTCCATCACGCTCGCCGCCGCGACCTTGCCGTCGCGCACCGCCTCGAGGCGCTTGAGCATCGAGCCGAGGGTGATGCGCTTGACGTGCTCGGGCGCCAGGAAGCCCTCCATCATCTTGAGCGTGGTGAACTCCGAGCCGTTGTTCGGCGTCACCGCGATCGGCTTGTCCTTCAGCATCTCGGGCTCGTAGATCTTGGAGTCGCGCGCGACGACGATGGCGAACTTCGACATGGAGGCGCCCAGCGCCACGATCTTGCGGCCGCGCAGCCCATGGGCATTGGCCTCGACGGCGCGCTTCATGATGCCCCACTCGCACATCCGGTAGCAGTCGATCCCGCCCTCGTTGTAGACGGAGTCGAGCGGGCGTTCAAAGACCGAGTCGAACTTGACGGTGTGCGAGGTCGTGACCTGAGCCATCCCCGGCGTGGTCACGAACTCGAGGTCGAGCCCCTCGTCCCTGAAGAAGCCTTTGTCGCGCGCGACCAGGACGGGCAGGTCGTGAACCGCGTTCATAATCGCGACCTGGGGCTTGGCTTTGGTCTCGGGAGCCATGTGCGCCTCCTGGGAGGTGCCGATTATAGTCTCGGTCCCTTGTGTCTGGCCATCGGACGCGATAGCTTGTCGGGAACACATTTTCCGAGGGAGGTAGCCTGGTCCCATGCAACTCGATCCGCAGTCCATCGGCACGGATGCGATGTACAAGCTCATGATCGGGTGCGTGGTCCCGCGGCCGATTGCGTGGGTCTCGAGCGTGGACGCCGCCGGCGTCGCGAATCTCGCGCCCTTCAGCTACTTCATGGCGATCACGCCTAGTCCACGCCCCGTGACGGCGGCGGCCCGAGGTCGCGGCCCGGCCGGGTCAGGAGACGATCGAGATGATTGGCGAAGCGCTGCCGGTCACTCTGGTTGAACGGCGCCGGCCCGCCGAGGATGTCCCCGGTGGAGCGCAGCTCTTGCATAAGATTGCGGATGGCCAGGCGCTCACGAACGTTGTCTTCCGAATAGAGCTCTCCTCGCGGATCGAGCGCGTGAGCCCCGCGTGCGATCACCTCGGCGGCCAGGGGGATATCGGCGGTGATCACGAGGTCGCCGGGCTGGATCTGCTCCACGATCTGATGGTCGGCGACGTTGAAGCCCTTGGCCACGCGGACGCTCTTGATGAACGGGGATGACGGGACGCGAAGCAATGTATTCGCGACGAGCGTCGTCAAGATCTGCGCGCGCTCGGCGGCCCGGAACAGGATCTCCTTGATGACCTGAGGGCACGCGTCCGCGTCGACCCAGATCTGCACTCAGCGTCTTCGACGGCTCAGAAGCCGGCGATGTACGGGAGCTTCTTCGCCGTCGTCTCGATCGCCACGCCCGCCTCCAGCAGCACCGCGGTCGAATCCCACATGCCGCCAACCAGCTGATTGCGCGGGCCGTCGGGGATGGTCGCCTTGATCGTGCGGTTGCCGAAGCGGACCTCTTGCTTCTCGACGTCGACCGCCACCGGCGATTGGGGCGAGCGGCTGATCTCGCGCTGGAGCCACTCGAGATCCTCCTGCGAGGCGCGCAGGCAGGGGATGCCCAGCATCACGCAGTTGCCGAAGAAGATCTCGCCGAAGGAGCCGCCGACGATGGCGGCGATGCCCCAGCGCATCAGCGCCTGGGGCGCATGCTCGCGTGAGGACCCGCAACCGAAGTTCTGGCCGACCACGAGCACGGAGGCGCCGCGATACGCGGGCGAATTGAACGGGTGCTCGGGGTTCTGCTTCTTCGCGTCCTCGAAGGCGTGCTCGCCCATGGTCTCGAACGTGACTTCCTTGAGAAAGCGCGCTGGAATAATCCGGTCGGTGTCGATGTCATTGCCAGGCAAGGGGATGCCTCGTCCTGAGATCTGCCGCCTCTTGTAGTCGGTTGTTGCGCTCATTTCAGGATCTCCCTCACGTCGGCGACGGCGCCGGTGATCGCGGCGGCGGCGACCATGGCCGGGCTCATCAGGAGCGTGCGCCCGGTGGGGCTGCCCTGGCGGCCGATGAAGTTACGGTTGCTCGACGAGGCGCTCATCTCGCGGCCCACGAGCTGGTCCGGGTTCATGCCGAGACACATCGAGCAGCCGGCCTTGCGCCACTCGAAGCCCGCGGCCTGGAAGATCTCGGGCAGGCCCTCGGCCTCGGCGGCCTTCGCCACTTGCTGCGATCCCGGCACGATCAACGCCCGCACGCCCTTGGCGACCTTGCCCTTCTTCGCCACCTCGGCCGCGACGCGCAGGTCGGACAGACGGCCATTGGTGCACGAGCCGACGAACGCCACGTCGATCTTCGCGCCCTTGATCGGCTGGCCCGCCTGGAAGCTCATGTGAGCGAGCGCCTCGCGGAACGTCGAGCGATCGGCTTCTGGCGCCGACTCCGGCGCCGGAATCTGCTGGCTCACGCCGACCGACATGCCCGGGTTGATACCCCACGTCACCATCGGCTCGATCGCGGCGCCATCCAGGCGCGCGACGTCGTCGAACGAAGCGCCCGACTCGGTCGCGATCGACTTCCACCATGCCGCGGCCTTGTCGAAGGCCGCGCCGGCGGGCGCGTACTGGCGGCCGCGCAGATAGTCGATCGTCGTCGTGTCCGGATTGACGTAGCCGAAGCGCGCGCCGCCCTCGATCGACATGTTGCAAACAGTCAGGCGCTCTTCCATCGTCATGCGGTCGATGACGGGTCCGGCGTATTCGTACGCGTAGCCCACGCCGCCCTTCACGCCGAGCTGGTTGATGATCGCGAGGATCACGTCCTTCGCGTAGACGCCCCTGGCCAGTGCGCCGTCCACGCGCACCTGGCGCAGCTTGGGCCTGGCCATCGCCAGGCACTGCGTGGCCAGCACGTCGCGCACCTGCGTGGTGCCGATGCCGAAGGCGATCGCGCCGACGGCGCCGTGGGTCGAGGTGTGGCTGTCGCCGCAGGCGATCGTCATCCCGGGCTGCGAGAGGCCGAGCTCGGGGCCGATCACGTGCACGATGCCCTGCTTGCCCGTCGCCATGTCGAAGAGCGGCAGGCTGAAGTCCTTCATGTTGCGGATCATGTGGACCGCCATCTCCTCCGCCAGCGGATCGGCGTAGGGGCGGGCCTGGTCGGTCGTCGGGATGATGTGGTCGAGCGTGCCGAAAGTGCGCTCCGGCATCCGGACTTTCAGCTTCGAATCCCGAAGCATCTGAAACGCCTGCGGTGTCGTCACCTCGTGGATGAGATGCAGGCCGATCAGGAGCTGGGTCTGTCCAGACGGCAGGGTCCGGACGGTATGCGCGTCCCACACTTTGTCGAGCAGCGTGCGTGCCATACGGCGTGTCTCCTTGTGCGGCGTATGCTGCCTCAGCCCAACCGTGTAGTCCAGTGAAACGTTGTGTACCGAATGGTAAGCTCTACTTCATGGTCGACGCCGCGCTGTTTCCGGCCCTGGAGACTTTGCTGGCTGTGGCGCGCACGGGATCCGTCGGGGCGGCGGCGCGCCAGCGCCATATCACCTCGTCGGCCGTGAGCCAGCAGATCCGCAAGCTCGAGACGCACTTCGGCATGAAGCTCTTCGAGCGCGCCGGCCGGGGCGTGAGGCTGACCGCGACGGGCGAGGCGGCGCTGCCCGTCGTGCGCGAGCTCTGGGGCGGGGCCGAGGCGGCGTTCGGCCAGCTCTCCGAGCTTGCCGGGCGCCCGGCCACCACCTTGCGGGTGGCGGCCAGCGACTATCTCGGCAAGGGGCTCCTCGCGCCGGTGCTTCGCGACCTGCTCGACGAAGATCCACCGGTGCGCTTCGAGCTCGTCACGACCCACTCGCGCGCGGGCGTCCGTCTGGTCGTCGATGGCGACGTCGATCTGGCCGTGGTCACGGGTCAAGAGACACCGCGCGGTCTCGAGGAGCGCCATCTCTTCGATCAGCCGTTCGTGTGGGTGGGCCCGCGACGCGGCCGCGACCGCACGCCGCTGACCGAGCGCTTGCGCCGCGAGCCCGTGCTGCGCCTGGCCGCCGAGAGCCGGGGGCGCGCGCTGCTCGATCAGTATTTCTCCGACGAGCGCATCCGCCCGGTGTCGACGATCGACGTGCCGAGCGTGTCGCTGCTGCTCTCGTACGTCTCCGGCGGGCTCGGCATCGGGCTGGTCCCGGCGCTTGCGCTCGCGGAGGCCCAGGCGGACAGGATCGTCACCGCGCCTGCGCGGATGCCGGCCCTGCCCGTCGCCTTGATCTGGCGTCCCAGCGCGCGCCGTCAGCCGGCTCTGGCCCGACTGGCGACGCTCCTCGCCGACGCCGGCGCGGGGATCGGCGCCCGACTGGTCGGTCCGCGGCGTCAGCGGCAGCGGGGCTGAGCGCTACTGAGCCAGGAGCTCTCGCTCGATGGTCAACACGTCGTCGACGACCTCCTCGGGTGTGCGGAGGACGCCGTAGAGACCCGGATAGACGACCGATGCGTCCTCGCCGCGGTTGAAAGCGGCTCGGATCGCCTCGTCGAAACGGCGACACGCCTCGACGTATCGTGGCTCGGCATCGTCCGAAGGCAGCGCCTCGTCGAGCGACGCGGAGTAGAGCAGCTCGGAGCGGGCCACGTGGTGGAGCACACGACGTAGAGGCCAACCGCCGTCGGGCGGTAGCCAGTCGAGCTCGTCCTGAGTGAGTCCCGCGGCCCGCTGATGCAGGAGCCGCGCGGCCTGATCGATTCGCCAGAGCCATGCGTCGAGATCGCGCCGATCGAGCGGTAACCGATCGTCGGGCAGGGTCACGGTCGACGGGACCCAGCCATCGGTCGGTATCGGCACGACGCCGTCGCGGCGCCAGGTGAGCCACTGGTCGATCTGGTTCAGGTGATCGAGCGCGTGGTCGAGCACGCGGCGGAGCACCTTGCGCGGGGTGTACGTGTAACGTCGCGCGCCGGGCGGAGACGTGAGCGGCGCCGGATGGGCGTCGGTCAGCCTGAAGAACAGCTCATTGGTCATGACGGACGTGACCTCGCGAGCTGGATCGTGGCCAGTGAGGCGGCCGAGATGCTGACGCGCGGTGGCGTGCGCCGCCTCGAGATGGAGAACAGGATCTTTCGGCGCGGGCGCCAAAGTCCAGACGGCCACCATGCGCGCGCCGGTGGCGTGCGTGAGTACGATCGCGCCGTGCGTCGAAGTCTTCAAGGTCCGATCCCGCGAGGCCTCGAGCATCGGGCGCCATTGTCCAAGCCGTGTGCCGGTCCTCATGTCGTCGTCCTCCCTTCGATTTCACCTTCACCGTATGGCGCCCTCGCCGCGGGGTCCAATGCATAGATCTTCTAGTGGCCATCCGTGATGCTGATGGGCGCGAGAAGCATCCAGCGGTGCCCCGAGCGCGGGAATGGACTCTGGGTTATCCTCTGGCTTGTGGGCGCTGGGCGGCCCACCTCGAGCGGCCTTTAACTCTTTCACCACGAGTCGACGATCGACGGAGGAGCAACATGGCACTGCGGATCAACAGCGAAGCACCCAATTTCACCGCCGAGACCACCCAGGGGAAGATCAACTTCCACGACTGGATCGGTAACGGGTGGGCCATCCTCTTCTCGCACCCCAAAGATTTCACGCCGGTGTGCACCACCGAGCTCGGTTATATGGCAGGGCTGAAGCCCGAGTTCGACAAGCGCAATACCAAGATCATAGGCCTCAGCGTCGATCCGGTTACCGACCACGAGCGCTGGAGCAAGGACATCCAGGAGACCTCGGGTCACGCCGTGACATATCCGATGATCGGGGATCCCGAGCTGAAGGTGGCGATGGCGTACGACATGCTGCCGGAGGGCGCGGGCACGACCTCTCAGGGGCGGACCCCGGCCGACAACGCCACGGTGCGCTCGGTGTTCATCATCGGCCCCGACAAGAAGATCAAGGCGATGCTGACCTACCCGATGTCGACCGGCCGCAACTTCGACGAGGTGCTCCGGCTCCTCGACTCGTGCCAGCTCACCAGCAAGCACAAGGTCGCCACGCCGGTGAACTGGAAGCAGGGGCAGGACGTCATCATCGTCACGGCCGTCTCCGATGACGAGGCGAAGAAGACGTATCCGGCCGGTTTCAAGACGGTGAAGCCCTACCTGCGCACCGTCGCCCAGCCGAAGTAAGTCGCTCCGCCGAAGTCGCTGACGGCGCGACGCTCGGCCGGTGGCTCTCGTCACGAGTCACCGGCCGAAGCGCGGATATGCCTTCTCCGCTCAGCCGCGAGTGACGTGGGCCGACACGGCGAGCCAGCGGCCCTGGCGGCGCGCCCAGACGTCGGTGTAGCGACCGGACACGGCGCGGCCGTCCGGCATCGTGTAGGTCGTCCGCGCGTGGATGATCGCGACGTCGCCCATGATGCGGATCTTCACGTCGCGCGCCTCGAGATTCGAGATCGTGACCGGGCGTGCCGTCTGCACCAGAAACCCGGCGCGGTCGACGAGCGACCCGTCGGGGTTGCTGCACAGAAAGTCCTCCGCGAGGATCTCGTCGAATCGCCGCACGTCCGAATTCTGGACGGAGCTGATGTAGTCGCGATTGAGCTGCTCGAGGGTCTGCAGATCGGTGGCGGCCATCGTGTCAGCCGGCATGGGTGTGGCCTCCCGTGTTCGAATCGTCACGCTCTCACCCTAGCTCGGCCTCCGGGCCGAGCCAAGAGCCAATTCGCGCGTTCACCCCCCGAAGATGGCCTCGGGAATCAGCGCCGACACGACGTAGTTGGGCACGTCGACCACGTTGCTGATCCGCAGATCCGCGGCCACGCTGCAGAGGACGTACGCCTGCTCGCGGCTCCATCCCCGCTCTTGTAACAGATCGATCATGTTGAGCAGCGCGTTCCGGCAGGCGAGCGTCAGGTTTTCCCCCTCGTTCACGCCGTCGTCCCGGATGGGCATGCCCATGGCGGCCACGAATCCCCGCGGCGACGCCCACTCCGGCGGCGCGAAGTAGCCCGCGTGGGAGAAGCGCGGCCCGCGCAGCGCGCGCGCGGCGCCCGAGCCCTTCAGGACGCGGAAGCGCACCGAGACGGTCGCGCCCATCTCGACCGCGGTCACGCAGACCTCGCCGTCGCCCTGGGCGAAGTGACCGTCGCCGGTGGAGAAGAGGCCGCCCTCGACCGCGACCGGAAGCAAGAGCTTCGAGCCCTTCGTCAGCTGCTTCACGTCGAAGTTGCCGCCATTCTCGCGGGGCGGAACCGTTCGGAGGCCTTCGGTGGCTGCCGGCCCGCGAACCGGCACTGCGCCGGTGGCGTCCGGCGGAAACACCAGGCCGCCCCGGCCCATCAGTTCGTTCTCGCGCGCGGTCCACGCGCGTACCTGGGCCGCCGATGGCGCGACACCGGACACGCCCATGAAGGGCGCGCCGGGAATGCGCACGCCCGGAAGCTTCTGCGCCGTCGCCCAGCCGTCGCGGATCTGCCAGTGGACCAGGAACGGCGTCGTGAACAGATCGCGCAAGAAGCCGAGCCCCGGGACGATCGCCGTGAACGCGTGCGGCTGCGGCACGATGTCGAGGAACTCGACCTCGAGCACGTCGCCCGGCTTGGCGCCCTTGATGAACACCGGGCCGGTGAGGGGATGGATGGCGCCGGCCTCCATCTTGGCGATGTCCGCCTCGCTGGTGCCGGGCCCGAGCTGGCCGTCGACGCCGTCGCGCGTGGCCAGGACGACTTCTTCACCCTCGTCCACGGTGACGAGTGGCGGAATGTCCGGATGAAACCGGTTGTGGCCGGTCGTCGGCTGATCGCGCAAGCGCTTGCCGCGGTCGATCTCGATGCTCTTCATCGGATGCCCTCCTGTAAACTACGGGGCCATCATGACCGACAAGTCCTCTCGCGTCTACGTCATCCTCGGAAACGCCCAGTGGAACTTCGCCGATTGCCAGACGGCGCTGAGCCGTGTCCCCGCCCGCATGATCTCGCTCCCCGCGTTCGAGACCGAGGACGAGATGATCGCGCGTACGCGCGACGCCGACGCGCTCGTCGTCTCGTCCGCGCCGGTCACGCGCGGCGTGATGAGCGCGCTCGAGGGGCTCAAAGTCGTCGTGCGCACCGGTGTCGGGTACGACGTGATCGACGTGCCGGCCGCGACGGAGCTGGGCGTGATCGTCGTCAACATCCCCGATCTCTGGATCCGCGAGGTGGCGAACCACGCGCTCGCGCTGCTCCTGGCCTGGAATCGCGGGATCGTCGTCATGGACCGTCAGGTGCACGCCGGAGTCTGGACCGGGCGAGTGCCCGGCAGCCACACCGGCGCGCTGCACGGCGAGATCGTGGGCATCGTCGGCCTCGGCAACATCGGCAGCGCCTTCGCGCGCCGCGTGGCCGCGCTCGAAACGAAGGTGATCGCCTGCGATCCGTACGTCGACGACCAGCGGTTCGCCGCGCTCGGTGTCGAGCGTGTCACGCTCGAGACCCTCGCCGAGCGCGCTGACTACGTGTCCGTCCACACGTTGCTGAACGCCGAGACGCGCCACCTGATCGGCGCGGCGTTTTTCGGGCGCATGAAGCCGACCGCCATCCTGATCAACACCTCGCGCGGCCCCGTCGTGGACGAGCAGGCGCTGGCCCGCGCGCTGCGCGACAAGCGCCTGGCGGGCGCCGCGCTCGACGTGTGGGAGGACGAGCCGGTCGCCCGGGACAACCCGTTGCTCAAGATGGACAACGTCATCGCCACCCCTCACGCCGCCTATTTCTCGTCGGCAGCGGTGGCGCAGATACCGCGGCGATGCGGCGAAGAGATCGCGCGAGTCCTCACCGGCCAGCGGCCGCTGAACGTGGTGAACCCGGAGGTCTATACCACGGGGGCCGTGCGACGGGCCCGTTGACGACGGCCGAGCATACCTGTGCTACGCTTCGGCGCGCGCCGGCGATCGGCGATACCCCAACGCAGTGTGCGCTGCAGGCCGTCGCGGAGCTGGGACCCCGCCGGCCGAGGCGTACCTACGAATAAATGAGGTGCAACAGTGCGACCGAACAAGATCAAGCAGATGTGGCGCGACGGGAAGTTCGTCACCCTGGGCTGGCTCTCCGTGTCTCACGGCTTCACCGCCGAGGTGATGGCGCGCCAGGGCTTCGACGCCCTCTGCGTCGACATGCAGCACGGCACGACCGACATGAACGACGTCTGGCCGATGCTGCAGGCGATCTCGCAGACCGACACGGTGCCGGTCGTGCGGGTGCCCTGGAACGACCCGCCGACGATCATGAAGGCGCTCGATCTCGGCGCCTACGCGATCATCGTGCCGCTGATCAACACCGCCGAGGACGCGGCCAAGGCCGTGGCCGCGTGCCGCTATCCGCCGGTCGGGATGCGCTCGTCGGGGCCTGTGCGCGCCGTGCACTACGGCGGCGCCGACTATCTGGCCAAGGCCAACGACGAGATCGTAGTGATGGCGATGATCGAGACCAAGGAAGGCCTCGCGAACCTGGACAAGATCTGCGCCACCCCCGGGCTCGACGCCGTCTACATCGGGCCGTCGGACCTCTCGTTCGCGCTGGGGCTCGCGCCGCGCGGTGACAACCCGGAGCCGGTGCACGTCGCCACCTGCGACAAGATTCGCGACGCGGCGCACAAGCACGGCATCAAGGCCGTCATGCACTGCGCGAGCGCCGCGTTCGCGGCCGGGGCGGTGAAGCGCGGCTTCGACATGGTGATGCTCACCTCGGACCTGGCGTCGATGATCGCCGGCGCCCGCCGGCAGCTCGACGACCTGAAGGCCGCCACCGCATAGGCCGCGCGCGGCCGACGGAGGGAATCGAGATGAGCAGTATCCCGGCGCGCCCGACGATGCTCGAGGTCGATCTCGACGCGGCCGCGCACAACATCCGTGCGGTCCGCGAGCTGGTCGGCGCCAAGCGCAAGATCTTCGCGGTCATCAAGGCCGGCGGCTACGGCTTCGGCGCCGCCGAGCTGGGGGCCGTGTTCGCGCGCAACGGCGCCGATTGGCTGGGCGTGGCCGATCTCACCGAGGCGATCCGCCTGCGCCTGCGGGGGATCGACACGCCCATCCTCGTCTACCCGAACTCGTTGCCGAGCGCCGCGGCCGATGCCCTGGCTCACGACGTCGTTCCGACTCTCGTGGATCTCGAGGCGGCGCGGGCCTACTCGGAGGCGGCGAGCGGGCCGTGCAATATCTTCGTCAAGGTCGACGTCGGACTCGAGCGGCTGGGTGTGCCGGCCGAGCAGGCGGTGAAGACGATCCGCGCGATGCTCGACCTGCCGCACCTGCGCCTGGGCGGAATCTGCGCGCATCCCCACGCCGACGTCGGCCACGACACCGCGTATGCCGACTGGCAGTTCGCGCGATTCACGGCGGTCGTCGACGAGCTCGAGGCGCAAGGCGTTCGCGTGCCCGTGCGACTGTTCGCGGCGACCCCGTTCGTCCTGCGCTTTCCGCACACCTATCTCAACGCGGTCGATCCCGGCCGGATGCTCTACGGCATCATCATGCCGGATGAGAAGCCGCCCGTTCCGCTGCGGCCGGCGCTGCACGCGCTGAAGACCCACGTCATCGCGCTGAAGGAGCTGACGCCGCGCGAGCGCTTCGCCGAGCGCGCCCCGTTCCCGGTGACCACGCCGATGCGGCTGGGGGTGGTGCCGATCGGGACGGCCGACGGCATGCTCTGGCTCCACGCGGGCCGCGTCCTCGTGCGCGGCCACGCCGCGCCTATCGTCGGCTCGCCGTCGCTCGAGCACACGCGGATCGACTTGACCGGCGTTCCCGATGCCGCGGTCGGCGACGAAGTCGTGATCATCGGCCGCCAGGGCGATCTCGAGATCGCGGCGGCCGAGGTGGCCTCGCGCCACCATCTCGGTCTGCATCACGTGGCGACGACGGTCGGGCCGCGAGTCCCCCGCGTCTACATCTCCGCTTCATCGCGAGGATAACCATGCGCTACCGTGCGTTCGGTCGAACCGGGTTACGCGTGTCGGAGCTGGGCTTCGGCTGCTGGCCGATGGCGGGCGACCGCTATGGCGCGATCGAGGACGACGAGGCCGTCAAGGCCATCCACAGGGCCCTCGACCGGGGCGTGAACTGCGTGGACACCGCCCCGGCCTACGGCGCCGGCCACTCCGAAGAGGTCGTGGCGCGCGCGCTCGAGAAGACCCGGCGCGACGTGATTCTCGTGACGAAGTGCGGCGTGAAGCCGCCGCCGCCCGGCCAGCTCGGGCCGCTGCGCGACTCGAGCCGCGCCAATATCATGCGTGAGCTCGATCTGAGCCTGAAGCGTCTGCGCACCGACTTCATCGACGTGCTGCTCGTGCACTGGCCTGACGCCAACACGCCGTTCGAGGAGACGATGCGCGCGCTGGAGGAAGTCGTCGCCTCCGGACGCGTCCGCTTCGTCGGTGTGTCCAACTTCACCGGCGCGATGATGGCCGAATGCCTGCGCACCCGCCGGGTCGACGTCTCGCAGGTGGGCTACCACATGCTCGATCGGCGCCAGGAGCACGAGACGTTCCCGGGGTGCCTCACCAACGGTATCGGCGTCATGGGCTACGGCTCGCTCGGTCACGGCCTGCTCACCGGCGCCTTCACGGCTGCGACGAACTTCGGCGATCCGTCCCGCGACTGGCGTGGTGGCGGCGTGGCCTTCGGCCAGCCGATCTTCCGCGGCGAGAATCTGAAGACGAACATCGGCGTGGTCGATCGGCTTCGTCGCGAGGTCGCCGAGCCGCGCGGCGTGCCGCTGAGCCAGATCGCGCTGGCCTGGGTGCTCGGCAATCCGGCGATCAGCACGGCGCTGGTCGGCGCGCGTACCCCGGCTGAGGTGGACGCGAACCACGCCGGCACCGAGCTCGACCTGACACCGGCCGAGCGCGCCAAGATCGACGCGATCCTCGCCGGCGCGGCCGGCCGCGTCAAGGAATTCACTCCGCTGCGACCGGCGATGGAACCGTGGGGCGAGGAGATTCCCGCGGGCAAGCCGGCCTGAGGCGCGCGCAGTGCGGATCGGATTTTCACTCCTCAACAACTGGGGCTTCGACGACCCGCAGCCGCTCGTCGATCTCGCGTGTCGGGCCGAGGAGCTGGGCATCGATTCGGTCTGGGCCCACGACCACGTGTTCAACGTGGGGCATGTCTTCGATCGGATCGGCGGCAAGCCCTACTACGAGCCGCTGACCCTCCTGGGCTTCGTCGCCGGGCGAACCCAGCGCGTGCGGCTGGGCACGTCGGTCCTCGTACTGCCCTACCACAACGCCGTGAGGCTCGCGAAGACGGCGGCCACGCTCGACGCCCTGAGCGGCGGCCGGCTGGTCATGGGCGTGGGCGTGGGGCTCATCGAGAAGGAGATGCGCGCGATGGGCAGCCCCTACGCCGAGCGGGGCGCCTTCACCGATGAGTCGATCGCGGTGATGCGCGCGCTGTGGGCCCAGGACGATCCGAAGTTCGACGGGAAGTACTACCAGTTCGACGGAATGAAGTTTTCGCCCAAGCCCAAGCAGAAACCGATCCCCGTGGTGATCGGCGGCGTCAGCCGCGCAGCGATCCGTCGTGCGGCGCGACTGGGTGACGGCTGGCAGCCGCTCGGTCTGGCGCCCGAGGCGCTAGGGGAGGGGATTGCGCAGCTGCGCGCGGAGGCTCAGGCCTGCGGCCGCGACGCGTCGAAGATCCCGGTCTCGATCGCGATGTCGCTGGCCGCCGCGCGTGCGGGACGGCACGCGCTCGGCACGAAGCCCGCCGAGATCATCAAGAACGCGAAGGCCTACGCGAGCCTCGGGGTTGAGACGTTGATCATCTCGGCCAACACGAGCGAGCCGCGCGAGGCGCGCTCCGCCCTCGAGATGATCGCCCGCGAGGTATCGCCCGCGCTCGCGGGCTAGCTTGGGCTGGCCGTCTCGTTTAGGCCTCGCCCTCATCGGAGTCTGTAGCAAAGAGGTGCTTGAAGTATCGTTCGGGTGCGTTCAGGAACTCCCGGGTGATGATAGGGGAGTCCACTCCAACGTAAGGCTAGGCGCGTTTGACCGCGATCGCGAGGCCCGACGACCACGCCAGCCGTACGCACGCCAGATCCGGCCGTCCCTCCAGCTCCGCCAGTAGCGGCTCGATCCGGGGGCCATGCCCGTCCGGCCAACTGGGCTGGTGCAGGAGATCGTCAATCACGTACAGTCCCCCGATAGCGAGCAGCCGCAGCGCCGCGTCGAGGTCGCTGAACTTGCCTGACCAAGCGTCGGCAAAGACGAGGTCGAACGGCCCGCCCGACCACCGCCGCAGCCAATCCCCGCCCTCCGCGATGTTGAACCGGACTCGTGGGTCATCGCCGAGATGGGTACGGGCCACTTCGACGACCGACGGGTCGGAGTCCACGGTCTCCAGTCGGGTGGCGGCGTCCATCCCGGCGAGCAGCCAAGCCGTCGCGACCCCGGTGCCGGTGCCGAGCTCGAGCAGCCGGCCGCCCGGCTTGCTCCCGGCCAGCACCCGCAGGAGGGATCCGGTCCGCGGCTCGGAAGCCAGCCGAAAGCCGACCCGCGCCCCATCCCGGAGGATGCCGGCGAGTGCGGGCGGTTCGGTGGAGAAAACGTCGTCTCGCACTTTCACCTCCACCGCCTAACGTGCCCGCTCAGCGGCCGGGGCGAGCTCGTGCTCTTCAGTGATCAGCACCAGCCGATCGCTGTGACTCTCGCGCGAGTGCGCCAGCGCGGTCCGGCCCACCTCGGACGACCACGCGCGATCGAGCGCGGCGCGGTCGTCGAACCAGAGCTCGGCGATGCCGTCCCACGGCTCGCGGCCCTTGTGCGACGTCGAGCCGGTGACCAGGCACACGCGATACTTTCGCAGGTTCGGCTTCTTGCCGTGGGCGACGTGCTCGTCGAGCCACCAGCGATGAAATCGCTCGCGCGTCCAGCTCTGGGGCCGTCGGAGCAGCACCATCACCTTGATCACTGCGCCAGAGCTCCGCCGTCGATGACGAGCTCGCTCCCGGTCATGTAGGCGGAGTCGTCGGAGGCGAGATAGAGCACGAGCTTCACGACCTCGTCCACGGTGCCCATCCGCCCGAGCGGCACGCGCTCCATCCGTCGGCGCAGGACCTCCGGGTCGGGCATCGCGCTGTGGAGCATCTCCGTGTCGATCGGGCCGGGGTGCACGGAGTTGCAGCGGATCCTGTCCTTGGCGTGCTGGCTGGCCGTCACCTTCGTGAAGATCCGGATGGCGCCTTTGCTGGCCGCATACGCCGGCTCCTGGTGGAGCGACTGGCCGATGCCGGCCACCGAGGAGATGTTGACGATGGAGCCGCCGCCGGCCTGGCGCATCGCGGGGATGGCGTACTTGGTGCCCAGGAACACGCCCTTGGCGTTCACCGCCATCACGCGGTCCCACTCGGCGGCCGTCCGGTCTTCGATCGCCACCCGCGGGATGACGATCCCGGCGTTGTTGACCAGGATGTCGAGCCGGCCGTAGCGCCCGGTCGCGAGCTTCACGGCGTTCTGCCAGTCCACCTCGCTCGTGACGTCGAGGTGAACGTACGCGGCCTCGCCGCCCTCGGCGCGGATGGCCGTCTCCACCTTCTTGCCCTCGGCGTCCAGGATGTCGCCGAAGACCACCTTCGCGCCCTCGCGCGCGAACGTCCGCGCCTCCGCGGCGCCCTGGCCCTTCGCGCCACCGCT
>QHSQ01000421.1 GCA_003221615.1 Candidatus Rokuibacteriota bacterium | reverse complement strand
TGACGGACAACAACATGTATTACCAGGGCAAGGTTATCGTCGTCGCCGACAACCCCGCCGGCACACCGGCGTTCGAGATCGACACGGGCCTCTTGTCGGATACCACCGTCAACCAGGCATGGGCCGGGTGCGGCGCCGGCGGCTATCCGTGCGGCTACCCCTATCCGGCGAATCACTTCCTCGGCATGCTCACCACCGGCGACATCAAGCTCGGGGCAGGCGGCGCGCGCAACATCCTCGCCACGTTCTTTGCAGCCAACACCGCTCTCACGGGCAAGTTCTACGTAACCGGAGCTACCGGCACCGTCCAGGTCGCGGGCCTCGTATCCGCACAGCAGTTTGATTTCACGACTGCCGGGACGGTCCCCCAGCTCTACCAGGCGCCATGGAATCTCGGCCTCGTGCCGGGAGCCGCCGGACCGGCCGCGGGATCGTTTGTGTCGATTGTCAGCTCGAAATGGGACCACATTTAGCGGGGTGGGGAGTGTCTTGGTGAAAACCTTTCTCAGGCAGCGGGCCATCGGTCTGGAGATCAGCGCCAGCGTCGTGCGCGTGCTGGTCCTGGAGGGAAGCTTCAAGAAGGCGCGCATCACCGCGACCGGAACCGCTCCGATCGCGGCCGGCGGCGACGGCGCTGCGTCGGCGCGCGCGATCCACGCCGCGCTCGCCGCAGCTCGAGTCGACGGCGAGCCCGTGGTCGCCGCCGTCGGAGGACCGGATGTTGTCGTCCGGCAGCTCACGCTGCCCCCCTTGCCGCGGGATCGCGTGCTGCAGGCGCTCGAGTTGCAACATCGGGAGTTCGGGCTCTTGCCGTCGTCTGAAGGGCTGCTCGATGCGCAGGTCCTCCGGCGCTCCAAAAAGGAGTGCCTGGTGCTCGCCGTGAGTGCGCCCAAGCCCATCGTCGAAGGCCGGCTTCGCCTGCTCGAGCAGGCGGCCGTCAAGGTGCGGACCCTCGAAGTGGAGGCGCTGGCGGTGCTGAACACGGCGCTCCATCTCGGTCGGCTCGAACCGCGTGAGCTGCTCGTGGCGTTGGATCTCGGGGAGGAGCGGTCCGTTCTCTGCCTGCTCAGCAAGCAGGGTCCCGTGGTCGTGCGCCACCTCGATGCCGGCGCCTCCGCCATTGTCGAGCAACTCCGCCGCGCCGGAGTGGCTGCTCCCAACGGGAGGGCGCCGCGGGAGACGCCGAGGGAGGACGCCGATGCCGGCCCGGTCGCCGAGGCATGCCGCGGGGTCGTCCATCGCATCGCCGACGAGATCCGGATGTCGCTCTCGTTCTATCGCTCGGAGTACGACCGCGAAAGCCTCCCGCGCTATCTGCTCAGCGGATGGCTCCGGGTGCCCCGGCTCAATCGCTGGCTCACGGACGAGCTCGGGCTGCAATCGCCCTTCGAGGTGATCGATCCCTTCCGAGCGGTTCGGATGACCGCCGCTCAAGGAGAAACCAATGAATCGGCAGGTCCTGAGTTCGTCCAGGCCTTCGGGCTCGCGTTGAGGGCGCTGTGACCACGCATTTCACGATCGATCTGACACATCCGGGAAGGGCTCAGCGCTCTCCGTGGGAGTGGTTTCTGGGCCCCGCCGGCCCGCGCCACCTCGCGATCGTGGCGACAGCCGGCGTGGCGCTCGTCGCGCTCGTTGCGCTCGGCGGAGTCTTGCCGCGGTATCTGCGGCACTCGAGTGAGATTCAATCCATCGCGAAGCTCCGCCGTGAGGTGACGACGGCGGACAACGAGCTCTCGACCTTGCGAACGAACCTGCGCGCCCTCGGCGCGGAGGCTCGGCGACAGGCGCGCTGGTCCGAGTTACTCCCTGCGCTCAGCAAGTGGTTACCCGGCACGCTGCGGATCGACCGGGTGTCGCTCGGGAAGGCCGCGCGTCCGCCGCAAGGGCAAGCGCAGTCGCCGCA
This sequence comes from Candidatus Rokuibacteriota bacterium, assembly GCA_003221615.1. Classification (GTDB taxonomy): domain Bacteria; phylum Methylomirabilota; class Methylomirabilia; order Rokubacteriales; family CSP1-6; genus AR31. The sequence goes on along the minus strand of QHSQ01000421.1, from coordinate 5,833 downwards.
GGCGGCGGCGCAGTCCAGCGACCTCAGGCTCCAGATCGATGTGAGTACAACCATGGAGCCGGCCAGCTCGCGGCTCGTCGAGATCGCGAACTTCATGGCGGCGTTCGCCCAGGACCCCACCGTCGCCCCGCGGTTCCAGCTCAAGACCTGGGAGGTCCGGCCGGCTCGCGCCCAGGGCGGCGACGGGCAATTGGAGATCAGCATCGCGCTCGCGGAGAAGCGCTCGTGAAGGGCCGAGCGCTCACCGTCGGCTGGGTCGGGATGGTCCTGGTGGTGCTGGCCGCGCTCGTGTGGACGGTCGCCCACACAATTTCGCTCGGCAGGTTGGGCGCCACTGCGGACGTCCAGCGGGCTGGCCTAACACGTGAGCTCGAGGCGAGCCGCCAGAACATCCAGGCCGAGCTCGTGGCGAACGCCGATCTCCTCAAGGACATCCGCTGGAGCCCGGATCGGGCGACCGCGGCGGATGTGCTGCGTCGCCTCGCCGATCTAGCCCGGGGCGGCCAGGCGAAAGTCCTGGCGATCGCCCCGCTCGAGCAGGAGCCGGCGGCGCGCTACCGCAAGTCGTCCCATCGCATCGACATGACCGCGTCGTTTAGCGAGCTGTTCGACCTCGCGACGAGGGTCGAGCGAGAGGGCGGGATCCTTGAGGACGTCGTACTCGAGGTTCCCCAGCGAACGCCCGGCGAGGGGGCTGGACGAGACACGGTCCGCGCGCAGTTCCGGCTGACGACGATCGAGCCGTCCGACGATACCAGACGGATCATGGAACGAGTCCTGGCGGCTACCGCGAAGAGCTCAAGGTCCCCTCTCGCGGTGGCTCTCACGCTTCCGCTCGAAGTTCCAGCCGAGACAACGCTGCATCCGCTCCGCGATCCGTTCAAGTTCGCCGAAGCCCCGCGTCGTACAGGGCCCGCCATAGCCGTCGCGCCGGCGCCGCCACCGGTCGCGCCGGTGTTGGTGAAAGGCATCATGAAGTTTCCCGGAGGCGCTCTCGCCATCGTCGATGACCGGGTCATCAAGGTCGGCGACGTCGTCAGCGGCCGGCGGGTGGAGCAGATCATGGACGAAAGAATCGTCCTCAGCGAGCCCGGGGGCGGCTCGAGATCCATCCTGCTACCGGGCTTCGCCCCCACGCCGACGACAAGGAGATGAAGATGCGCTTTGCCGCCACGATCGCCCTTGCCCTCTTTGCCGTCCTGTTGCCGGCGCTGGCCCACTCGCAGGAAGAAACGTGTGGGCAGCGATTCCCGACCGATCGAACGACCATCGATCTTCGCGGCGTCGATGTCCAGACCACCCTCCGCACGCTCGCCGAGCGGTTTCGCGTCAGCCTGATCGTCACGCCCGAGGCCACCGGCGTCGTCACCGTGAGCCTCTACGAGGTGCCGGTGCGCGATGCCTTCGACGCGCTGGTCAGCCGGGGAGGTGGCCAAGACGCTGCAGGGCATTCTCGGTCTGCCGCCGGCTGGTACGATCGCGCCGCCAGCCCCGAGCCCCGGGATCTACGCGCCGCCGCCGCCGATCGATATCCCGTCGGAGGGCCAGCTCAGTCAGCCGCTGGCCCCGGTGCTGATGCCGGGGATGCCACTGCCCGAGACCCTGGCGAAGGGCATCACGGTCAGCGCGCACAAGCCGACCAACTCCGTCTTCATTCGCCACTACGAAGCGGATCTGGCCCGCATCAAGCGTCTCGTGAAGGAACAGCTCGACGTCCCGCTGCCGCAGGTCCAGATCGCGGCGCAGATGGTGGTCATCGTCCGCAACGCGCTCGAGCAGCTCGGCGTGCAGTGGGGCGGCGGGGTCGTGGGCCGCAACGCCGGAAATACCTTGCTCGGCCGCGGGTTGGCTCAGCCAGTGAACCCTGTGACAGGGCTCGCCACTCCGCAAGCAAGCGGGACACCGACGACGTTTAACCCTACAGCGAATCCGGGGTTCACGGCAGGCTCTATCTTGCCCGTCGATCCTGCGACTGGACTGGCGACCGGCGGCAATGTTGTGAGCCTCCCGACATCGGGCTTGCCCACCGCGGCCAATCCCGCCATGGGCTTGCTGTTCGGAATCGTCGGAAACCACTTCAATCTCAGCATGGCGATCCAGGCGCTCGAGACGCAGGGCAAGGCGCGGTCGCTGGCGGAGCCGAAGACGGTCACCGTGGAGAATTCGACAGCCGTCATCTCGCGCGGCTTCGAGGTGCCGTACGTGAGCCAGAGCGGCTTCGGCGGGACGCAGGTGCAGTTCAAGGACGCGTTGCTCAAGCTCGAGGTGACCCCGAGGGTTATTCATGAGCCCGAGGTCACCCTGATACGGATGAAGGTACTCGTCGAGAACAACGAGCCCGATTTCACGAAGGTCCTGGCGGGCACGAGTAACCCGCCTATCTTCAAGCGCCGATCGGAGAACGAGGTCATCGTGCGTGAGGGCGAGCGGCTCGTCATCGGGGGCGTCTTGACCGACAACGACACCAAGACCCAGCGCGAGGTCCCGCTCCTCGGACGCATCCCCGTCCTCGGCTGGCTCTTCAAGAGCCGCGAGCTCACCGTCGACTCGCAGGAAATGGTCGTCATCATCACGCCCACGGTCATTCCCATTCAACGGGCGAGGTAGCCCACCATGTACGAGCCATTCTTCGGCCTCGACAGTTCGCCGTTCGGGCTGACGCCCAACCCGCGCTTCCTGTTCCGGTCGAGTGTCCATCACGAGATCTTGTCGTTGCTCCTCTACGGCGTGACGACGAGCAAGGGCGTCATGCTCCTGCTCGGCGACGTAGGGACCGGCAAGACGACGCTCTGCCGCGCGTTGCTCCGCGAGCTGCCCGCGGAGGCGGAGAGCGTGCTGGTGCTCAATCCCCACCTGTCGGAGACCGAGCTGGTCGGCGCGATCCTGGACGACCTCGGCCTCGAGCGGCGTGGATCGACGAGGGGCGAGTTGATGACCGTGCTCAGCCAGCACCTCTTGGCCGCGGGTGGTGAGGGCAAGACCGTCGTGGTCGTGATCGACGAAGCACAGCAGATGAGCGTGGGTGCGCTCGAGCAGGTCCGCATCCTGTCCACGCTCGAGGCCCCGGACCGGAAGCTCCTGCAGATCGTCCTTGCCGGCCAGCCCGAGCTCGAGGCCAAGCTCGCGCGGCCCGACCTGCGCCAGCTCAACCAGCGCGTCGGCATCCGCAGTCGCCTGCGTCCCCTTTCCGAACGGGAGACGTTCCGCTACGTCGAGCATCGTCTGCGGGCCGCGGGGCTCGCGGGGAGCCTCCCGTTCACGTGGGCCGCCACCGCCCGGGTCCACCGCTACAGCCGTGGCGTGCCGCGAGTCATCAATCTCGTCTGCGACCGCGCGCTGAGCACGGCGTTCGCAGGCCGCAAGCGAAACGTCGATGTCGACACCGTGAAAGCCGCCATCCGCAGCGTCGAGGGACGCCCTCTGGCACGCTGGGCGCGGAGAGTCGCCGCAGTCGCCGCCGTCACGGTGATGGCCGCGGTCGGCACCACTCTCGGGCTGCAGTGGACATGGCGTCCGGGTTGGTTTGTCTCGCACGCCTCGAATAGCGTCCTCGCCGCGGTGGCGCCGCCGGCGGCGCCCACGCGGGCTCCCATGCCCCAGACAAGCAGCGCACCCGACCCAGGCAGCGCGCCCGTCACCGCGAGGGTCGCAGCCCTCTCGCCAGCGCCGCCGGCGGTACCTCTCGACGCACCCCGGCGTCTTCTCGCGGAGCTGATCGCGCTGTGGATTACCCACTCGCCACCGCAGAGCGCCGTGGCGGAGTGGCCGGCACTGGCAGACGGCGCCGTCGACATCGCGAGCGTCGCGGACCGGTACCGGCTCACCGCGACGCGCCTGCCGTGGATCACGGCAGGCGAGCTACGGGCGATCGGGTTGCCAGCGTTGCTCGAGCTGGACGGCGTGCCGGAGCCGAGCGTGCTGTTGCTCCGGCGCATCGCCGACGACACGGTGACTCTGGTCGACGGAACGGGGGCGGAGCGCCGGGTCCAGCTCGAGGAGCTGGACTCGAAGCTGGCCCACGCTGTGGTGTGGGTCCTGTGGCGGAATATCGATCAGCTCCCAGTCGACGGCGCGCGGCCGTTGACGCGAGACACGGTCTTCACCGTGGCGCTCCGACTGCACAAGCTCGGCTATCTCGCGAGCCCGCTTCCCCGCCTCTACGATGCTCGACTCGAGGAGGCGGTACGCGCGTTCCAGCGATCGACGGCCCTTCCCGCGGATGGCATCCTCGGTCCGCGGACAACGCTGGCGCTCTCTCGTGTCGTCGCCGGTGGGGTCGCGCCGAGCATCTCCGGCCAGCCGTCGAGATGAGCCGTCTGTATGAAGCGCTCGCCGCCATGGAGCAGAGGGCGAAGGTGCTGGCGAGGACGGACTTTCCGAGTCTCCAGTCGGAGGGGTGGGCGCGTCGTCGCCGGTGGGTCATTGCCCTCTGCGCCGTCGGGGTACTTGGCGCCGCTGGCCTTACCGTAACGATATGCGCGCCACTCGTCCCGTCGCCGACGGCCCCGCTCGTTTCCCCGTTGCCGTCCGTTCCACCCCCCGAGCCGCTTCGCGCATCCGAGTTGCGTGATCGCGCACGGGAGGCAACGGTGCTCGGATCGCTCGCAGGGGCCGAGGAGCTGCTGCAGCGCGCGGTGGCGCTCGACCCCGCCGATGCCTCGGTGTGGAACGACCTCGGCGTGGTCCTGGTGCGTCGGGGACAACACCCACGCGGGATCGAGGCGATCCAGCGGAGCCTCGCTCTCGATTCGCAAAACGCCGAAGCCCACCGCAACCTCGCGGTGGCGCTCGAGCAGGACGGCCAGGCGCTCGGCGCGGCCGCGCACTATCGCGCATTCCTCGCACTCGCTCCCGGGCACCCCGACCGAGCCCAGATCGAGCAGCGCCTCAGGTCCCCCGGGCCGGCCGAAGCACGCCGCTAATCGGCGCCCAGGAAGCCGCCTTACCCGGGCTGGCCGGTGTGACCATGAACACACCGATAGTGGACGTGTTCTTTCCAGCGCCTGCCAGCCTTCCCAGCCCTAACCCAGTAATTTTGCGGCCGTCAACGGTGCGGTACCGGTCTTGCTCTGTTCCTACCCAACATGACCGACACGTCCACCAAGCGTGCGCTAGATCGTTCGCCAGGCGGCGATCTAGATCTTCGCCCCGGCCGCCTAGATCGTTTTTGGGCCTTCCAACCCGAATCGTGCCCGCTCAAAATGACCAGCGTGAATGCAAGGTACGCCCACATCCGTGGCGATGACCGACGGAACTGATCGCGTGGCCCCAGAGCACTGGCAGCCCCGAGGTGTGACCCCGGTGGAAGGCGCGCGCGAGCGCCAGCGCGGGTGGCAACTCCTCGGTCAGGTGCTTGTCAAGCGCGGTCTGCTCTCGCAGGAACAGCTCGCGGCCGCCTTCGAGCGACAACGCCGGGGCGCACAACGACTCGGCCGGGTCCTGGTCGAGCTGAACATGATCAGCGAGCCCGCGCTCCTGGAGTGCCTGGCCCAGCAGTTCAACAAGCCGCTGATGAGCGAGGAGGAGCTCGCGAGCCTCGAGCCCGAAGTGGTCAGGATCCTCCCGGAGGAGACAGCTCGCCTGAACACGATCATCGCCATCGAGCGGTCCGCCCGGCAGCTGGTGGTGGCCACCGCCGACCCTCTCAACGTGCTGGCGCTCGACGAGGTCCGGCGAGTCACCGGCCTCGATGTCGACTTCCGGATCGCGCCCGCGGCCGCGATCCAGACCGCGATCCAGCGACACTATCGCGGGGGGAGCGTCGAACGCGACGACGAAACCGTGCGCCAGGATCTGGGCCTGACCGTGGTCTCTGCCATCGGCGCAGAGGACA
>QHSQ01000111.1 GCA_003221615.1 Candidatus Rokuibacteriota bacterium | reverse complement strand
GGGCGAAGGAGACGCGCGACGTGCTCGTCGTCGAGCTCCGCCGGCTCGGCGCCCTGGTGACCGAAGTGCCCGCGTATCAGACCCGGCGCATCGAGGACGGAGTCGTGCGGCTGCGCGAGGCGCTCGCGTCGGGCGCCGTCGACGCGGTGACGTTCACGAGCTCGTCCACCGCCAGAAACTTCGCCGAGCAGTTCAGCGACGAGGAGCGGCGCGCCTGGCGCGGGCGCGTCGCCGTGGCGTCGATCGGCCCGATCACGGCGGCGACGGCCGCCGAGTACGGCCTGGCGACCGACGTCATGCCGGGCGAGTATACGATCCCCGCGCTCGCGCGGGCCCTCGCCGACTACTTCGCCCGTGCCGCGTGGAATGCGGGCCGCCGACCCAGAAGGAGCGTGTAATGGCGCATGCGATGTTCCGCCCGAGACGTCTCCGCGAGAAACCACTGCTGCGCAAGCTGGTCCGCGAGACGGTGCTGGCCGTCGACGATCTCATCTATCCGCTGTTCGTCGTCCACGGCCGGGGCATCCGCGAGCCCATCGGCTCGATGCCCGGCCAGTTCCGCCTCTCCATCGACGAGATGGTGAAGGACATGAAGGACGTCGCCAGCATGGGGATCCCCGGCGTGCTGCTGTTCGGCCTGCCGCTCGACAAGGACCCGCGGGGCTCCGAAGCCTATGCCGAGGACGGCATCGTGCAGCAAGCGGTGCGAGCGGTGAAGGACGTGGTGCCGGACCTCCTGGTCGTGACCGACGTGTGTCTCTGCCAGTACACGAGCCACGGGCACTGCGGCGTCGTCGAGGGCGGCACCGTGCGCAACGATCCGACGCTCGAGCTGCTCGCGCGCGTGGCCGTCTCGCACGCCGAGGCCGGCGCGGACATGGTGGCGCCCTCGGACATGATGGACGGCCGCGTCGGCGCGATCCGCGAGGCGCTCGACGAGGCCAGCTATACCGACACGCCGATCATGGCCTACTCGGCGAAGTACGCCTCGAGCTTCTACGGCCCCTTTCGCGACGCGGCCGACTCGACGCCGCAGTTCGGCGACCGCCGCGCGTACCAGATGGATCCGGCGAACTCCAGCGAGGCGATGCGCGAGATCGCGCTCGACCTCGACGAGGGCGCCGACATCGTGATGGTCAAGCCCGCGCTACCGTACCTCGACGTCATCTCGCGGGCCAAGGCCGAGTTCGGCGTCCCGCTGGCCGCCTACTCGGTGTCCGGTGAATACGCGATGATCAAGGCCGCGGGCAAGCTCGGCTGGCTGGACGAGGAGCGCGCGATGATGGAAGCGCTCACCGCCATCCGCCGCGCGGGCGCCGACGTCGTCATCACGTACTTCGCGCGCGACGTCGCCCGCCTGCTCGAGCGCGGCGGTGTCAGTTGAGCCAGTAGCGTGCGCATCTCGGCCAAGGGCGAGTACGCGATCCAGGCAGTGCTGGATCTGTCGCTTCACCGGGAGCGCGGTCTGACGGCCATCCAGGAGATCGCGCGGCGCCAGGCGATCCCGCAGCGGTATCTCGAGCAAGTGTTGCTCGCGCTGAAGCGTGCGGGGCTCTTGACGTCGAAGCGTGGTTCTGCGGGCGGCTACCAGCTCACGCGCCCGCCGGAGGACATCACGGTGGGGGACGTCCTGCGAGCGGTGGAGGGCACCGGCGCGCCCTTCGAAGCGCAGCGCCGCGGCGGCCGGAGCACCGGCGAGCGGCACGACCTGGCCGAGCTGTGGGACGAGATCTCGAACGCGGTCTCGAAGGTGGTCGATCAGCTCACCTTCGGCGACCTCGCCGCCCGCGCGCTCGCGCGCCGGAGCGCGGCGCGCCCGATGTATCACATATGACGACGCCGACGAAGATCGCGAGCTCGGTTCTGGAGCTGGTCGGACGGACGCCGATGGTCCGGCTCAACCGCTTGCCCAAGCCCGGCGGAGCGGTGGTGGCCGCCAAGGTCGAGTCGCTCAACCCGGGCGGCAGCGTCAAGGACCGCATCGCGGTCGCGATGCTCGAGGACGCCGAGCGGCGGGGCGTCCTCAAGGCGGGCGCGACCATCGTCGAGCCGACCAGCGGCAACACCGGCATCGGGCTGGCGATGGCGGCCGCGGTGCGAGGCTACCGCCTGATCCTGACGATGCCCGACGACATGAGCGTCGAGCGCCAGCGCCTGCTCGCGCGGTTCGGCGCCGAGCTCCACCTCACGCCGGCGATCGAGGGCATGACGGGCGCGGTCCACGCGGCGCGGGAGCTGCTTCGCGAGCACCCGGATTATTTCATGCCGCAGCAGTTCGAGAACCCGGCGAACCCCGAGGCGCACCGGCGCACCACCGCGCTGGAAGTCCTCGACGCGGTCGGCGGTCGGCTCGATGCGTTCGTCGTCGGCGTCGGGACCGGTGGGACCTTGACCGGAGTCGGCGAGGTCCTCAAGGCGAAGATTCCAGCCGTGCGCATCGTCGCGGTCGAGCCAGCGGCATCGCCCGTGCTCGCGGGCGGCAAGGCGCGGCCCCATGCGATCCAGGGGATCGGCGCGTCGTTCGTACCCGGCGTCCTGAATCGCACGATCATCGACCGGATCATCCAGGTGCGCGACGAGGACGCGCTCGCGTGGTCGCGACGGCTCGCGCGCGAGGAGGGGCTGCTGGTCGGCGTCTCGGCCGGCGCGGCAGCCTTCGCCGCGTGCATGGTCGCCGCCGAGATGACGCCGAGCCAGCTGGTCGTCACGGTCCTGCCCGACACCGGCGAGCGGTACCTGAGTCCTGGAGGCTAGGCATGTCCGTGACGGTTTACATCCCGACGTCGTTCCGTCGGGCCACCGACAATCGCGACCGCATCGAGGTCGCTGCGAACGACATCAGCCGGCTGCTGGATCAGCTCGAGGCCTCCTACGGCGGCCTGAAGGGGCTCATGCGCGACGCGGGCGGCGAGGTACACCACCACGTGAACATCTACGTGAACAGCGAGGCGATCGAATCCCTCCAGGGGCTCTCCACGCCCCTCAAGGACGGTGACGAGGTCGCGATCATCCCCGCGCTCGCCGGCGGCGCGCGCGCGATCGTCACCGCCGAGGAGCTCGAGGCCATCCGCCGCCAGGCCGTCGAGGAGTATCCGCGCGAATCGTGCGGGGTGATCCTCGAGCAAGGCCAGCTGCGTCGTCTCGTGCGTTGCCGGAACATCCAGGACGAGCTGCACGCCAGGGATCCGCAGCGCCATCCGCGGGACGCCCGCACGGCGTACTTCATCGATCCAAAAGATCTGCTGCGCATCGGTCGCCTCGAGGGCGAGGGCTATTCGATCGCGGTCATCTATCATTCGCACATCGATGCCGGCGCCTACTTCTCGCCGACCGACCGGCAGCAGGCGCAGATCAGCGGCGAGCCGACGTATCCGTCCGCGACCTACCTGGTGACCTCGGTGATGGCCGGGCGGGCGGAGGCGGTCGCCGGGTTCCGCTGGAGCGCGTCCGAGCGCGACTTCGTCCAGATCGAGCTCGACCCGGCTCGCTGGCGCTGGCACGAACGGCTCTCGTTCACGGCCGGCCGGCTCTGGGAGCGATTGGGCATCGGCGCGCTGCTTGGACGGAGCCTCTGATGCGCGACTCGAAGAGCCTCTTCGAAGCCGCCTCCCGTCTGATTCCCGGCGGCGTCAACAGCCCGGTCCGGGCGTTTCGCGGCGTCGGCGGTGAGCCGTTCTTCGTCGCGCGCGGTGAGGGCGCCCGCATCTGGGACGTCGACGGCAGGTCGTATCTCGATTTCCTCGGTTCCTGGGGACCGTTGATCCTCGGTCACGCGGCGCCGAGCGTCGTCGCCGCGGTCACCGACGCGGCGGCGCGCGGCACGAGCTACGGGGCGCCCACCGGGCTCGAGGTTGAGATGGCCGAGGCGATCACCGCGGCCTATCCGTCGATCGAGCTCGTGCGGCTCGTCAGCTCGGGGACCGAGGCCGCCATGAGCGCGATCCGGCTGGCGCGCGGCGCGACCGGCCGGCCGATCTTGCTGAAGTTCGACGGGTGCTATCACGGTCACGCCGATAGTCTCCTGGTGAAAGCCGGCTCCGGGGGGGCCACGTTCTCGATTCCGGACAGCGCCGGGGTGCCGGCGCCGCTCGCGCAGCTGACCGTGACCGCGCCGTTCAACGACCTCGACGCCGTGCGGTCGATCTTCCGCGAGCGCGGCCGCGAGATCGCCGCGGTCATTGTCGAGCCGGTGGCGGGGAACATGGGTGTCGTGCCGCCGCGCCCGGGGTTCCTCGAGGGACTGCGCGAGATCACGCGGGCGCACGAGGCGGTGTTGATCTTCGACGAGGTCATCACCGGATTCCGTGTGGCGTACGGCGGCGCGCAGGAGCTCTACGGCGTGCGCCCCGATCTCACCTGTCTGGGCAAGGTCATCGGCGGCGGGCTTCCCGTCGGCGCCTACGGCGGATCGCGACGACTGATGAGCCACGTGGCGCCGCTCGGCGCCGTCTATCAGGCGGGAACCCTGTCGGGGAATCCTCTCGCCGTCGCGGCGGGACTCGCGACCCTGGCCCGCCTCCGCGATCGCGACGTCTATCCGCGGCTCGACGCGCTGGGGGCCGAGCTCGAGCGAGGGCTCGGAAGCGGCGCCGCGAAAGCCGGCGTGTCGCTCACGGTCAACCGCGTGGGATCGATGCTCACGGGTTTCTTCTGCGACGGCCCCGTGACCGACTACGCCTCCGCGAAGCGCTCCGACACCAAGCGCTACGCGCGCTACTTCCACGGAATGCTCGAGCGCGGGGTGTTCCTGGCGCCCTCGCAATTCGAGGCCGCCTTCGTCTCGCTCGCGCACACCGACGCCGATATCGCGTTCGCCGCACGCGCTGCCGCCGAGGCGCTGGCCGCCGCCTGAGCTCGCGCGCACCTCGCCCCGCGCGCTCCGTTGATCCACTCGAACCATGTGAATCGATTGACGGCCGCCGGGAGCACGTGATAGCGTTCACGAGCAATCTAGAATCTGTCGGAGGGCGATCGACTGTCGATGACGGCTAAGGCCGGAGTAGGCGCACTCGGCGCGGCGCTCCTAGCCGTTCTGGTCTTCCTGGCGATCTCGTCGTGGAGCCGCCAGCCGGCCGCCGCCGCGAAACCCTCGGCGCAGCCCATCAACTTCCCGCACAACGTGCACGCCGGCACATACAAGATCGACTGCCAGTATTGTCACAGCGACGCCCGTCGATCGGAATACGCGGGATTGCCATCCGTCGAGCGGTGCATGGGATGCCACAAGATCGCCGCCGCGGACAAACCGGAGATCAAGAAGATCGCCGAGTTCTTCGCGACGAAAACGCCGATCCCCTGGGTGCGAGTGAACAAGCTTCCGGAGTTCACGTACTTCCCGCACAAGGCGCACATCCGCGCGGGTCTCAAGTGCCAGACGTGTCACGGTCCGGTCGAGACGATGACGACCTACGCGGCCGAGACCGGGCCCAAGCTGACGGTCGACCTGCTGCATCTCGTTGGCTTCAAGCCGGCGCCGCCCCCCTTGACGATGGGTTGGTGCGTGGAATGCCATCGCGAGCAGAACGCGACCGCGGGCAGACACGCCCCGCTCGACTGCGTGACCTGTCACCATTGAAAGAACGGAGCCACGCGTGTCGGTCACTCGCCACCCTCGGTCGGATCCGGGCTCAAAGCCGTCGATGAAACGGAGCCACGCGTGCCCATCACTCGCCACCCTCGGTCGAATCCGGGCTCAAGCCGTCGATAAAACGGAGCCACGCGTGCCTGTCACTCGCCACCTTCGGTCGGATCGGGGCTGGAGCACTCGGTAAATGAACCGACGCGACTTCTTCAAGATCGTCACGGTGTCCGGCGCGGCCGCCGCGAGCGGCGGATGCCAGCAAGCCAGCGAGACCATTCTTCCGCTGGTGGTGCCGAACGAGCAGCTCGTGCCGGGTGTCGCCTCCTGGTTCTCGACCGTGTGCCGGGAGTGCCCGGCCGGCTGCGGCGTCATCGCGCGCAATCGCGAGGGGCGCGTCGTCAAGCTCGAGGGAAACCCGGACCATCCGGTCAACGCGGGCGCGCTCTGCATGCGGGGCCAGGCCGCGCTCCAGGGTCTCTATCATCCCGACCGGATCGCCGGACCGATGGTTCGCGAAGGCGGCGCCGGATTCAAGGCCGCCGCGTGGGACGCCGCGTCGAAGATCGTCGCGGACAAGATCGCCGCGCTCAGGACCAGCGGCAAGGGCCGGGCGATCGCCGTCGTCACGCAGCTCGAGAACGGAAACCTCGGTGGCCTGCTCGACCGCTGGGTGCAGGCGCTCGGGACGCGTCCCCGGGTCACCCTGGAGCCCTTCGCCTACGAGTCGATCCGCGCCGCCAACAAGATCACGTTCAATCGCGACGCGATCCCGTACTACGCGTTCGAGGACGCCGAGGCCGTCTTGTCTTTCGGCGCCGACTTCATCGAGACCTGGCTCTCGAACGTGAACTACGCGCGGACCTTCGCGCGCATGCACTCGTTCCGCGACGGCCGCGCCGGCACGTTCATCCACGTCGAGCCGCGTCAGTCGCTGACGGCGTCGAACGCGGACGAATGGGTCCGCAATGCCCCCGGAACAGAAGGGCTGCTCGCGCTCGCGATCCTGCGCGTGATGGTCGACGAGGGAATGGCGGATCGCCGGTTCGGCGAGGCCGTCGCCTCGGTCGACGTCAAGCGCGCCGCCGACGAGAGCGGCGTGAGCGTCGAGACGATCAAGCGCGTCGCGAAGACCTTCGCGCACGCCAAGCCCGGGCTCGCGATCGGTGGCGGTGTCTCCGTCACCGGCACCAATGCAACCCAGACGCAGATCGCGATCAATCTGCTGAACGCGGCCGCCGGCAACGTCGGAAAGACCGTGCGATTCGGCGCCGACTCGGCCTACGGCAAGGTCACTCCGTATTCGGAGGTCGCGAACCTGGCCGGCGCAATGGCGGGCGGCGAGATCGAAGTCCTCATCCTCGGCCCGGGCGTGAATCCGGCGTTCACCTTGCCCTCGGGGCTCAAGCTCGCCGACGCGATCCGCAAGGTCGCCCTCGTCGCCAGCTTCGCGAACGTGCCGGACCAGACGAGCGAGCTGGCGCACGTCGTGCTCCCGGGCACTCACTGGCTCGAGTCGTGGGGCGACTACTCGCCCCGCGACGGCGTGCTCGGGTTCCTTCAGCCGACCATGTCGCCGGTGCGCGACTCGCGACCGATGGGCGACACGCTCCTGCGCATCGGGCGCGCCGCGCTCGGGGCCGAGGAGGGAAAAGGGCCGATTCCGTGGCCGACGTTCGAGCAATATTTGAAGGCCGCTTGGGCGCCATTGGTTAAGGGAGAGCTTGAAGGCGCGCTCAGGCGCGGCGGCGTCTTCGGCGACGTCGCGCCCGCCACGGTGAGCGCCAAGGTCAGCGGCGGTGAAGTCGCCCCGCCGAAGCTCGCGGGCGACGGCGGCGGTCTCACGCTGCTCGCCTATCCATCGCTCAGGTTCTACGACGGGCGCAGCGCGGTCAGCTCCTGGCTTCAGGAAGCGCCGGACACGATGACCCAGGCGGTCTGGGACGCGTGGGTCGAGATCTCGACGGACACCGCGCGCAAGCTGGGCGTCGCTCAGGGCGACATGATCGCGGTGAAGTCGCCGCAGGGCACGCTCGAGCTGCCCGCGTACATCTCGCCGACGCTCCATCCTTCGGCGGTCGCGATCCCGATGGGGCATCGCTACACGCCGTATCAGCGTCCTCGATACGTCGCCGCCGACCCGCGGTCACTGAACCCGATGGACATCCTGCCCGCGGCGGCCGATTCAACCTCAGGCGGCCTCGCGTTCATGAGCGTGAAGGTGACGTTGACGAAGCTGGGCACGCGGCGTCCGCTCGCCGTGCTCCAGGCGACGCACGATCAGGACGACCGCGAGCTGGCGCAGCACGTCGAGCTCGGGGCGGCGCGCGAGCAGGCGTTGCGCGGGCGTGGTCCCGAAGCGGCCGCGCCGACCTTGTACGAGGATCAGAAATATCCCGGTCCGCGCTGGGGCATGACGATCGACGTCGACGCGTGCGTGGGCTGCCAGGCGTGCGTGGTCTCCTGCCAGGCCGAGAACAACGTGCCGGTGGTGGGGAAAGCGTCGGCGGCGTACGGTCGCCAGCTCCACTGGCTGCGCCTCGAGCGCTGGGCGGAGGGCAAGCCCGAGCATCCGACGAACATGTTCCTGCCGATGCTCTGCCAGCACTGCGAGGTCGCGCCGTGCGAGCCGGTCTGTCCCGTGTACGCGGCGTACCGCACCGAGGAAGGGCTCAACGGTCAGGTCTACAACCGCTGCGTCGGGACGCGCTACTGCGGCAACAACTGCCCCTACCACGTGCGTCGGTTCAACTGGTTCCAGTACGAGTTTCCGACGCCGCTCGAGGTCCAGCTGAATCCGGACGTCACCGTGCGCCAGCTCGGCGTGATGGAGAAGTGCACGATGTGCCTGCAGCGCATCATCGCCGGCAAGGACCGGGCGCGCGACGAGAAGCGCGCGGTTCGCGACGGGGACATCCTGACGGCGTGCCAGCAAACGTGTCCGACGCAGGCGATCACGTTCGGCAACCTCAAGGACGAGGGGAGCGGCGCGACGAAGCTCACTCATTCCCCACGGGCCTACCACGTCTTGGAGGAGATCGGTACACGGCCCTCGATTACCTATCTCCGCAAGGTCGTCCGCGGCGGACACGCGTGAGCCGATGAGCGACGGCCGGACCACTTCTCCCACGTTCGCCGACGTCAACCGCGACGTCCTCCGCACCCTGGAGCCGCCGGGCAACCTCTACTTCGCCTGGATGTGCTTCGTGGCGCTGTTGCTGGCCGGCTTCTTCGCCGCCTGGGCCGGGCAGGTCTGGTGGGGCATGGGCATGGCCGGCAAGCGCGTGCCCCAGATGTGGGCGATGTACATCACCACATTCGTGTTCTGGATCGGTATCGGCCACGCCGGCACCTTGATCTCGGCCATCCTTTATCTCTTCCGGGCCCGCTGGCGGACGTCGATCTACCGCGGCGCGGAGGCGATGACGATCTTCGCGGTCATGACCGCGGGGCTGTTCCCGCTCATCCATGCCGGGCGCATGTGGTTCGCGTACTACCTGCTGCCGTACCCGAACCAGCGCTTCCTCTGGCCGAACTTCCGCTCACCGCTCGTGTGGGACGTGTTCGCGATCTCGACGTACCTCTCGATCAGCACCGTCTTCTTCATCGTCGGGCTGGTCCCTGACATCGCGGCGCTCCGCGACGCCTCGACGGGCTGGCGGAAGCGGATCTTCTCGATGCTGGCGCTCGGATGGGAGGGCTCCGACACGCAGTGGCGGCACTATCGCCGTGCGTACGGGCTCCTGGCAGCGCTGGCGACGCCGCTGGTCCTCTCGGTCCACAGCGTCGTGTCCTGGGACTTCGCGATGGCGCTGGTTCCCGGCTGGCACTCGACGCTCTTCGCGCCGTTCTTCGTCGACGGCGCGATCTTCTCCGGGTTCGCGATGGTGCTGATCCTCATCCTGCCGATGCGACACTTCTTCAACCTGCACGCGTACATCCAGGAAAAGCACCTGGACGCGATGGGCAAGCTGATTCTCGTCACGGGTCTCGTCCTGACCTACTTCTACATCTGCGAGATCTTCACCTCGCTCTACAGCGGCGAGCACATCGAGAAGGCCTCGCTCTTCTGGAAGGTGACGGCCACCTACGCCTGGGCGCTGTGGACCATGTACTTCTGCAACTGCGTGGCACCGCTGGTGCTCTTCTGGAAGCGCGCCCGCACGAGCCCGGTCGTGCTCTACGTCGTGTCGATCCTGGTGTTGATCGGGATGTGGTTCGAGCGCTTCAACATCATCGTGCCGTCGCTCGGCCACGACTTCTATCCGTACACGTGGGGCATCTACTATCCGAGCCCGACCGACACCATGATCGTGATCGGCAGCTTCTCGTTCTTCTTCCTCCTGTTCCTCGGCTTCATCAGGTTGATGCCGTCGCTCTCGATCGTCGAGGTCAAGGAGACGATTCCGCCGCCGGTCCGGGACAGAGCCCATGGCCACTGAGACCGTCCTCGGCGTCTTCGCCCACGTGGACACCACCGTGCGCGCCCTCGAAGAGCTCCGCGCGCGCGGCTACCACGATGTCACGGTCTACACGCCGCTACCGGTCCACGAGATCGAGGAAGTGCTCGAGCGCGACCGTCCGGTCAGCCGCGTGCGGCTCTTCACCTTGATCGGCGGCCTCGCCGGGATCGTCTCGGCCTTCCTGCTGACGATCTGGAGCTCGATGGTGTGGGGCCAGGTCACGGGCGGCAAGTACCTGCAGCCGACCGGTGGGGGCATCAGCGGCTCGTCGCTGCCGCCGTTCTTCATCATCGCCTTCGAGCTGATGGTGCTGTTCGGTGGGTTCGCGACGGTCATCGGCATGGTGGTGCTCGGGCGGCTTCCGCGCCTGCGGACGAGCGCCGCCTACGATCCGCGGTTCACCAACGACCGCTTCGGCGTGGCGGTCCACTGCGCCCCCGAACGCGCCGCCACGGTCCACGAGCTCTTACGCACGTCGGGCGCCGAAGAAGTCAAATCACGATGAACCAACCCTCATGAAATACGTGTTCATCCTGATGCTGCTGGTGGTGGGAGCCGCGGCCGGGGCGTGGGGCGGCGCGATCGTCGTGCGCTGGAACGACAACATGACGCAGACCGCGCGGATCGTTCCGGGCGAGCGCGTGTTCTCGATGCCGCCGGGCGTGGTCCCGCGCGGCGGCGACCTGATCATCCCCAAGGAGCAGCGCGACGTCGCGGCCAAGCAGCCCAATCCGGTCAAGGTCTCCGAGGCTTCCGTGGCGATCGGCAAGGAGCGCTTCGCCACCTTCTGCGTGCCGTGCCATGGTCCCGAGGGGAAGGGGGGCACGACCGGGCCGGTGGCGACGAAGTTCATCCCGACCCCGGATCTGACCAACGCCGAGCTCCAGAAGCAGCGCACCGACGGCTACTGGCACAGCTACATCGTCGTCGGCGGCGCGGTGATGCCCGCCTACGGCGAGGCCATGTCGACGCAGGAGGCATGGCATATCGTGAACTTCCTGCGTTCGATCGCCCAGAAATGACCGTCTTCTGGAGTCTCGTGGCCGCGCTCGGCGCGGTGGTCTTCCTGGTCGGCGTGAACTCCGGCGACGCGCAACAGGTCTGGTCGATCTACCTGGTGAACCTCGTCTTCTGGTCGGGTCTCGCCGTGACCGGACCGGCGATCGCGGGCATGATGCAGGTCACCGAGGCGCGCTGGTCGCCGAGCGTGCGGCGCATCGCGCTGACGACCGCCGGCTTCCTGCCGATCTCGTTCCTCTTGCTGCTGGTGCTCTATACGGGCCAGACCGTCCTCTATCCGTGGGTGACCACGCCGATCCCGGCGAAGGCGGGCTGGCTCAACGTGCCGTTCTTCTGGCTGCGGACGTACGCGTGCGCGGCGGTCCTCTTCGCCGTGTGCTTCGCGTTCGTGCGGGCGCTCCTGCGCGACGCGATCCCCCCGGAAGACGAGCGGGAGCGCGCGCACCGAAACCGGGTCGCCGTCATCCTCCTGATGCTGTGGCTCGTGACGGTCTCCCTGTGGGGATTCGACCTCGTGATGTCGCTGGACCCCAAATGGTATAGCGGCCTGTTCGGCGGCTACTTCGCCGTCAGCACGCTCTACACCGCGTTTTGCCTCCTGTCGATCCTCACGGTCCGGACCAACGCCCGCGGGCGCGCCTCCATCCCGCCGGCCGCCGTCCAGGACGTCGCCAAGCTGCAGTTCGCCCTGTCGATCGTGTGGATGTACTTCTTCTGGTCGCAGTACATCGTGATCTGGTACGGCAACGTGCCGGTCGAGACTCGATTCTTCATCCAGCGGGTCTTCGTGCAGCCGTGGACGACCCTGGCGTGGGTGGTGCTGGTGGTCGGCTGGATCATCCCGTTCGCGTACCTGCTCAAGCGCCTCACCGGCCGGCCGCCCCAGCGGCACGCTCCGCTCGTCGTCGTCGCGATCTTCGGCCTGGTGGGGATCTTCCTCGAGCGCGTGTTCGTGGTGTTTCCCTCGGTCTCGTCGACCGCCCGGCTCCCGTTCACGCTGCGCGATCTCGCGATCACCGCCGGCTTCCTCGCGCTGTTCGTGCTGAGCCGCCGCTGGTTCTTCGCTCAGTTCAAGCCCGTCCTCAACCTTCCCCACACCGGCCACTAGCTCCACGTCACCGGGCACCGAGGGGCGGGCCGGCGTGCCTCCCGCGACCTGCGCGCGAACACCACGAGAGGTGAACCTCCCGGGTTGGTCGTTCAAGTCACCGTGCCTACACAGGTCGCGGGGAGCATCCCCGGCCCACCCCTCGGCTCACGGCGCGTGTAGTCGTGTAGTAGAGTAACGGTGTGCTGACGGTCGAGGGCGCGCTCGAAGGAATTTTGTCACGCGTAGGACCGCTGTCGGTCGAGCGAGTGGACATCATGGGCGCGCTGGGGCGGGTGCTCGCCGAGCCGATTGTGTCGCGCGCGACGATTCCGCCGTGGCCGAACTCGTCGATGGACGGCTACGCGGTTCGCGCTCAGGACACGAACGGGGAGCCCGTCGAGCTCGCGATCGTCGGTCGGATCATCGCCGGCGCGATGCCGTCACGCCCACTACGAGCCGGGGAGTCGATGCGGATCTTCACCGGCGCGCCGCTCCCCGAAGGCGCCGACGCCGTCGTGCCGCAGGAGGACGTCGCCGCCGATGACCGACGGGTCACGGTCCGCGGCCGCATCGCCCCGGGCGCCTACGTCCGCCCCGCGGGGGAGGACGTCCGAACCGGCGACCTCGTCGTGAAGCCCGGCGGCGTGGTCGGCGCTGCCGAAGTCGGGCTCCTGGCGACGCTCGGCTACTCGCAGGTGCGGGTGTATCGCCGCCCGCGTGTCGCGATTCTCTCGACCGGCAACGAGCTCGCGGATCTCGGCACGCAGCCGGGACCGGCCCAGATTCCGAACACCAACACGTATTCGCTGATGGCGCAGGTCATCGAGGCGGGGGGCGAGCCCACCAATCTCGGCGTCGCTCCCGATCAGCTCGAGGCGATCACCGAGCGTGTACGCTGGGGCCTCGCGGCGGCCGACGTCCTGGTGACGTCCGCCGGTGTTTCGGTCGGTGAGCTCGATCTGGTCCGCGAAGCGCTCGAACGGAGCGGCGCCGAGCTGCATTTGTGGCAAGTGTCGATGCGCCCGGGTAAGCCGATCACGTTCGGGACACGAGACGGCCGGCCGGTCTTCGGGCTACCGGGCAATCCCGTCTCGGCGATGGTGACCTTCGAGCTCTTCGTGCGCCCCGCGCTGCGCCGGATGGCCGGCGCCGACGTCATCGACCGACCGCGGATTCGGGCGCGGGCCCTCGACCGGATCGCGAACCCGGGTTCGCGACGCGGGTATCTTCGGGTCACGCTGACGCCGGACGGGTTGAGCTACGGCGCGCGCCTCACCGGCGACCAGGGCTCGGCGATCCTTCGCTCGATGGTGCTCGCCGACGGGCTCGCCGTCGTCGCGCCCGACACCACGATCGCGGCCGGCGAAGCGGTGGACGTCATCGTTCTGCGAGCGCTCGAGCCGAGATCGCGCTGAGTCGTTGACATCGTTTTCGGCCGCGTGCTACGGTCGGCTCGGATGAGCCGAGGCCTCTGCGTGTTGGCCGCGCTGGCGATCCTCGCTGGCGGCTGCGCGAGTCGGCGCGCGGTGGACCGACTCGGATCCGATGTTGGCCGGCTCCGGTCGGAGCTCGCCGAGATGCGTGTCGCTCAGGAAGTCACCTCCCGCGATCTTGCCAATGTCACATCGCAGCTCCAGGCCCTCGACGTCAGGACACTCGGCGACGAGGTCGCGCGGCTGACCCGGCGCGCCGACGCCGCCGATTCGGCGCTCGCCGCGACGCAGACGAAGGTCGAGGCACTCGCGACTCAGCCCGGCAGCACGCCGCCGTCGGGCAGGCCCGCGACATCGCCCGTCCCAGCGCCGATGTCGCCCGATCCGGCCGTGATGTCGCCGGTCCCCGCACCGACCCCACCGACGCCGACCGTGATGTCCCCGGTTCCCGCGCCGGTGCCGCCGGCGCCAGCATCCGTATCGCCGCCTCCAGCACCGGCACCGCCGCCTCCAGCGGTGGGGTTGCCGGCGCCATCGCCAACGCCGGCGGCGCCACCCGCAGCGGCCATCGAGCGGCCGCGAGTCGCGCCGGCACCCGCGCCGACGGGCGCGCCGCCGACGACATCCGCGCCGGCGCCGAACGTCGCGCGTGCGCCGACGCCATCGCCCGCCCCGACGGTTGCGCCGACGCCAAACGTCACGTCGAAACCGACCCCGAAAGCCGGGGACAATCCGGAGCAGGAGTACGCGGCGGCGCTCGCCACCTTTCGCTCACGCGAGCATGGACAGGCCGTGCTCGACTTCATCGACTTCATGGCGAAGTACCCCAAGCATCCGCTCGCCGGGAACGCGCAGTACTGGATCGGGGAAGCGTACTGGGCGCAGCGCGATTACCGTCAAGCGCTCGCCGAGTTCGAGAAGGTGTTCGAGCACGGTCCAGGGAAGACGCCCGACGCGCTCCTGAAGATCGGGCTCTGCCATCTCCGTCTCACCGACCTGCCGCGCGCGCAGCAAGCGTGGCAGCGCGTCGTCAGCGAATATCCGAAGTCCGAGTCGGCCACGATGGCTCGATCGCTGATCGCGACCCACTCCGCCGCGCGGCGGTAAGGCCCCGCGCCGTATCTGTTCTGGTTCTCTGGCGATCCCGGCCGCTTCGCTATACTGACAATCCGCGACGCGAGACCTGAACACCCGCGACGCGCGACACCGATGATCGAGCTCCGTCCCGGAGATCCGCGTTACCCCGCGCTGCTGGGCGCGATCCCGTCGGCGCCCGCGCTCTTCGTGCGTGGCGAGCTTCACACGGACGATGCGCTCGCCGTCGCGATCGTCGGCTCGCGCCGCGCGACGCCGTACGGGATCGCCGCGGCCGAACGGCTCGCGTCGGACCTGGCCGCGCGCGGGGTGACGATCGTGAGCGGCCTCGCGCGCGGGATCGACACCGCCGCGCACCGGAGCGCGCTGGCGGCAGGCGGACGCACGCTGGCCGTGCTCGGATGCGGTGTGGACGTCGTGTACCCGCCCGAGAACGGCCCGCTCGTGCGCGCTATCGAATCGCACGGCGCGATCCTGTCGCAGTTCCCGCCGGGCATGCCGGCGCTGGCGGGCCACTTTCCCGCGCGCAACCGCACGCTGGCCGGGCTGGCGCTCGGCGTCGTCGTCGTCGAGGCCGCCGAGCGCAGCGGCGCCCTCATCACGGCGGGATTCGCCGGCGATCTCGGACGCGAAACCTTCGCCGTTCCTGGCCGAATCACGTCGCCGACGAGCGCCGGCGCCAATCGCCTCATACAGGACGGTGCTAAACTCGTTACATGCTGGCAGGACATCGTGTCAGAATTGCCAGAACAGTGGCGCCGCGCCGTACGCGGGCTGTCGGCGCCGTCGGGCGAGCACGAAGCGCCCGAGAAGGGGACTGACGAGGGTCGCATGCTTCAGTTGCTGGCTCCGGACGAGCCGCAGCACATCGAGCACCTGATCTCGCGCGCCGGGTTTGCGCCCGAGCGCGCGGCGGCGCTGCTCGTGACCCTCGAGCTGGGCGGATGGGCCCGGCAGCTTGCGGGACAGCGGTGGGTCTCGCTCGAGACGCGCGCGAGGAGAGCGTAGTGGCGGCGAAACGGTCGTTGGTCGTCGTGGAGTCACCCACGAAGGTCAAGACGATCCAGAAGTATCTGGACTCGAAGTACATCGTCAAGGCCTCGATGGGCCACGTCCGGGACTTGCCGAAGTCTCAGCTCGGCGTCGACCCCAAGAAGAACTTCAAGCCGAAGTACGTGGTCTCGCCGGCCAAGAAGAAGATCCTCGACGACCTCAAGAAGGCCGCCGAGAAGGTCGACGCACTGTACGTCGCGACCGACCCCGATCGCGAGGGCGAGGCGATCGGCTGGCACCTCGCCGAAGAGCTCGACGTCGCGAAGAAGAATGTCTACCGGATCACATTCAACGAGATCACCGAGCGCGCGGTCAAGGCTGCCTTCCTGCAGCCGGGCAAGATCGATCTGAAGAAGGTCGACGCCCAGCAGGCGCGGCGCGTGCTCGATCGCCTGGTCGGCTACAGCCTCTCGCCCTTGCTCTGGGAAAAGGTCCAGCGCGGCCTCTCGGCCGGGCGCGTGCAATCGGTGGCGGTGCGGTTGATCGTCGACCGGGAGCGCGAGATCCAGGCGTTCGTCCCGGTCGAGTACTGGTCGCTCCACGCGAAGCTCAAGGCCGCGCGCCCGCCCGAGTTCGTGGCGACCCTGAAGGAGGTCGCGGGCGAGAAAGCGTCGCTCGGCAACGAGGAGACGACTCGCGCGCTCATGGCGTCGCTCGACGGCGCCCGCTTCGTCGTCAAGTCGGTCACGCGCGGCGAGCGCCGCCGCAATCCGGCGCCGCCGTTCATCACCTCGACCTTGCAGCAGGAGGCGGGCAAGAAGCTCGGCTTCACGGCGCGCAAGACCATGACGATCGCCCAGCAGCTCTACGAAGGCATCGACCTCGGGTCGGAGGGCGCCGAGGGCCTCATCACTTATATGAGGACGGATTCGGTCCGCGTGGCGCGCGAGGCCCAGGCCGCGGCGCGCGGGTGGGTGATCGCGCGCATCGGGGACGAGTATGTGCCCGAGGCGCCGCCGACCTACCGCTCACGCGGAAGCGCCCAGGAGGCGCACGAAGCGATCCGGCCCTCCGAGCTCCGGAACGAGCCCAGAGCGGTCGCGCAGTTTCTCACCAAGGATCAGATGGCGCTCTACCGCCTGATCTGGGAGCGCTTCCTGGGAAGCCAGATGGTGCCCGCTGTCTACGACACCGTGAGCGCCGACATCGAGGCCGGACAGTGCCTGTTCCGGGCGCAGGGAGCCACCCTCAAGTTCAAGGGCTTCACCGCCGTCTATGAAGAGAGCCGCGAGGAAGAAGAGGCGCAGCCCGAGCAGGACCCCGAGGGGGCAGTCCCGCTCCTCCAAGAGGGCGAAGTCCTCACGCTCCTCGCGCTGGATCCCAAGCAGCACTTCACCCAGCCGCCGCCCCGCTTCACCGAGGCCTCGCTGATCAAGGCGCTCGAGGAGCTCGGGATCGGCCGGCCGTCCACCTATGCGTCGATCCTGGGCACGATCATCAACGATCGAGGCTACGTGCACCGCGAGCGGCGGACGTTGTCGCCGACCGAGCTCGGCATGGCAGTGACCGACAAGCTGATTCCGTACTTCCAGGACATCATGAACGTCGAGTTCACGGCCCAGATGGAGGACAACCTCGACAAGATCGAGGAGGGCGAGCGCAAGTGGGTCGACACGGTTCGGGAATTCTACGAGCCGTTCAAGCGCGACCTCGCCCGGGCCAAGCGCGAGATGCGCAGCGAGAAGGTGGGCGAGCCCACCGGCGAGCTGTGCCCGGAGTGCGGCAGCGAGCTCCTGGACAAGCGCGGGCGGTTCGGGAAGTTCCTGGCATGCTCGGCCTACCCCGACTGCCGCTACACCCGCAACCTCGACGGCAGCGGCCGCGCCGAGGACGAGCCGGCGAACGAGAACTGCCCCACGTGCGGCAAGCCCATGGTCATCAAGCATGGGCGCTTCGGGAAATTCATCGCGTGCTCAGGCTACCCGGAGTGCAAGACGACCAAGCCGGTCACGCTCGGCATCGCGTGCCCCGAGCCCGGCTGCACCGGGCAGCTGGTCGAGCGCCGCTCGCGCAAGGGCCGGACCTTCTTCGGTTGCTCCGCGTATCCGAACTGCAAGTTCGTGGTCTGGCGCCGGCCGGTTCCCGAGCCGTGTCCGAAGTGCGGGGCTGCGTTCGTCACCGAGCGCGCCCTGAAGAACCGCGTCGTCCGCAGCTGCGCTCGCGAGGGGTGCGACTTCGAGCGGGAGGTCGAGCTACCGGTGACATGAAGGATTCGCTGGCTGCGTTTTTCCGTCACCTCTCGTTCGAGAAGGATGCCTCGCCGCACACGCTCCGAAGCTACCGGACCGATCTCCTGGAGTTTGCGCAGTACGCCGGAGGCGGCGATCCCGCCACCTGGCTCGGCGGCGTCGACACGCGGACCATTCGAGGCTACCTCGCCCACCTGCACGCGCGTGGGCTCGACGCGACCACGATCGCGCGGAAGCTGGCGGCCGTGCGCAGCTGGTTCCGGTTCCTGGTCAGGCGCGGTGTCCTCGAGCGGAACGTCGCGCGCGAGGTGAGAGGCCCGCGCCCCCCGAAGAAGCTCGTCTCCTTCCTGCCGATCGACGAGGCGATGTCCCTGATGGAAGCCAGGGCGCCCGACGGCCCAGCACGCGCGCGCGATACCGCGGTGCTGGAGCTTCTCTACGCGACCGGGCTCCGCGTGTCCGAGCTGGCCGGCCTCGACCTCGACGATCTCGACCGCTCGCAGCAGACGGTGCGCGTGCTCGGTAAGGGGCGCAAAGAACGGATCGTGCCGTATGGCAACCGGGCGGCGAGCGCGCTCGGCGCCTATCTGAACGGGCGAGGCGCCGGAGCGGGCGCGCTCTTCGCCAACCAGCGCGGCGGACGGCTCACGGTCCGGTCGCTCCACACGATCGTGCGGCGGAGCGCCGCGATGAGCGGGATCACCAGGCGCGTGAGTCCCCACACCCTGCGCCACACGTTCGCGACCCATCTGCTCGACGCCGGGGCCGACCTCCGGATGATCCAGGAGCTCCTCGGCCACAGCCGCCTGTCGACGACGCAGCGTTACACGCACGTGGCCGCCGATCAGCTCATGCGCGTGTACGACGCCGCCCACCCGCGCGCCCGCGCGAAATGAGCGCGAGGGAACGAACGGGCGTGGGGAGCCACACCGCGCCTTCGGAGAGAGCGGGCGCGCGGAGCCTGGTCGCACCTCTCGCAAGCCACCCTCGGACCAGGGCGGGCTCACGGTCGCCGCGACAACAGATCCGGTCGACGACCGTGGTCGCGGTACGCCACCGTAGTCAGGTGGCCGTCGCCGGAGACGGACAGGTCTCGATCGGCAACACCATCGTCAAGGCCGGCGCCCGGAAGGTGCGCAAGCTCTACGGCGATCGGGTCGTGGCCGGGTTCGCCGGGGCGGCCGCCGACGCGTTCACGCTCTTCGCGCGCTTCGAGGCCAAGCTGGAGGAGCATCGCGGGAACCTGTCGCGCGCGGCGGTCGAGCTGGCCAAGGACTGGCGCTCCGATCGCGTGCTGCGTCGACTCGAGGCGCTCCTGGCGGTGGCCGATCGCGAGCACTCGTTCATCGTGTCCGGGACCGGCGACGTCATCGAGCCCGACGACGGGTTGATCGGCATCGGCTCGGGCGGTCCCTACGCGCTCGCGGCGGCGCGGGCGCTCATCGCCAACTCCGATCTCGACGCCAAGGCGATCGCGACCGAGGCGATGCGGGTCGCCGCGACCATCTGCGTGTTCACCAACGACCACCTGACGGTCGAAGTCCTGTGACGCCGGGTCCCGTCGCGCCTTCGGCGAGACCGGGCGTGCGGAGCCGGGTCGTGCCTCTCTCAGGCCACCCCCGGTGCGAGCCGGCCTCATGAACCCCGCTACAACAAACCTCACGCTGACTCCAGCTCAGATCGTCGCCGAGCTCGACCGCTACATCGTCGGCCAGGAGAAGGCCAAGCGTGCAGTCGCCATCGCCCTCCGCAACCGCTGGCGGCGGCAGAACCTTCCGCTCGAGCTGCGGGACGAGGTCGCGCCGAAGAACATCATCATGATCGGCCCCACCGGCGTCGGAAAGACCGAGGTCGCCCGGCGCCTGGCAAAGCTCTCGCAGGCTCCGTTCCTGAAGGTCGAAGCCTCGAAGTACACGGAGGTCGGCTACGTCGGCCGCGACGTGGAGTCGATGATCCGGGACCTGACCGAGCTCTCCGTCAACATGGTCAAGGCGGAGATGACGGCCCGCGTGCAGGAGAGAGCGGAGCAGCTCGCGGAAGAGCGGCTGCTCGACGTGCTGCTGCCGCGGCGGGCGGAGCCGTTCTCCTCGAGCTCGCTCGAGGAAGTCACGCCCGACGCCTCGCGCGAGACGACCAAGGACAAGCTCCGCCAGCAGCTTCGGGCCGGGCGGCTGGACGATCGCCTCGTCGAGCTGGAGATGCAGCAGCAGTCGCTGCCGATGATCGAGGTCCTGTCCGGCCAGGGCATGGAAGAGATGGGCATCCACCTCAAGGACATGCTCTCGAACATCATGCCGAGCCGGACGAAGCGCCGGAAAGTGCGGGTCGCCGAGGCGCGGCGGCTCCTGACCCAGGAGGAGGCCCAGAAGCTCGTCGATATGGATGAGGCGGTCACCCAGGCCATCCGGCGTGCCGAGAACTCGGGCATCGTCTTCCTCGACGAGCTCGACAAGGTTGCGGGACGGGAAGGTGGCCACGGCCCGGACGTGAGCCGTGAGGGGGTCCAGCGCGACCTTCTGCCGATCGTCGAAGGCTCGTCGGTCACGACCAAGTACGGGGTCGTCCGAACCGACCACATCCTGTTCATCGCCGCCGGCGCGTTCCACATCGCCAAGCCGTCGGATCTGATCCCGGAGCTCCAGGGCCGCTTCCCGATTCGCGTCGAGCTGGACCCCTTGACGCGGGACGATTTCGTCCGCATTCTTACCGAGCCCCGGAACGCCCTGATCACGCAGTACGTGGAGCTCCTGAAGACGGAACAGGTGACCCTCCGGTTCGCGGCGGAGGCGGTGGAGGCGATCGCGGAGATCGCGATGCAGGTGAACACGAGCACCGAGAACATCGGCGCGCGGCGCCTCTATACGGTCATGGAAAAGCTCCTCGAGCAGATCTCGTTCGACGCGCCGGATCTGCCGGGCAAGGAGCTGACCATCGACGCCGCGTACGTCCACGCCCGGCTCAGCGACATCACGCGCGATCAGGACCTGTCGAGGTACATCCTGTGATGGCTGTCCGGTGACGGCTGTGCGCAGCCGTAGCCCGAAGGGCGAGGCGCGCCTGTGATGGCTGTGCGCAGCCGTAGCCCGAAAGGCGAGGCGCGCCTGTGATGGCTGTGCGCAGCCGTAGCCCGAAAGGCGAGGCGCGCCTGTGATAGACCCCCGGCGGGTCGAGATCCTGCTGGAGACGCTTCCTTATATCCGTGAGTTCCGCGGGAAATCCATCGTCATCAAGTACGGCGGCGCGGCGATGGAGCGGGCCGACCTCAAGGATCCGTTCGCCCTGGACGTGATCCTTTTGCACCTGGTCGGCATCAACCCGGTCATCGTCCACGGCGGCGGCCCGCAGATCGGCGCCCTGATGAAGCGGCTCGGCAAGGTGCCGCATTTCGTCGGTGGCATGCGGGTGACCGACCAGGAGACGGTCGAAATCGTCGAGATGGTGCTCGTCGGCAAGATCAACAAGGAGATCGTCGCCCGCATCGACCTCCACGGCGGCCGGGCGATCGGCCTCTCGGGCAAGGATGCCGGCCTCCTCCGGGCGCGTCGGCGGCCGCATCGGTTGCCGACCGGCGAAGAGGTCGACATCGGGCTCGTGGGTGAGGTCGAGGCGGTCAATACCGAGGCCATCCGACTCCTCACGGACAACGGCGTCATCCCCGTGATCGCGCCGGTCGGGGTCGGGATCGGCGGGGAGACGTACAACATCAACGCGGATCTCGTCGCCGGGGATATCGCGGCGGCTCTGCACGCCGAGAAGCTGATCCACCTCACCGACGTTCAAGGGATCCTCGACGTCGACCGGCGGCTCGTGAGCACCCTGACCCGGAAGGATGCGGAGCGCCTCATTAAGGAAGGCGTGATCGACGGGGGTATGCTGCCGAAGGTCGAGTCGTCGCTCCGGGCGCTGGAGGCTGGCACCGCCAAGGCCCACATCATCGACGGCAGCCAGCAGCATGCGATCCTGCTCGAGCTTTTCACACGCGAAGGCATCGGAACGGAAATCGTTCTGTGAGGTCGACGGCGATGGATACCAAGACGCTCCTCGAATGGTCGGCGAAGTATCACACCCCGAACTACGGCGCCCGGGCGCCCATCGTGCTCGTGCGCGGCGAAGGCGTCCGCGTATGGGATTCCGACGGGCGCGAATACCTCGACTTCGGCGCCGGCATCGCCGTGACCTCGTTGGGGCACTGCCATCCGCGCGTGACCGGCGCCATCCAGGAGGCGGCGGCGACGCTCCTGCACGTCTCCAATCTCTATCATTCGGCGCCGCAGATCCATCTGGCGAAGCTCCTGATCGAGCACTCGTTCGCCGACCGCGTGTTCTTCTCGAACTCCGGCGCCGAGGCCAACGAGGCGGCCCTCAAGCTCGCCCGGAAGTACGCCCGCGAGCGGATCGCCTCGGACCGGGTCGAGTTCGTCGCCACGCGGAACTCGTTCCACGGGCGCACGTTCGCGACGGTCGCGGCCACCGGTCAGGAGAAGTACCATCACGGCTTCGAGCCACTGGTGCCCGGCTTCAAGCACGTGGCCTACAACGACCTGCGCGCGATGGAGCGCGCGATCGACAACCGCACCGCCGGCGTGCTCGTCGAGTGCGTCCAGGGCGAGGGCGGCGTCAACGTCCCCGACGAGGACTACCTGCGCGGGCTCCGGAAGCTCTGCGATCAGTCGGGTGCCCTCCTCATCATCGACGAGATCCAGACGGGTGTCGCGCGGACCGGGCGGCTCTGGTGCTACGAGCACTACGGCATCGAGCCGGACATCATGACCCTGGCGAAGGCTCTCGCCAACGGCGTGCCGATCGGCGCCATGCTGACCCGCGAGGACATCGCGAGTGTCCTGGTGGCCGGCACGCACGGCTCGACCTTCGGCGGCACGCCGTTCATCACGTCGGTGGCGCTCGCGACCCTCACCACGATCCTCGACGGCAAGCTCTGGGAGCGCGCGGACCGGATGGGCCGATATCTGATGGACGGGCTCCGCACCATCCAGGCCTCGAACCCGGCCGTTCGCGTCGTCCGCGGCAAGGGGCTCCTGATCGGGGCCGAGCTCGCCGGGCCCGCCGGGCCGGTCGTCGATGCGTGCCGCGAGGCCGGATTGCTCGTGCTGTCCGCCGGCGAGCGCGTGCTGCGGCTGACGCCGCCGCTGATCGTCGAGGAGCGTGACTGCGATCGCGCACTCGCGATCATCGGCACCGCCCTCGGACGAGCCTGACGATGCGGCATTTCCTGTCCGCCGCCGACCTGACGCGCGACGCGGCGCTCGGGCTCTTCGGCCTCGCCGCCGACCTCAAGCAGCGGCGCAAGGCCGGGCGGCTCTCCGCGCCGCTGGCCGGGAAAACCTGCGCGCTGATCTTCGAGAAGCCTTCGCTCCGGACGCGCGTGACGTTCGAGGTGGGCCTGATCCAGCTCGGCGGGCGCGCGGTGCACCTGGTCGGCCGCGAGATCGGCCTGGGGACACGCGAATCAGTCCCCGACGTCGCGCGCAACCTCTCCCTGTGGGTCGACGGGATCATGGCTCGGGTCTATTCGCACTCGACGATCACCGAGCTCGCTCGGTACGCGTCGGTCCCCGTGATCAACGGCCTGTCGGATCGCGAGCACCCGTGCCAGGCGCTGGCCGACTTCTTCACCTTGTGGGAGCGCGGCGTCGACTTCGCCAGGGTGCGGATCGCGTGGATCGGTGACGGCAACAACGTCTGCCACTCGGTGATGCTCCTCGGCGCGCTGCTCGGCGCCTCGATCGTCGTCGCGTGTCCGCCGGGGTACGAGCCCGACGCGGGCGTGGTCGCCACGGCGCGGCGGCTCGGCGGCCGGATCGAGCTCACCGAGGACGCGCGGGCGGCCGCGACCGGCTCCGACGTGATCTACACGGACGTCTGGACGAGCATGGGGCAGGAGGCGGAGCACGAGCAGCGGCTCGAAGCCTTCAGCCGCTATCAGGTCAACAACACCCTGATCGGCTTCGCCAAGGCCTCGGCGCTCGTGATGCATTGCCTCCCGGCCCACCGCGGCGAGGAGATCACGGACACCGTGCTCGACAGCAAGCAGAGCATCGTGCTGGAGCAAGCCGAGAACCGCCTCCACGCGCAGAAGGCCGTACTGCTCCACCTGCTGGGAGGCTCGCTCGATGACGCCTGATCCCAAGCGGGTGGTCCTGGCCTATTCGGGCGGGCTCGACACGTCCGTCATCCTGCGCTGGCTGATCGAGCGCTACCGGTGCGAGGTCGTCGCGTTCTGCGCCGATCTCGGGCAAGGGGAGGAGCTGATCCCCATCCGGGACAAGGCGACGCGCACGGGTGCCGTGGCCGTCCACATCGTCGACCTGCGCGAGGAGTTCGTCCGCGACTTCATCTTCCCGATGCTGCGGGCCAACGCCGTGTACGAGGGCGCGTACCTCTTGGGGACGTCGATCGCGCGGCCGCTGATCGCCCGTGCGCAGGTCGAGGTTGCGGCGAAGGAAGGCGCCGACGCCGTCGCCCACGGCGCCACCGGCAAGGGCAACGACCAGGTGCGCTTCGAGCTGACCTACGCGGCGCTCGCACCGCATCTTCGAGTGATCGCACCATGGCGCGAGTGGGAGCTCGATTCGCGCACGTCGCTGATCGAATTCGCGAAACGTCACGACATCCCCGTGCCGGTGACGGTGGAGCGGCCCTACAGCACCGACCGGAATCTCTTTCACATCTCCTACGAGGGCGGGGTGCTCGAGGACCCCTGGGCCGAGCCGCCGACCAAGATGTTCCAGCTCACCAACGACCCCGAGGCGGCGCCGGACGTCCCGGTGGCGCTCGAGATCGCGTTCGAGCGCGGCGACCCGGTGATGGTCGACGGCGAGCGCCTGGCGCCGGTGGCGCTGCTGACGCGGCTCAACCGTCTCGGCGGCGAGCACGGCGTCGGTCGCGTGGATCTCGTCGAGAACCGTTTCGTCGGCATGAAATCCCGCGGCGTCTACGAGACCCCCGGCGGCACGATCCTGCACGTGGCGCGGCGGGCGCTCGAATCGATCACGCTCGATCGCGAGGTGCTCCACCTGCGCGACTCGCTCATGCCGCGCTACGCCGAGATGATCTACTACGGCTTCTGGTTCGCCCCCGAGCGCCAGCTGCTGCAGTCGCTCGTGGACGAGTGCGCCCGCGACGTCGCCGGCACGGTGCGGCTCAGGCTCTACAAGGGCAACGTCACGGTCACCGGCCGGCGATCGCCCCGATCGCTCTACCGGACCGACTTCGCGACGTTCGAGGCCGATTCGGTCTATCGGCAGCGAGACGCCGAGGGATTCATCAATCTGAACGCGCTCCGGCTCAAGATCCGCGCGCTCCGCGATCGCAACGCCTGAGCCGTGCGGATCGACGTCGCGCCGACAGCCGAGGCGGTTGTCCCGGCCGATCTGGGAGGCACGACCGTGCTCGTGATCGACGTGCTCCGCGCGTCGACGACGATCATCACCGCGCTCTCGAACGGTTGCGACGCGATCGTGCCGGTTGCCGATCCGCAGGACGCCCGGCGCCGGGCCAGCGAGGCGCGCAATGGGAGTGCCCTGGTCGCCGGCGAGCGGCAGGGCGAGCCGATTCCCGGTTTCGATCTCAGCAACTCGCCCGTCGAGTTCCAGAGCCCGCACGTGCGGGGCAAGACGGTGTATTTCACGACGAGCAACGGGACGCGCGCGTTGCTCGCCTCTCGCGCCGCCAACGCGATCGGCATCGCCGCGCTCGTCAACGTCACCGCCGCCGCGACGTGGGCCGCCGCGGCCGGGCGCGCCGTGACCATCGTGTGCGCGGGCTCGCATGGCCGCCGCTCGCTCGAGGACTGGACGTGTGGCGGGCTCGCGGTCGAGCGCATCCTCGCGGCGGTTCCCGCGGCCGTTCTCACCCAGGCCGCCAGGGACGCCCTGGACACGGGCCGCCAGTACGCCGCCGACGTCGGCCGGCTCAAGCGCGACGCGCCGTGGGCGCGCCGCCTCATCGCCGCCGGACGTGCCGCCGATGTCGACGTGTGCCTGCGCCTGGACACGACGAAGCTCGTGCCTCGCTACGTGCCGAACGTTGACAAGATCGTGGGCGACCCCCGATAATGACGATGCGCACTCGTTCCGGCGACGGAGCTCCAGCGTGAACTTGCCGATCGGTCTCACTCTGACGCGCATTGTTGCGGTGCCGCTGCTCATCGTGTTCCTCATCTCGTCGTCCCGCGTGCACGCGCTGATCGCCGCGGCGATCTTCATCCTCGCCGCCATCACCGACTGGGCGGACGGGATGCTCGCTCGGCGGCGCAACCAGGTGACGACCCTGGGGACGCTCCTCGATCCGATCGCCGACAAGCTCCTGGTCGCCGCCGCGCTGGTGTCGCTGCTCGCCATCGACAAGATCGACGCATGGATCGTCGTGGTCATCGTCGGACGCGAGCTGGCGGTGACCGGTCTGCGCGCGGTCGCGGCGTCGGTCGGCGTGATCGTGCCGGCATCACGCATGGCCAAGTGGAAGACGGTGAGCCAGTACGTCGCGATCACCATGTTGATCATCGAGAAGGGGTTCGACCCTCCGGGATTCCGCGTCGCGGCGACCGTGACCCTGTGGGCGGCGCTCGGTCTCACGATCCTCTCGGCCGTCGACTACTTCTATCGCTTCTTCCGGAAGGCCGACTACCGAGCGATCGTGCCGGGCGAAGAACGCTGGTCGTGAGCGCGATCCTGGCGATCGGCGCCGCCTACCTGATCGGTGCGGTGCCCATCGGCTATCTCGTAGGGCGCGCCTTCGGCGTCGCCGACATCCGGCGCCATGGGAGCGGAACCATCGGCGCGACGAACGTACTGCGAACGGTCGGCCGCCTTCCGGCGATCCTGACCCTCGTCGGTGACATCGCGAAGGGCTACCTCGCGGTGGTGGCCGGCGCCGCGCTCGGAGCGCGCCCCTCCGGCGTCGACACCGGGGTCATCGCTGCCTCGGCGGTCGCCGCGGTCATCGGCAACTGCTGGTCGGTCTTTCTCGGGTTCCGCGGCGGCAAGGGCGTTGCCACGGGCCTGGGCGCGTTCCTCCGGATCGTGCCACTGGCGGTGCTGCCGGCCGCGCTCGTGTGGCTTCTCGTCACGCTGAGCTTCCGATACGTCTCGCTGGGCTCCATCCTCGCGGCCTCCTGCGTCCCGCTCGGCGCGTTGCTGCTCGGCATGCCGGCGCCGTCCGTGATCGCCGCGTTCGCAGTCGGCGCGATCGTCGTCGCGCGCCACCACGCGAATATCACCCGGCTCCTCGCCGGCCACGAGCCGAAGCTCGGCCAGCGGCGCTCGGAGTGAGCATCGCGGTCATCGGCGGCGGAAGCTGGGGCACGGCGCTGGCGATCCACGCCGCGCGGACCGGCACGGCGGTGCGTCTGTGGGCGCGCGAGCGCGAGGTCGTGGACGGGATCCGCACCCGGCGCCGGAGCCCGTGGTACCTCGCGGACATCGACGTGCCGGCCGCGGTGGAGCCGACGACGGATCTCGACGAGGCGCTCCAGGGCGCGACCCTGGCGATCATCGTCGTGCCGTCGGAGTTCGTGGCGACGACCTTGAAGACGCTCCCGTCCATCCCGGCCGACGTGCCGATCCTGTCGGCGACGAAAGGGCTCGACCCCGAGCGTCACCTGCGCATGAGCGAGGTGATCAGCGAGCGATTCCCGGAGGCGCGGGTCGCCGTGCTGTCGGGGCCGACCTTCGCGCGCGAGGTCGCCCTCGCGCGTCCGACCGCGGCGGTGATCGCGACGCGGGACGACACACTGGCCGCCGCGCTCCAGCGGAGGCTCGGCACGCGGGAGTTCCGGCTCTACGCGAACCGTGACGTGATCGGCGTCGAGCTGGGCGGCGCCTTGAAGAACGTGATGGCCATCGCGACCGGCATCGCCGACGGCCTCGGCCTCGGCGAGAACGCGCGCGCCGCGCTCGTCACGCGCGGTCTGGCCGAGATGACGCGCCTGGCGGTGGCGCTCGGCGCCGTCTCCGGGACCATGGCGGGGCTGGCCGGTCTCGGAGATCTCGTGCTCACGTGTACCGGAAGCCTCTCGCGCAACCGTCAGCTCGGCATGGCCCTCGCGAAGGGCGGCACCGCGGCCTCCGTCGAGCGCGAGACCCGCATGATCGCCGAGGGCGCGCGCACGGTCGTCTCGGCGCTGGCGCTCGCGCGCCGCTACTCGGTGACCCTGCCGATCTGCCACGAGGTCGGCGCCGTGCTCTTCGAGGGCAAGCCGCCGGCGGATGCACTGACCTCGCTGCTCGAGCGGCCCGTGAAGCGGGAGGACCGCTAGCGCGATGCCCGAGCTGCGCAAGGATCCGGTCGTCGGGCGCTGGGTCATCATCGCGACCGAGCGTGCGCGCCGGCCGTCCGACTTCGTCACCGAGCCGGTGCGCCCGCGCACCACCGCCTGCGCGTTCTGCGAGGGCCACGAGCAACAGACGCCGCCGGAGATCCTCGCCGGACGGCCGCCCGACGGCCGGCCGAACGGCCCGGGCTGGACCTATCGCGTCGTGCCGAACAAGTTTCCGGCGCTCCGGATCGAGGGCGAGCTCGAGCCGTCGGGCGAGGGCCTCTTCGACCGGATGAACGGGGTCGGGGCCCACGAGGTCGTCATCGAGACGCCGCGGCACGACGCCTCCCTCGCGGGCCTCTCGGTCGACGCCGTCGCCGACGTTCTGTTCGCGTTCCGCGAGCGCATGCTGGACCTCAAAAAGGATCCGCGATTCGCGTACGTCCTCGTGTTCAAGAACCACGGCGAGGCCGCCGGCGCCTCGCTCGAGCACCCGCACTCGCAGCTCATCGCGACGCCGATCATCCCGATCATGGTGGCCGAGGAGCTCGCCGGCTCGGCCCAGTACTTCGATCTCAAGGAGCGATGCGTCTGGTGCGACATGATCCGCCAGGAGCGACGGGGCCGGGGTCGGCTGGTTCTCGAATCCCCCGACTTCGTGGCGCTGGCGCCGTTCGCGCCGCGGTTTCCGTTCGAGACGTGGATCCTTCCCGTGCATCATCGGGCCGCGTTCGAAGAATCGACCGAGGAGGAGCTGCGCGGGGTCGCCGAGACGCTCGGCGAGATCCTTCGACGCATGAACCAGGTGCTGGGCGAGCCGCCGTTCAACTTCATGCTGCACACGGCGCCGTTCCGCGAGGCCCAGCTCGAGTCGTTTCACTGGCATCTCGAGGTGATTCCGAAGCTGACGCGGGTCGCCGGGTTCGAGTGGGGCAGCGGGGTCTTCATCAACCCCGTTCCCCCCGAGGACGCCGCGGACGCTCTGCGGGCAGGCACGAGCCGATCGTGATAACATCGTCGGCTGTGGCGCGGGAATAGCTCAGTGGTAGAGCACGACCTTGCCAAGGTCGGGGTCGCGGGTTCGAATCCCGTTTCCCGCTCCAGCCCTTTTTCGATCGACCGGCTCCCTCCATCGGGGCGGCGTAGCCAAGTGGCTAAGGCGGAGGTCTGCAAAACCTCTACTCAGCGGTTCGAATCCGCTCGCCGCCTCCATGTCATCGACATCGTCACCAACTTCGAGAGGATCTCCGGAGACCGTTCATGGCCGAGCTAATCAGGCGGGTGGGTCCGCCGAAGGCGACCGACCTCAAGGGTGAGGAGTTCACCTGGACCATCCAGCTGAGCGCCGCGCCGTCGCGCGAATGGTCGCGGCTCTTCTCCGAGCCCGTGGAATCCACGGTGCTCTGTCATCCGCGGCGCCTGGGCATGATGCACCAGGCCCTGGTCTTCAAGTCCGACGAGGGGCACCTGCCGACCTGGGTGCAGTACATCGACAAGTGGATCGGCGGCGCGAACAAGGGCATGGAGGAGCAGGAAGAGGCAGAGCGGCAGCGCAAGGCCAAGGCGCTCGCCGAGGAGGAAGAGCGGCAGAAGCGCATCCGCGAGGTCAACGAGAAGGTCAAGAATCTCTGAGCCCGTCGGTCGGCGGGGGCGTGGTGGAACGGGAAGACACTGAAGGCTTAAAACCTTCTGTCCGCAAGGACGTGCAGGTTCGAATCCTGCCGCCCCTACCAACATCATCCCAGAGCGCCGCGTACAGTTACTTGCTCGGAATGTACCTCGGCGACGGTTACATCTCCCGAACACCGCGAACGTATCGCCTCGAAGTCTCGTTGCACAAACGTCAGGGCCCTGTCATCGAGCGAGTCGCGAGCGCAATCTCGGCGCTGCGTCCCGGCCATCCCGTTGGGTTTCGTCTCCGCGAGAGCGTCACGATCGTCAATGCCTACTGGAACGCGTGGCCCACGTTGTTCCCTCAACACGGCGCCGGACGCAAGCACCAGCGGCCGATCGTGCTCGACTCCTGGCAACGGAGCATCGTGGAACAGAATCCTCAGGAGTTCGTGCGGGGCTGCATCGAGTCGGACGGTTGCCGACATCGGCGGGTCGTCGCCGGGCGCGACTATCCCGCCTACTCGTTCACGAACCACTCGAACGACATCCTGGGGCTCTTCGTCTGGGCGTGTAGCCTCGTCGGGCTGCGCCCGCGCCGCGCCAATCGTGTGACCGTCTCGCTTGCGAGACGCGAAGACGTCGCGGCGCTCGACAAGCTCCTGGTCGCCGGCGACGCCGTCGAGCCGCAGGTCGCAGATTCGCTCCTAACCCCGTGATATCCTGCGTTGTGTGCTGCCTCTCGTGATGAGCTCACCGGGCGCGATCGCGTTCCAGCTCGGCCCCATCGTCATCCGCTGGTACGGCATTCTCATGGCCACCGCGATCGTGGTGGGGCTGTGGCTCGGCTTTCGTCAGGCCAAGCGCGAAGGCCTTCCGGCCGACGACATCATCAGCGCCGGACAGTGGGCGATCCTGGCGGGCCTCGCGGGCGCGCGTGTCTACGAGGTCATCTTCAACTGGGACTACTACGGCCGCTATCCATCGAAGATCGTCGCGGTGTGGGAGGGCGGCCTCGCCATGCACGGCGGGCTGATCGTGGGCCCGCTGGTCGGCGCATGGCTCGCGTACCGGTGGCGGCTGCCGATCTTGCGCGGGCTCGACGTCGCCGCGCCGTCGATGGTGCTCGGACAGGCCATCGGTCGGTGGGGCAACTTTTTCAACGAGGAAGCCTTCGGCCGCCCGACCGATCTGCCGTGGAAGCTCTACATCGCGCCTGAGCACCGCCCGCTCGGCTACGCCCAGTTCGAGTACTTCCACCCGACCTTCCTCTACGAGTCGATCTGGGACTTCGCGGTCTTCCTGCTGCTCGTCGGAGTCCTGCGCTCGCGGCTCCGGCATCGGCCGGGCGCTCTGTTCTTCGCGTACGTCGGTCTCTACTCGATCGGCCGTTTCGCCATCGAGGCCCTGCGGCTGGACAGCTTCTGGCTCGGCCCGGTCCGTGTCCCGCAGCTGGCGAGCGTCATCGGCGTGCTCGTCGCCGTCGCGGGCATGGCCTGGACGAGTCGCCGCGCCACGGCATCGCCGGCCACCAGCTGAGCGCGAGGAGGGCAGTTTGCGCCTCGAGCGAGTGGGCCCGTATCTCTGGCGGATTCCTCAGGATGCCAGCCGCGGCATGCGCGTGCCAGGCCTCGTCATCGCCGACGATCAGCTGATCGAGTCGATTCGCTCGGACGCCTCGCTGGAGCAGATCGCCAACGGCGCGACCCTGCCGGGCATCGTGAAGGCCGCGATGGCGATGCCCGACATCCACCAGGGTTACGGGCTGCCGGTGGGCGGTGTCGTCGCGACCGACGCTCGCCACGGCGTCGTGAGCCCGGGCGCGATCGGCTTCGACATCAACTGCGGCGTGCGACTGCTCGGGACCGCGCTCCGCTCCGACGCCATCGCCGACCGCATGGAAGCGCTCGTCGACGCGCTCTTCGCGGCGATTCCGACCGGGGTGGGCTCACGCGGCGAGCTCACGCTCGATCCGAAGGCGCTCGACCGAGTCCTCGAGCGCGGCGCCGCCTGGGCGGTGAGCGCGGGGTATGGCGACTCGGACGATCTGAAGCACATCGAGTCCGGCGGCGGGCTGGATGGCGCGGTGCCCGACAACGTGTCGGCGCACGCCCGTGAGCGCGGCCGGCGTCAGCTCGGCACGCTCGGCTCGGGGAATCACTTCCTCGAGGTGCAGACGGTCGAGGTGGTCTACGACGGGCCGGCGGCGCGCGCGCTCGGCCTCCGCGAGGGCCAGGTGACCGTCATGATCCACACGGGATCGCGCGGGCTCGGCCACCAGGTCTGCACCGACTATCTCGACACGACCGGCAGGGCGCTCCGGCGCTACGGCATCAGCGTGCCCGATCGGCAGCTGGCGTGCGCGCCGGTCGACTCCGACGAGGCGCGCGCCTACCTCGGCGCGATGCGCGCCGCGGCCAACTTCGCCTTCGCCAACCGTCAGGTGCTCACGCACTGGACGCGCCAGGTCTTCGAGCGGAGCCTGGGCTTCGCTCCTCGCGAGCTCGGCATCCGCGTCGTGTACGACGTCGCCCACAACATCGCCAAGGAAGAGGAGCACGAGGTCGACGGCACGCGGCGGCGCCTCATCGTCCACCGAAAGGGCGCGACGCGCGCGTTCCCGGGCCAGCCCGTGCTCGTCCCCGGCGACATGGGGCGCTACTCCTATCTACTGATCGGCACCGAGAACGCGATGAGGGAGACGTTCGGCAGCACGTGCCACGGCGCCGGGCGGCGGCTCAGCCGAACGGCCGCCGTGAAGGCGGCGCGCGGCCGGCACATCGCCGACGAGCTACGCCGGCAGGGCGTGCTGGCGCGCGCGACCGGTCGCGACGCCCTCGCCGAGGAGATGCCCGAGGCGTACAAGGACGTCCACGACGTCGTCGACGTCGTACATCGATTCGGCATCTCGACGCGCGTCGCGCGACTCAAACCTTTGGCGGTCATCAAGGGGTGACCGCGCGCCGCGTGGTACACTAGCGCGATGTCCTGGTCACTGAAGAAAAAAGCACAAGCCCTGCTCGCCGAGGAGCAGGGAACCGTCATCAAGGACTGGGGCGGCAAGATCTCCGTCGCCCTCGTCTATCCCAATACGTACGCCGTCGGCATGTCGAATCTCGGCTTCCAGACCATTTATCGGCACCTGAACGCGATGCCCGACGTGGTCTGCGAGCGCGTGTTCATGCCTGAGCCGGCCGACCTCGACGAGATGCAGCGGGCGCAGATGACGCCGTTCTCGCTCGAATCGCTCCGGCCGCTCACCGAGTTCCACCTCGTCGGCTTCTCGGTCACCTACGAAGGCGACTACGTCAACGTCCTGCGCCTGCTCGGCATGGCGGGGATCCCGCTGCGCGCCGCCGCGCGACGGCCTCACGATCCGCTGGTCCTGATGGGCGGCGTCTGCGCGTTCTCGAATCCGGAGCCGATCGCGCCCTTCATGGACTTCGTGGTCGTCGGCGAGGGCGAAGAGCTGGTCGTCGAGCTGATCGCCGCGTACCGCGCTGGCTACCGCGACCGTACGGGCCTGCTGGCTTCGCTCGCGGGCCTCGAGGGTGTGTACGTGCCCGAGCGATACGACGTCGCGTACGCCGTCGACGGGACCGTCGCCGACGTCGTCGCGCGAGACGGCGCGCCCGCGGTCGTCGCCAAGCGCCGCCTGCGGAACGTGAACGCCTTCGAGACGATCGCCGCGGTGAAGACATCGCAGGCCGAGTACGGTCACATGGCGCTCCTCGAGGTGGGCAAGGGCTGCGGGCGCGGCTGCCGCTTCTGTCTCGAGGGCCAGGTGTACCGTCCGGTCCGACATCGCAGCGTCGACGCCCTGCGCGAGACCGTGGAGCGGATGGCGGCCAGCGGCGAGCGCCGCATCGGCCTCGTCGGCGCCTGCGTGTCGGACTATCCGTGGCTCGGCGATCTCCTCAAGATCGTCGAGGACAACGGGATGGCGCTCTCGATCTCATCGCTGCGCGCCGATAGCCTCAGCGAGGGGCTGGTGGCGGCGCTGGCGCGGGGCGGCCACCGCACGCTCACGATGGCGCCCGAGGCGGGGACAGAGCGGCTGCGGCGTAGCATCCGCAAGTCCATCAGCGACGACCAGCTGATGACCGCCTGCGACCTTGTCCGGGCTCACGGCATCCCAAATCTGAAGACCTACTTCATGATCGGCCAGCCGACCGAGACCACCGAGGACGTCGAGGCGATTCCGAATCTGGCCGGACGCATGCTCGAGCGGCTGCGCATCCTCGACCCGACCGGTCGGCCGTTCGGGCGGCTCACCCTGTCGGTCTCGTCGTTCGTTCCCAAGCCGTGGACGCCGTTCCAGTGGGCGCCCTTCGACGGCGCCGAGTCGCTCCAATCGAAGCTCGAGATCATCAAGCGCGGCGTGCGGCACTTCTCGAACGTGCGCGTGCTCCACGAGAATCCTCGCGAGGCCGCGCTCCAGGCGCTCCTCGCGCGCGGTGACCGGCGCGTCGGCGACTTTCTCGAGCTGGCGGCTTCCCACGAGGGCGACTGGCGCCGGGCGCTGCGCGAGTGGGAGGGCGACGCCGCCTTCTACACGACGCGCCACCGGTCGATCGAAGAACGCCTGCCGTGGGACCATTTCGACGTGGGCGTCAAGAAGGCCGGACTGCTGCGCGAGTGGGAGCGGGCTGCCGCCGAGAACTCGATCGCCGCCGGAGCCCGCTGATGGTCGTCAAGGACGTCTATGAGCGGCCTCTGCGCAACCTCCGGATCTCGGTGACCGACCGCTGCAACCTGCGCTGTGGCTACTGCATGCCCGAAGAGGACTATGTCTGGCTGCCGCGCGAGCAGATCCTCGACTTCGAGGAAATCAGCACGCTCGCCGAGGTTTTCATGGACCTCGGCGTCGACAAGATCCGGCTCACCGGCGGCGAGCCACTGCTGCGACGCGGCCTGCCGGAGCTCGCCCGGCTCCTCGCGGGCAAGCCGAGGCTCCGCGATCTGGCGCTGACGACCAACGGGGTCCTCCTCCGCGAGCAGGCGCCGGCGCTGCGAGCCGCCGGGCTCCATCGCGTCACCGTGAGCCTCGACACCCTTCGGCCCGAGCGCTTCTCGGCGCTCACGCGTCGCGCCAGCCACGCGCAGGTTCTCGAGGGCATCGCCGCGCTGGCGCCGGCCGGCTTCACCGGAACGAAGCTCGACACGGTCGTCATGCGCGGGGTCAACGACGATGAGCTGGCCGATCTGATCGAGTACGGCCGGACGGTCCCGGCCGAGGTGCGCTTCATCGAGTACATGGACGTGGGCGGCGCCACGCGATGGTCGATCGACAAGGTCGTGAGCCGGGCCGAGATGCTGCAGATTCTCGAGCGGCGGTACGGCCGAATCGAGCCGGTGGTGGAAGAGAGCACCGCGCCGGCCGACCGGTACACGCTCGCCGACGGCGGGGTGTTCGGGATCATCGCGTCGACGACCGAGCCGTTCTGCGCCAGCTGTGACAGGAGCCGACTCACCGCCGACGGCGTATTCTATTTGTGCCTCTACGCCCAGAAGGGCGTCGACCTCCGGGGGCCCCTCCGCCGCGGGGCGTCGCGGGACGAGCTTCACGCGCTGATCGCCGGCGCCTGGGGTCGGCGCGCCGACCGCGGTGCGGAGGAGCGGCTGAGGCTGCGGGACCGCACGCCGCTCGTGCAGATCGGCCGCTTGCGCGAGGACCCGCACCTGGAGATGCACACGCGGGGCGGGTAGTCACCCCGGGAGGGTTGGACGGGTGAGCGCTTCGGAACCGACGAAGATCGACGTCCAGGAGCACGGAGCCGATCGGCAGACTTCTGATCGGCGCCTCTTCATGCAGCTCTCGGCATTCGGCGGTTGTCTGGACGCCAAGCCGCTCCAGCGCGCGCTCGAGTCGAGCCGGCTCGAGGCGGTCCTGTATCAG
Source organism: Candidatus Rokuibacteriota bacterium (assembly GCA_003221615.1). GTDB lineage: Bacteria > Methylomirabilota > Methylomirabilia > Rokubacteriales > CSP1-6 > AR31. The sequence continues at coordinate 16,904 of QHSQ01000111.1, read as the reverse complement.
GACGTCAACGACCCGCGCGGCGTCGCCGTGGTGGCGATGAGCGAAGACCCGATCTTCTTCGTCTCGGCGCTCCGCGAAGTGCTGAACGCCGAGCCGTTCGCCGGGCTCACCCAGAAGCCCGAGCTCACGATGCTCGGACGCACGTATGCCTCGGGCTTCGAGACGGATCTCGAAGACTGGCTGCTACGCCGCCCCCGCCGCGCCGCCCTCAATCCGGCGTGGCCGTGGGGGATCTGGTACCCGCTGCGCCGGACCGGCTCGTTCAGCAAGCTGACGTCCCAGGAGCAGGGCGCCATCATCCGCGAGCACAGCGTGCTGGGCCGGGCCTATGGCGACGCCGATCTGGCCCACGACGTGCGGCTGGCGTGCCACGGCCTGGACGTCAACGACAACGACTTCGTCATCGGCCTGGTCGGCCGCCAGCTCCATCCGCTCTCGCATCTCGTGCAGGCCATGCGCAAGACCACGCAGACCTCGCAGTACCTCCAGACGCTCGGCCCCTTCTTCGTGGGGTACGCGCTCTGGCAGAGCCCGTTCGCGGGATAAGGCGCCGCCGCCCGCGCGGCGCCTTGACGCCGAGCGCAGAGCCGCGCTAGCCTCGTCGCCTCACAACCCAGAGGTCGAGGAGGACTCGATGGCTCAGGCGACGCTGCCACCGTGGATCCACGCACTGCAACAGCGGGACCCGGAGTTCGTCAGCTCCTACATGGCGCAGCGCGAACGTATCTTGCGCGACGGCGCCATTCCCGCGAAGTACAAGATCTTGATGACCATGATCGTCGACGCGCTCCTGTCGCATCCCGACGGCGTGGCGAACATCGCCGGCCGTGCACGCGCCGTCGGCGCGTCGGATGCCGAGATCCAGGAAGCGGTCGAGGTGGCCTACCTCTTCGGCGGCACGCCGGCGCTGGTCACTGCGATGAACGCGTTTCGCACCTAGCTCAACGGGCCGGCGTCGCCACGAAGATCCGATGCGAGGCGCGTAGCTCGGTCTGGGCGAGAATCTCGAGGCCGGCCTCGGCGAGGAGCCAGCGCCAGTCCTCGACCGTGTACTTGTTCTGCACGGGAAAGAGCCGAAAAGCCCGTCTGAGCGCGTCGGGCCCGCTCTCCTTCATGACGTCGCGGCGATAGGCAAGATAGGCGGAGAGCGGCTGGCGAACCCAGTCGTTCAGCAGGAAGATCCCGCCCGGGGCGAGCACACGCCGGATGTCGGCCATCGTCGGCAACGGCTCGTCGAAGACGTGAAGGACCGACGACATGCTGGCGAGATGGACGGTGCCGGACGCCTGGGGCAGCGGCTGAGCGACCGCGTCGTGGAGCACGAACGTCGCGCTCGCCGTCTGGAACGCGAGCTTCCGGCCGTAGTCGATCATCGCGGGCGTGACGTCGTAGCCGTAGAGCGTCGCGCCGGGAACGCGCTCGCCGAGATCGCGCAGCAAGAGCCCCGGGCCGCAGCCCAGGTCGACGATCACCGGACGTGCTGGCAGGCGCGGCCCGACCTCAGCGCCGAAGAACGCCCAGAAGGTCGCCTCGAATCGCTCCCCGTGGGTCGCGATCATCCGCTGCAGGAGCTCCTCGTCCGATGAGCCGGTGATCGATTGATGAGTGGGCACGTTGGCGCCTCCCGGGCGAGAGTCTAGCCCGGATCATGTCATCCGTGGGAGGATGGCGCCGCGGGATGAGCCCGACCGAGGCGGCGGTGGCGGCAGGCACACGACGCAAGACGAAGGCGCTCGTGGTCCCTCTCGCCGGCCTCGGCGCCGCGCTGTTCCTGCCCCCGCTGCTGGCCGGCCTCCCGGTGGCCGGCCAGCGGGCGCTGATCGTCACGCTGATCACGATTCTCCTGTGGACCGGTGAGATCCTCGCGCCGGGCGTCGCCGCGCTCCTGAGCGTGAGCCTGTTGGCCCTGAGCGGTGCCACCGGAACTCTCCGGGACGCGCTGCAGGGTTTCGCCAACCCCGTGCCCTTCTTCCTGATCGGCGTGCTGACGATGGGCGTCGCCGTCGTGCGCAGCGGCCTCGCCGAGCGGCTGGCCAGGACGATCCTCGAGCGCGCGCGGGGGAGCAGCCTGGCGGTGTACCTCCAGCTGGTCCTGTCCTTCCCCGTCATGACCTTCCTGCTGCCGTCGGCGACGACCCGCTCGGGGATCCTCATCCACATCTACGACGAGGTCTTCATGCTCGGACGGATCCCGCGCGGCGCGGACGTGGCCAAGGCCGTCATGCTGGCGCTCTCCTCGATCAACCGGCTCGCGTCGACCTCGCTCCTGACCGGCGGGATCACGCCGGTCATGAGCGCCGCGATCATCGGCGGTATGTCGTGGACGGGCTGGTTCGCGCTGATGGCGGTGCCCTACTACGCGATCCTTCTCCTGGGCGGCGTCCTCACGTACGCGCTCTATCGCCGCGGCTTCACCGAGGGGCTGCCGACGCCCGAGCCCGCGCGCCGTCGGCCGATCTCGGGAACGGAGTGGCGGACGATCGCGATCATCCTGAGCGCCTCGGCCCTGTGGCTCACCGACGGAGTCCACCATCTCGATCCGGCGCTCCCGGCGCTGCTCGCCTTCGCCGCGCTCCTCACGCCGGGCCTGGGCCCGCTCGTCTGGACGGACCTCGAGCGCGGTGTGGGATGGTCGAACTTCTTCGTGATCGCCGCCTCGATCTCGCTGGCCCACGCCCTCGTCTCGAGCGGGGCGGCGCCGTGGCTCGGTCGGCTCCTCGTCGGCGGGCTACCCGCGTTCGGCGACAGCGCCCTCGCCGTCGTCGTGCTCCTGATGCTCGGCGCAACCGTGCTGCGCGTGATCGTGCCGAACATCTCCGGCTTTCTCGCCCTCGCGCTCCCGATCGCGATGTCGGTCGGGCGTGAAGCCGGGCTCAACCCGGTGGTGTGCGCGCTGGTGGTGATGATGACCGGCGATGCGGTCGTCTACTACCCGGCGCAGAGCTCGTCGGCGCTCGTCATCTACGAGCGCGGCCACGTGTCGGCGGGCGAGATGCTCAGGTTCGGTCTGTGGATGACCTTGGTCGGCTGGGTGGCGATCCTCGCCGTCGCGCTGCCCTGGTGGGCTCTCGTCGGCGAGCCGCTGCGGTAGCCTAACGCGGGCTGAAGTAGCGTGACACGGTTCGAGCCCGGGCTTTGCCCGCGCATTCGGAGTCCCGGGGGAAGTTTCGGAAAGGGGGCGAGGCCCCTGCGAGTTTAAAGCGGAGCGGGAAGCTCCGACTTGCCCATCAGGTAGAGATCGACTCCCCGGGCGGCGGACCGACCCTCGGCGATCGCCCAGACGATGAGCGACTGGCCGCGCTGCATGTCGCCGCAGGCGAACACGCCGGGGACGCTGGTCATCCAGCTCGCGTCTCGCCACACGTTGCCGCGCTCGGTGAGCTTGACGCCGAGGTCGGTCAGCATGCCCGGGCGCTCGGGGCCGAGGAAGCCCATCGCGAGCAGCACCAGATCGACTTCGAGCGTGAACTCACTGCCGAGAACCGGCTTGAAGTCCAGCCGGCCGCCCTCGCGAATCATGTCGACCTTCACGGCCTCGAGCGCCTTCACACGGCCGACGCCCAGAAAGCGCTGCGTCGAGACGGCGTAGACCCGATCGCCGCCTTCCTCGTGGGCTCCGGAGACGCGGAAGATGTTGGGCCACAGGGGCCACGGATTGTCGGCGGCGCGCTGATCAGGCGGTCGCGGCAGCAACTCGAACTGGTGGACCGAGGCGGCGCCCTGACGGTGCACCGTGCCCAGACAGTCGGCGCCCGTGTCGCCGCCGCCGATGATGACGACGCGCTTGCCGGCCGCGCTGATGAACCGCTCGTCGGGAATCTGATCGCCCTCGCACCGCTTGTTCTGGAGCGTCAGGTACTCCATCGCGAAGTGGATGCCGGCGAGCTCGCGTCCGGGGATCGTGAGATCGCGCGGCCAGCAGGCCCCACCGGCCAGGACGAGCGCATCGAAGTCGCGGCGGAGCGTCTCGACCGGCACGTTCACGCCGACGTGCGCGCTCGTCTGGAAACGCACGCCGCCCTTCTCCATGAGCTGGAGCCGGCGGTCGACGAAGCGCTTCTCCATCTTGAACTCGGGAATGCCGTAGCGCAGGAGGCCGCCGATCCGGTCGTCGCGCTCGAAGACGGTCACGAGATGTCCGGCGCGATTGAGCTGATCGGCGGCGGCGAGTCCGGACGGGCCCGAGCCGACGACCGCGACCTGCTTGCCGGTACGAGCGGCCGGCGGCTCGACGCCCACCCATCCCTCGTCGAACGCGCGCTCGATGATCGCGACCTCGACGCCCTTGATCGTCACCGGGTCGTCATTGATCCCGAGCACGCACGCGCCCTCGCACGGCGCCGGGCAGAGGCGCCCCGTCCACTCCGGGAAGTTGTTCGTCGCGTGCAGGCGATCGATCGCCTCTCGCCAGTGGCCTTTGTAGACCAGGTCGTTCCAGTCCGGGATGATGTTCCCGAGCGGGCAGCCCTGGTGGCAAAACGGAATGCCGCAGTCCATGCAGCGGGCGGCCTGCTTGGTGAGCTCGTCGACCGGGTAGGACAGGTAGTACTCCTTCCAGTCGTGGACGCGCTCGGCGACCGGACGCGCGGGCGGCTTCTTCCGCTTGATCTCGAGGAAGCCGGTGACCTTACCCACCGCTGGTCCCGACGAGCTCGTCGAAGGTCGGCTCGCGGCCTTCGGCCTGCGCCCGGGCCTCGGCGAGGAGCACGCGCTTGTAGTCCCGCGGCATGATCTTGACGAAGCGCGGCTGCACGTCGATCCAGTCGCGCAGGATACCCGCCGCGTAGGTCGATCCGGTGTGCTCGACGTGGCGCCGGATCAGGTCGCGCACCAGCGCGATCTCCTCGGACTGGTCGAGCCGCTCGAGGTCTACCATCCCCAGGTTGCATCGGCGCTTGAAGTCACCGTCCAGGTCGAGGACGTAGGCGGCTCCGCCCGACATGCCGGCGGCGAAGTTCCGCCCGGTGTGGCCGAGCACGACGACGCGCCCGCCCGTCATGTACTCGCAGCCGTGATCGCCGACGCCCTCGACAACCGCGTGCACGCCGCTGTTGCGGACGCAGAAGCGCTCGCCGGCGACGCCGCGCACGTACGCCTCACCGCTGGTCGCCCCGTAGAGCGCCACGTTGCCGATGATGATGTTGTCCTCCGGGACGAACGTGCTCGCGCGAGGCGGGAAGACGACGAGCTTGCCGCCCGAGAGGCCCTTGCCCCAGTAGTCGTTGGCGTCGCCCTCGAGCGTGAAGGTGACGCCGCGCGGGACGAACGCCCCGAAGCTCTGCCCGGCCGAGCCCGCGAAGCGGATGCGGATCGTATCGTCGGGCAGCCCCTCGCCGCCCCACCGTTTCGTGATGTGGTAGCCGAGCGTGGTGCCCACCGTGCGGTTGACGTTGCGGATCGGCAGCCGCAGCTCGACGGGCTTCTTGTGCTCGACCGCTTCCCGGCACGCCGGAATGATCGTCGTGTGATCGAGCGAGCTCTCGAGCGCGTGATCCTGGGGCCGCACGCACCGGCGCGGCACTTCGGGCGGCATGTCGGGCTGGTAGAGGATCGACGACAGGTCGAGCCCGCGGGCTTTCCAGTGCTCGAGCGCCGGCTTGAAGTCGAGCCGGTCGACCCGCCCGATCATCTCGTCCATCGTCCGGAATCCGAGGGCCGCCATGTACTCCCGGACCTCCTGAGCGAGGAACCGGAAGAAGTTCACGACGTAGTCCGCCTGGCCGGCGAAGCGCTTGCGGAGCTCCGGATCCTGCGTGGCGATGCCCACCGGGCAGGTATTGAGGTGGCAGACCCGCATCATGATACAGCCCAGCACCACTAGCGGCGCGGTCGAGAAACCGTACTCCTCGCCGCCGAGCAGCGCGGCGATGACCACGTCGCGCCCGGTCTTCATCTGGCCGTCGACCTGCACGACGATGCGGTCGCGCAGCTTGTTCAGCACCAAGACTTGTTGGGTCTCGGCCAGCCCGAGCTCCCAGGGAACGCCCCCGTGCTTGATCGAGGTGAGGGGCGAGGCGCCGGTGCCGCCGTCGTGGCCCGAGATCAGCACGACGTCGGAGAACGCCTTCGCCACGCCGGCCGCGACGGTGCCCACACCGATCTCGGCGACCAGCTTCACGTGCACGCGCGCCTCGGGGTTGGCGCTCTTCAGATCGTGGATCAGCTGCTTGATGTCCTCGATCGAGTAGATGTCGTGGTGCGGCGGGGGCGAGATCAGCTGCACGCCGGGGGTCGCGAAGCGCACCTTCGCGATCCACGGATAGACCTTCGGCCCGGGGAGCTGCCCGCCCTCGCCGGGCTTGGCGCCCTGGGCCATCTTGATCTGAAGATCGGTGGCGTTGACGAGGTACTCGCTGGTGACGCCGAAGCGCCCGGACGCGACCTGCTTGACCGCGCTCCGGCGCCAATCGCCGTTGGGGTCGCGCCGGTAGCGCGCGGCGTCCTCGCCGCCCTCGCCGGTATTGGACCGGCCACCGATGCGGTTCATGGCGATGGCGAGGGTCTCGTGCGCCTCCTGGCTGATGGAGCCGTAGGACATGGCACCGGTGGCGAATCGCCTCAGGATCGACTCGACCGGCTCGACCTCCTCGATCGGCACCTGTGTCGCGGCCGGCCGGAGCCCGACGAGTCCGCGCAGGGTCGCGAGCTGCTTGCTCTGGTCGTCGCACAGGCGGGTGAAGTCCTTGAACTGCGCGTAGCTCCCGCTTCGCGTGGCGTGCTGGAGCTTGGCGATCATGTCCGGGTTGACCATGTGGTGCTCGCCGTCACGCCGCCACTGGTACTCGCCGCCCCAGTCGAGCTCGGCGCCGACCGGCCGCTCGGGAAACGCGCGCTCGTGGCGCCGCCGGACCTCGTCGGCGATCACGTCGAGGCCGATGCCGGAGACGCGCGAGACGGTGCCGGTGAAGTAGCGGTGCACCAGGTCGCCGTCGAGGCCGATCGCCTCGAAGATCTGGGCGCCGGTGTAGCTCTGAAGGGTGGAGATCCCCATCTTGGCCATGACCTTGAGGATTCCCTTGTTCAAGGCCTTGATGTAGTTCTTGATCGCCTTCGCTCGGTCGGTGTCGGTCAGCAGGCCTTCGCTGATCATGTCGTCGATCGTCTCGAAGGCGACCCACGGATTGACCGCGCCCGCGCCGTAACCGATCAGGAGACAGAGGTGATGCACCTCGCGCGCGTCGCCGGTCTCGATTACGAGCCCGCACCGGGTGCGCTCTCCGCGCCGGACCAGGTGGTGATGCATGGATGCCGTGGCCAGGAGGCTCGGGATCGCCGCCGTCTTGCGACTGATGCCGCGATCCGAGAGGATGATGACGTTGTAGCCTTCGGCGATCGCCTCGCTGGCGCGGCGCTGGAGCAGCTCGAGAATCCGCTCGAGACCCGCCGCCCCCTCGGCGACCGAATAGAGCATCGGCAACGTCAGCGCCTTGAAGCCGTGCTCGCCGACGTGAGCGAGCTTGGCCAGCTCCTCGTTCGTGATCACCGGGTCCTTCAGGACGATCTGGCGGCAGGACTCCGGCTCGGGCACGAGGAGATTCCGCTCGGGCCCCACCGTCGACTCCATCGAGGTCACGAGCTCCTCACGGATCTGGTCGAGCGGGGGATTGGTCACCTGCGCGAAGAGCTGCTTGAAGTAGTCGTAGAGCGGCCGGGAACGATTCGAAAGCACCGCCAGGGACGTGTCGGTGCCCATCGAGCCGATGGGCTCCTCGCCGTTCTTGGCCATCGGGCCGAGCAGGATCCGAAGATCCTCGTGCGTGTAGCCGAACGCGATCTGCCGCGTCAGCACGGTGGCGTGGTCGGCCGCCGGCACCGGATGCGCCTTGAGCTCCTCGAGGTGCACGAGGTTGTCCCGGAGCCAGTCGGCGTACGGATGCTCCGCGGCCAGCTGCGCCTTGATCTCCTCGTCGTCGACGATGCGCCCCTTGGCGGTGTCGACCAGGAAGATCTTTCCGGGGTGCAGCCGCTCCTTCATGAGGATCTTCTCGGCGGGGATGTCGAGGACGCCCACCTCGGAGGCCATGACGACCATGCCGTCCGTCGTGACGTAGTAGCGCGACGGGCGCAGCCCGTTCCGGTCGAGCACGGCGCCGATGACGGTTCCGTCGGTGAAGGCGATCGAGGCCGGCCCGTCCCACGGCTCCATCAACGAGGAGTGATACTCGTAGAACGCGCGCCGCTCCGGGCTCATCGACTCGTGGTTCTGCCAGGGCTCGGGGATCATCATGAGGATCGCGTGCGGCAGGGACCGCCCGTTCATCACCAGGAATTCGAGCACGTTGTCGAACGTGGCCGAGTCCGACAGGCCGTCGCGCGTCACCGGCAGCACCTTCTTCAGATCGTCCCCGAGCGCCTCCGACCGGCAGAGCGCCTCGCGCGCGCGCATCCAGTTGATGTTGCCGCGCAGGGTGTTGATCTCGCCGTTGTGCGCGATGTAGCGGTACGGGTGCGCGAGCGGCCACGACGGGAAGGTGTTGGTGCTGAACCGCTGATGCACGAGCGCGAGCGCCGACTCGAAGTCGGGATCCGTGAGATCGGGGTACATCGTCTCGATCTGATCCGCGCTGAGCATACCCTTGTAGATGAGCGTGTTCGAGCTGAGGCTCGGCATGTAGGCGAACTTGTTTTCCGGAATATCGAGCGCCACGACGGCCTTCTCGAAGAGCTTGCGGATCACATAGAGCTTGCGCTCGAAGTGCGCCTGGCTCCGCACACCCGGCCCGCGACCGATCAGGACCTGCGTGATGTGCGGCTCGACCGAGAGCGCGCTGGCCCCGAGCAGGTGGTCGTCGGTGGGAACCTCCCGCCAGCCGAGGAGCCGCTGGCTCTCCTCGTCGACGATCGAATGCAGGAGCGCGCGCACGCGGTCGCGCTGCTCCGGGGCGCGCGGCAAGAACACGAGCCCGCAGCCGTACTCCTTGGCCGGCGGCAGGGGAATGCCCAGGCGGCCGCACTCGCGACGAAGGAACGTGTCCGGAATCTGGATCAGGATGCCGGCGCCGTCGCCGGTGTTCGCCTCGCAGCCGCACGCGCCCCGGTGGAGGAGGTTGATGAGGACCGAGAGCGCCTGGCGGACGATCATGTGCGACCGGCGGCCCTTGATGTCGACGACGAAGCCGACGCCGCAGGCGTCGTGCTCGTGAGCCGGGTCGTAGAGACCCTGAGCGGGCGGCGGTCCGGGCACGGCTGATCGGCGTCGAGCTTCAGCCATCGCGGCATCCCCTTTGTGAAAACAGTTGCACGATAGTACAGGCAAACCCACTATTAATCATCCCCAAAAAGTTGGATGATAAGTATCAGAAACTCTTATAATCGCGCCGTGCACCTCGAGACCCTGAGGCTCTACTGCGACGTCGTGCGCCTTCGCTCGTTCTCGCGCGGCGCGACCCAGAACTTCGTCTCCCAGTCGGCGGCCAGCCAGGCGATGCAACAGCTCGAGACCGAGCTCGGCGTGGCGCTCCTGGACCGGACCAAGCGGCCCTTCGTCGTGACGCCCGAAGGTCAGGCCTTCTACGAGGCGTGCCGCGGGCTCCTCGAGTCGTGGGACAAGGCCAAGGCGGGGATCGCCGCCGTGAAGGCCCGGGTCGATGGCACCGTGCGCGTCGCGGCGATCTATTCGGTCGGCCTGCACGACGTGAGCCGGCACATGCAGCGTTTCATGTCCCTCTACCCGGAGGCGCGCGTCCAGCTCGAATGCCTGCATCCGCACAAGGTTGTCGAGGCGGTCGTGCAGGGCGAGGCCGACGTCGGGATCATGTCGTATCCGCCGGCCAATCGCGCCCTGTCGATCGTGCCGCTCCGGTCCGAGCCGATGGCCTTCGTGTGCCATCCGAACCACCGCCTGGCGCGCCGCCGCATCGTCATGCCCGACGATCTCAATGGCGAGACGTTCATCGCCTTCGACGCCGGTCTGACGATCCGCAAGGCGATCGACCGCGCGCTGCGCCAGCACAACGTGCGGGTGAACACCGTGATGCAGTTCGACAACATCGAGACGATCAAGCAGGCGATCATCATCGCCGCCGGCGTCTCGATCTTGCCGCGCCACACCGTGCAGAACGAGGCCTCGATCCGCACCCTGGCGGTCGTCCAGATGGGAATCGCGGATCTCGTCCGACCGGTCGGCCTGATCCATCGCCGCCAGAAGCCCCTGACGCCGACCGTCAGCCGATTCATCCAGCTGCTCAAGGACGCCAACGAGGAGCCGGCGCGGGTCGCCGCGCGCTCGTGAAACGCGAGAGACCCCACGATTGCCGCGCCCGGAGCGAGGGGTTAGGATCGGATCGGGGAGGGAAGTCATGGGTGGTGAGTTCGAGGACGAGTATTCCGCGACGATCGACGACGACCTCCACAAGACGGACGACCTGCGCGAAACCAGTGGACCTCTGCTGAACGACACCATCGCGGTCCTGTCTCCGGCCGAGCCGATCTGTCTCCCGGAGGCGGCCATGGTGCACGAGGCCGTCAGGACGATGCTGGCCCATCGGCAGGCGGGCGTGCTCGTGACGGACGGCCAGGGCCGACTCGCGGGGATCTTCACCGAGCGCGACGTCCTGACGCGCGTGGTCGGCCGGGATCTCGACGCCCGGAGGACGCCGCTGGGCGAGGTGATGACGCGGAACCCCGAGGCGCTGACCGCGAGCGATCGCGTGGCCTACGCGATCCACTGCATGAGCGTGGCAGGCTACCGGACGATCCCCCTGGTCGACGGGGAGCGCCGGCCGATCGGCGTCGTCACCGTGAGCGACGTGGTCCGCTGGCTCGCGAGCCTGTTTCCCGAAGCGGTCCTGAACCTCCGGCCGGGCGACACCATCAAGCACCCCCAGGAGGTCGACGCCGGCTGATGGGGTTCCGCAGCTTTTGCGCGGATGCGGCCGGCAAACCCTCAGGGAATCTTGCCCGTGCCGTCCCGGTCCGATAGAATGGCCTTTGGTCTGCCGGTGCGTGACCTGACGACGTCCGGCTGGGCTAGCCTCTGTAGCAGTAGCGAATTTCCCGTGCCAGGCTCGCGGGATATCACTGCGCAGGGCGAGCGAGGAGACACGACGAGATGGGCCAGATAGCGACTCCCGCCACCGGCGTCGAGAAGTCGCGCAAAGCGCTGGATCGGGCAGTGATCCGCTTCGCCGGCGACTCCGGCGACGGCATGCAGCTCACCGGCGAGCAGTTCACGACCGAATCCGCGTGGGCGGGGAACGATCTCGCCACGCTGCCGAACTTCCCCGCCGAGATCCGCGCGCCGGCCGGCACGCTCTTCGGCGTCTCGAGCTTCCAGCTGCAGTTCGGGAGCCAGCGCGTGTACACGCCGGGCGACCGTCTCGACTGTCTGGTCGCGATGAATCCGGCCGCGCTCAAGGTGCACCTGCGGGACCTCAAGACCGGCGGCCTCCTGATCGTCAACACGCAGGCGTTCGACAAGCGGAACCTCGACAAGGCGGGCTACGCGGCGAATCCGCTCGACGAGCCGGCGCTGGCCGAGCGCTACCGCCTGCACAAGGTCGACATGACCGGCCTCACCCATGAGGCCATCAAGGACCTTCCGCTCAACACGAAGGAAAAGGACCGGACCAAGAACTTCTTCGCGCTCGGTCTGGTCTCGTGGATCTACACGCGACCGCTGGAGCCGACCCTGGTCTGGATCGAGAAGCGCTTCGCGAAGAACAAGGACATCGCGGAAGCCAACACGCGCGTGCTGAAGGCCGGTCACGCCTTCGGCGAGACGGCCGAGATCTTCGGCGAGCACTACGCGATCGAGCCAGCGGAGATGGCGCCCGGACTCTACCGGGCGATGACCGGCAATCGCGCCCTGGCGTGGGGCATCCTCGCCGCCGCCCAGCGATCGAAGGTCCCGGTTGTCTACGGCGCCTACCCGATCACGCCCGCCAGCGACATCCTGCACGAGCTGGCCATGCACAAGCGCTTCCGCGTGCGGACGATCCAGGCCGAGGACGAGATCGCCGCCGTCACCGCCGCCATCGGCGCCTCGTTCGGCGGGGCACTTGGCGTCACCGCCTCGAGCGGTCCTGGGATCGCGCTCAAGAGCGAGGGCATCGGCCTCGCCGTGACGGCGGAGCTGCCGCTCGTCGTCCTGAACATCCAGCGCGCCGGGCCGTCGACGGGCATGCCGACGAAGACGGAGCAGGCCGACCTCATGCAGGCGCTCTACGGGCGCAACAGCGAGGCCCCGGTGATCGTGCTGGCGCCAGCCACGCCCGGCGACTGCTTCTACATCGCCTACGAGGCCGTACGGCTCGCCGCCAAGTACATGGTCCCGGTGATCGTCCTGAGCGACGGGTTCCTGGCGAACGGCTCAGAGCCGTGGCTCATCCCCGACGCGACGAAGCTACCGCCGATCGAGATCGCGTTCAGGACGGAAAGGGAAGGCTTCTTCCCGTATCTCCGCGACCCGGCCACCCTCGCGCGGCCGTGGGTGCGGCCGGGGACGCCGGGTCTCGAGCACCGGATCGGCGGGATCGAGAAGCAGGACGTCACCGGGAACATCTCTTACGACCCGGAAAATCACGACCACATGGTGCGCACGCGAGCCGAGAAGGTCCGGCGCGTGGCCCAGGAGATTCCACCGACCTCGATCAACGGCCCGGCCACCGGCGATCTCCTCGTCGTCGGCTGGGGCGGCACCTACGGCGCGATCACGGCGGCGGTCGAGCAAGCGCAGACGGCCGGAAAGTCCGTCGCCTCGGTCCACCTGCGCCATCTCAATCCACTTCCCCCAGATCTCGGCCACATCTTGCGGGAATACCGCAAAGTGCTGGTCCCCGAGATCAACAGCGGACAGCTCGTGCGGGTACTCCGCGCCGAATACCTGGTGGACGCGGTTGGGTTCAACCGGGTGCGCGGCCTGCCGCTGGCGTCCGAGGAAATCCACGAAGCCATCAACCAGCTTCTCGGGAGCAAGCCATGACCCCGAGCGGGGCCGGAGCCAAGGAAGCGCCGAAGTACACGAAGAAGGACTTCGAATCGGATCAGGATGTGCGGTGGTGCCCCGGCTGCGGCGACTACGCCATTCTCTCGGCGATCCAGAAGACGATGCCCGACCTCGGCATTCCGAAAGAGGACATCGTGTTCATCTCGGGGATCGGCTGCTCGAGCCGCTTCCCGTACTACATGAACACGTACGGCTTCCACACGATCCACGGCCGGGCGCCGGCGATCGCCACCGGGCTCCGGGTGGCGCGGCCCGAGCTGAAGATCTTCGTGGTCACCGGCGACGGCGACGGGCTCTCGATCGGCGGCAACCACATGCTGCACGTCCTGCGCCGCAACGTGAACCTGACGATCCTCCTGTTCAACAACCGGATCTACGGGCTGACGAAGGGGCAATACTCGCCCACGAGCGAGCTCGGCAAGGTGACGAAGTCGACGCCGGTTGGCTCGGCGGACCGTCCGATCAATCCGCTCGCGTTCGCCCTCGGCTGCGGCGCGACCTTCGTGGCGCGCACCGTCGACCGCAACATTCCGCACATGGACGAGATGCTGAAGCGGGCCGCCAAGCACAAGGGCACAGGGTTCGTCGAGATCCTCCAGAACTGCAACGTGTACAACGATCTCGCGTGGAACGTGATCTATGACCGGGAGTCCAAGGTCCAGCACGAGCTTCGGCTCGAGCACGGCAAGCCTCTGCTCTTCGGCCCGCCCGACGACCGCCGCGCCCTGATCATGGAGGGCGTGACCCCCAAGGTGGTGCGCGCCAAGGACGTTCCGGAGAGCGCGCTCTGGGTTCACGACGAGAAGAACGTGAACGCGGCGAAGCTCCTCGCCGACCTCTTCGCGCCGGACTTTCCGATCCCGGTCGGTGTGCTCACCGCGGTCGACGCCCCGGTGTACGAGGACCTCATGCTCGAGCAAGAGCAGAAGGCGATCTCGGAGCGCGGGCCCGGCGACATCGCCAAGCTCCTGACGTCGGGAGACACCTGGAAGATCTCGTAGTCCGCCCCATGGGGCGTTCCACATGCCCCTGAGTGGCCCCTTTCTCCAGGAGCTCGAGCGCATCGTCGGCGCCGCCGGGCTCGTGCGTACGCTCGAAGGTCGCCTCGTCTACGAGTGCGACATGCACACCTTTTACAAGGGCGCCCCGGACGCGGTCGCTCTGCCCAGACGCGCCGATGAGGTCGTCGAGATCGTGAAGCTGTGCCGGCGCGAGCGCGTCCCCATCGTGCCCCGGGGTTCGGGCACCGGGCTGATCGGGGGCGCCATGGCCCCCGCCGGCGGCGTGATGATCGGCACCAATAGAATGGACGCGATCCTGGAAATCGACCTCCCCAATCGCTGCGCGACGGTCGAGCCCGGCCTGATCAACCTCTCTCTCACCCGAGCCGTCGCAAACAGCGGATATTTCTTCGCGCCCGATCCGTCGAGCCAGATGGTCTCGTCGATCGGCGGCAACGTCGCGACCAACGCCGGCGGGCCCCACTGCCTGAAGTACGGGATCACGACGAACCACGTCCTCGGGCTCGAGCTGGTGACCGGGACAGGCGAGCTGGTCCGCCTGGGCGGCAAGGGGGCTGAGCGGCCGGGCTACGACCTCCTGGGCGCGGCCGTGGGCTCGGAGGGAACGTTCGGCATCGTCACGGCGGTCACGGTCCGTCTCCTCCACGTCGCCGAAGCGGTGAAGACGATCCTCGCCTCGTTCACCGCGATCGAGGACGCTTCGGAAGCGGTCTCCGCGATCATCGCGGCCGGCATCGTCCCGGCGGCGCTCGAGATGCTCGACGAGCTGATGATCCGCGCGATCAACGAGGGCACCGGCGCCGGCTATCCCAAGGACGCCGCCGCCGTCCTCCTGATCGAGCTGGACGGCCCGGCCGCCGAGGTCGAGGCGCAGGGCGAGCGCGCGGCGCGGATCTGCTGGGAGCGCGGGGCGCTCGAGGTCCGCGTCGCCGCCGACGTCGCCGAGCGCGCGCTCCTCTGGAAGGGCCGAAAGGAAGCCGCGGGAGCGGTCGGACGACTCGCGCCGACCTATCTCCTCCAGGACGCCGTCGTCCCGCGCTCGAAGCTTCCGGCGATCATGCGCGAGCTGATCGCGATCGGCGCGCGGCACCGCGTCCAGATCGCCAACGTGTTCCATGCCGGGGACGGCAACCTCCACCCGCTCATCCTGTACGACGACCGTGAGCCCGAGGAGCTCGAGCGCGCGAAGGCCGCGAACGAGGATCTGTTGCGCGCCTGCATCGAGATGGGTGGCACGGTGACCGGGGAGCACGGCGTCGGCCTCGACAAGGCCAAAAATCTCCCGTTGCAGTACGCCGAAGCGGACCTGAACTTCATGTATCGCTTGAGGCGCGCGTTCGATCCCGATCTGATCATGAATCCCGGCAAGCTGCTGCCCTCGCACCCGGCCTGCGGCGAGGGATTCCGTCCGGCACGACCGCGCGTGCCCGACGGCGCCTGGATCTAGCACCGCGATGCCCGTCGCGGCGCGCTCGATCGGTGAAGCCCTCGTCACGATCGCCGGTCGCGACCGGGTGCGCGACGACATCGGCTCCCTCGATGCCGCGATCGTCGATGGGCTCCGCCCGCGCTGGGTGGTGGGTCCGGCGTCGATCGACGAGCTGAGCCGGGTGATCGCGCTCGCCCAGGACGCCGGGCTGGCGGTCGTCCCACGCGGGACCGGTAGCTCGCTCGAGCTCGGCCACCCGCCGTCGCGGGTCGACGTCGTACTCGATCTCGCGGATCTCGATCGGGTGATCGAGTACAACCCGGACGACCTGACCATCACGGTCCAGGCGGGAATGGCGGCCGGCACGCTGGCGGCCTTGCTCGCCCCGCACCGCCAGTGGCTGCCGATCGATCCGCCTGGTATCGCCGCACGGACCCTCGGCGGCGTCACGGCGACCAACGCGAGCGGTCCGCTCCGAGCGCGGTTTGGCGGCCTGCGTGACCTGTTGCTCGGCGTGCGGTTCGTTCAACCCGACGGCGTCGTGACCTGGGGCGGCTCGAAGGTCGTGAAGTCCGTCAGCGGGTACGACGTCCCGAAGCTGATGGTGGGGGCGCTCGGCACGCTCGGTGTGCTCGCCGAGCTCACGCTTCGACTCCATCCGCTGCCGGACTCCGAGCGCTCCTGGCTCGTTCCCCTGGATCGGCCTCAGGCGGCGCAGGACTTCGTCGCGCGTCTCATCGATTCCCCGCTCCAGCCGAGCCGCGTCGAGCTCTTCAACGACAACGCCGCGAGGCGGCTCCTCGCCGAGTCTGGAAGCGCAGGTGTCGCGGTCTCGATCGGGAGCGTCGCCGACGCGGTGCGCGACCAAGGAGAGCGTCTGGGCGCGCTGGCGAAGGCAGTCGACGCAGGGGTCGTCCCGCTGCCCGAAGGGTTCTGGAGCAAGGTGAGCTCCGCGATGGAGCCGCCACCAGGCTGGACGGCCCTTCACGTGACCTCGCTCGCCGGACACCTTGCCGACACCGTGGACGCCATCGGGGACATCGTGCGGACCGCGGCGTCCAACGCGGACGTGAGGCTGAGCGGGTGTGCCAGCTTCGGGACCTTACGACTTCTCATGGGCGGGGCGAGCGTCGCCGAGATGGCCGCCGTCACGACACGCGTGCGGGCCTGGGTCGGCGACGTCGGGGGCAGCGCGGTCATCGCGCGCGGTCCGGTCGAGCTTCGAAGGACGGTCGATCCATGGGGGCCGGTCGAGCCGGGCGCGCTCGGCCTCATGCGCGCTCTGCGGAACGAGTTCGATCCCAAGCGAGTGCTGAACCCCGGCCGCTACGTCGGAGGCCTTTGATGGCGGCCAGCGCCCCCGACGGCGACGGGCCCGAGCTCGACGAGATCAGGAAATGCGTGCACTGCGGGATTTGCCTGCCGCAGTGCCCGACCTATCGCGTGCTCGGCGAGGAGATGGACTCGCCGCGCGGCCGCATCTACCTGATGCGGGCGGCCGCCGAGG
>QHSQ01000420.1 GCA_003221615.1 Candidatus Rokuibacteriota bacterium | reverse complement strand
AAGCGCTCGACGTCGAAGCGCGACGCGAACGTGGCCATCATCTCGATCGCGCAGCACGCCAGCCCGAACGTGACGGGCCAGATCGAGCTCTTGCGCGCCCAGTTGAAGATCTTGTCGGTGGACGTCGTGACGATCCAGCCCCCGGGCATGTGGTGGATCGCGTCGGCGATCGAGGCGAGCGCGTTCGAGGTCTTGTCGTCGGCCTGACGCGACTGGTGGTACTTCTCCCACTCCTGCAGATCCTTGAACTCGCTCCAGACGGGCGCGGGGATCTGCGGAACGGGTGGCTTCACTTCCATTCGAGAACACCCTCCCGGTATGCGTAGAGCCAGCCGAGCCCCAGGATCCCGACGAACGCCGCCATCACCCAGAACGCGCCGAGCCCGGCGCTGCGGAGTACCAGCGCCCACGGAAACAGGAAGACCGCGAGGACGTCGAAGACGATGAACACGAGCGCGACGAGGTAGAAGCCGACGGGGAACTGCACCCATGCGGTCCCGATGGGCTCGGCGCCACATTCGTAGTTCATGAGCTTGACGGCACCGGGGCGGCTCGGACGCAGCAGCCGCGCCACCGCGAGCGAGACCACGCCGAAGCCGATGATCAGCACCGCGAAGATGAGCACGGGCAGGTAGCTCGACAAGATACCTCCTTCGAGATACAACGGGCCCTCAGTATAGCACGCGGGTTCGAGTCGCCCTCACGGGCGAATTCGAATCGCCCTCACGCTCTCCGTTCGTCGTGGAAGTCGTACCTATCGTGCTAGAGTGAAACGAAGATGCGGGTGCTCGTAGTCGAGGACCAGGTCGACCTCGGCGATGTGTTCCGCGATTTTCTCGTCGAGCTCGGTCACCATCCCCTCGTCGTCCATACCGCCGAAGCCGCGCTGTCCACGCTGAAGACCGAACGACTCGACGCGATTCTTCTCGACGTCCAGCTGCCGGGTATGAGCGGGCTCGACTTCCTCCAGCTCCGCCCGGTGCGGGCGCTCGGCGTCCCGATCGTGGCCGTCTCGGGCGTCGTCAACGAGAGCCAGGCGCGCGAGTGCTTGAAGCTGGGCGCGGCCGATTTCATGGGCAAGCCCGTCCAGCTGGATCGGCTGAACGAGGTCTTGACCTTCCTCGAGCCGCACGCGATGAGCCGCGTCGCCGAGCTCGAGCGACGCCCCGAGAAGCGACGCTCGACCCGCGCACGCCTGACGCTTCCGGCACGTCTCTGCGAATACAACGGCCGCGAGCACGAGGGGACGCTGATGGAGGTGGGCGTGTCGGGCATGAAGGCGCACTTCGCGGCCTCGCTCGACACCGACACGATCGGCCGGGCCATCTTCACGCCGCCCGACGGTGGGCCGCCGATCGAGGTCATCGCCATCCTGGTCCGCGCGGACCCCGACGGCCAGGCGTTCACGTTCGTCCGCCTCGACCCCCGCGACGCCGAGCGCCTGCGCGATCTGATTCGCCGGACGCCCGCGTAGCCCTTCCGCCGGCCGCCGGCTAAGACCGCGCGAGCCCCTCGGTGGCCAGCGCCGCCGCGGCAGCTTCCGACTCGGGCCCTTGCAGGACGAGCGTACGGTATCGCGCGGCGAGCGAGCGCGACGTCTCGAACTTCCCGCCGGTCGCCGCGTCGTGTTGGGCGGCGCGCATGACGGCCTCGAGCAGCCGGTCGAAGTGGCCCACCATTCGGCGCCGGACGTCGCCATAGCCCTTCACGAGCTGAGCGGCTCGCCCGACCTCGCAGGCCAGCGCGTTGTCCCATGTCGCGCACCGGGTCACCGCGCTGAGCCAGCGGTCGATCCGCGCGTGTTCCTCGCGAGCGCGGTAGGAGATCGGGCGCAGCGGCCGCAGCCATGTGAGCATCCAGACTCGCAAAAACCCGCTCACCGTCGTGGTCTTCACGTGCTGACCGATCGTCGGGCGACCATTCGGCCAGCGGCGCTCCGCCCAGCGCGCGAACGGCGCCACCAGCCGGTACGGCAGGACGCCGTAAAGCTCGTCGAGGTCGGGCTTGAGAAAGTCGGTCACGACGAGCTCGCCGGCGCCGACGGCCTTGTCGCGGCGGATGCGCTCGAACCGACTGGCCCGCGTCTTGAGCTGAGCCACGCGCACCGCGTCTTCATACGTCATCCACACCGCCAGATGCCGCGCAACGATCCGGCCGAGCTCGAGATCGCCACCCTGGACGAACGGCCGCAAACGTTCCAGATACCGCTCCGCATACGCGCGGTCCTGATAGTCGACCAGCCGTGCCACAGCCTCCCGCACAATCGCCCCAAGCCCCTCCGGGAAGCCCACCACGATCCTTTCTATGTCCGGGCTCGTAGCGGTGACGGCGGGGCCGGCGGGGGTCGCCCGGGAGGGGTCCGGGGCGAGTGGGGTTCCGAAGCCCCGTGACCCCTCCCCAGCGCCTGCCGCGGGCCCAGCCGCCACCGCAAACCCTGCTTCAAAGCCGCGGAGGTTAGCTTCCACCTGAACGGCTTTGGTCCGAATAGCCTCGCGAAAGGCCTCCGCGCTGAGCGGCAGGACACCCGAGCCGGCGAGCGCCCCGAGTAGCACGGCGTTCGCCTCGGTCCCGTGCTCGCGGGCGAGCGCCAGCGCGTCGAACGCGATCAGCCGCTTCGAGAAGGCTCGGGCCGCGGCCTGCAGCTTCTCGATCGGATAGATGCCGCGACCGGTCACGATCTTCTCGTGGATCGAGTACAGACGGTGCGTGCTGGCGATGATGGTCGTGCGGCCCGGCGACGGAAATCCGAGCTCGATCGAGCGCCCGACCTCGAGGAACTCCGGGGCCAGCAGAACGTCGAGGGCTCCGGGCACGGGATACAGGGAGAAGATCGGCGTTCCGTCGACCGACTGGTTCCGCTCACCCGAAAGCTCAACGTAGTAGGTCGTAGACCCCGTCCGCTGAGCGACACCCGGGATCGAAGTCCCGTGGACCGGATAGCCGTCGATGAGCGCGGCGTCGACGATCCAGTCGAGCAGCACGCCGCCCCCCTGCCCGCCGACCGCCGGGACCAGGAGGCTCAGGAGTGGCGCGTCGGTCACGTCCCGGCGGTCGCGAGCCGGCGAATGACGGCCGCGCGCAGACGACTCACGAACCGCGTCCACCAGGACGGGTTCGTGATCACCTTGGCCTCGTAAAAGGACGGACACAGCACCGCGGCGTGGGCGACCTCGCCGCAGACGCCGCAGCCCACGCACGTGTCGTCCACGTGGGCGATCGGGTCCTCGCGCAGCGGATCGGGGTTGTCGCGGAGCGTGAGCGATGGGCAGCCGTTCAGGCGCATGCAGGAGTGATCGCCGGTGCACACGTCCGGGTCCACGCCGAAGCGCGGCTGGACCACCTGGTGACCGGCGGCAGCCAGCTTGCGCAGCTTGGGCCGCTCGCGACGCTGGCGCTCGAGCATGCACTCGTTCCTGGCGATGACCACCTTGAGCCCCGGGACGCGCGTCGTCAGCGCGTCGCGCATCGTCCCGATCACCTCGGCGATCCGGTACGAGTTCACCGTGCGGATCCATTTCACGCCGAGGCCGCGCAGGGCATCCGGAATCGTCATCGGCAGCGGCTCGTTGCGCGCGTTCTTGCCGGTCGACGGCACGTGGTGCTGGCCCGTCGCCGCCGCGTAGAAGTTGTCGAGGATCACCAGGACCGAGTCCTGACGGT
>QHSQ01000354.1 GCA_003221615.1 Candidatus Rokuibacteriota bacterium | reverse complement strand
TGACGACATCCTGGTCAAGCTCGATCGCGCCAGCATGGCCGTGAGTCTCGAAGCCCGCGTGCCGTTCTTGGACCACCATGTGATCGAGTTCGCGTGGAGCTTGCGCCCGGAGATGAAGCTCCGCGACGGCCGCGGGAAATGGCTCCTGCGCCAGGTCCTCGACCGCTACGTGCCGCGCAAGCTGATCGAGCGGCCCAAGAGCGGCTTCGGTATTCCCATCGGGAGCTGGCTCCGCGGGCCTCTCCGCCACTGGGCGGAGGATCTCCTCGCCAAGGAGCGGATCGCCGCCCAAGGATTCTTTCGCCCGGAGCCCATCCGTGCGAAGTGGGCCGAGCATCTCGGGGGCGAGCGAGACTGGCACTATTCGCTCTGGAACGTGCTCATGTTCCAGGCGTGGCTGACGCGATGGCGCTAGCGCGCCCGCGTCTGCTCTTGCTCGTCACCGAGGATTGGCACTTCTGGTCGCACCGCATCGACCTCGCGTGCGCCGCGCGGCGCGCCGGCTTCGAGGTCTTCGTGGCGACTCGCGTCGCCGCTCACGCGGACAGGATCAGGGCGGCAGGCCTCACGGTGTGTCCACTCGGTCGCCTTCGCCGTGGGGCGCCAAGCGTGCGGGACCTGGCTGCTGTCCTGGAGATCACGCAGCTCTATCGGCGGGTGCGTCCGGATGTCGTGCACCACATCGCCGTCAAGCCGGTCGTGTACGGTTCGTGGGCGGCCCGGTTGGCTCGTGTTCCGCGCATCGTGAACGCCATCGCCGGCCTCGGCTCGTCATTCATCGGTACCGTCACCGGCGCCGGACTGCTCCGAGCGACGATGAAGCGTGTCCTGCGCTCGGCGCTCGCGACACCTGGCTCGCGAGTCATTTTCCAGAACCGTGATGACCTGAACTATTTCATGCAGTCGGGCATCCTCGGTCAAACACCGGCGCTGATTATTCCGGGCGCAGGCGTGGATCTGTCCCTCTTCTCGGCGTCGCCTGAGCCGACGGGCACGCCGGTCGTGATGTTGGCCGCGCGCCTGCTCTGGGACAAGGGGGTCGGTGAGTTCGTCGGCGCGGCGAGAGTGCTGGCAGATCGCCGAATCGACGCGCGTTTCGTCCTCGTGGGCATGGTCGATCCCCGGAACCCCACTGGGATACCCGAGGACCAGCTCAGGGCGTGGCAGGCGGAGGGGGTCGTCGAATGGTGGGGGCATCGCGACGACATGCCTCGCACGCTCCGGGCCGCGAATCTGATCGTCCTGCCGTCATATCGAGAGGGATTTCCCAAGGTGCTTCTCGAGGCCGCCGCGAGCGGCCGCGCCGTCGTCGCGACCGACGAGCTCTTGCTCAATCGAGCAGCGCCGGCCGCAGTCGATCGAGTCCACGCGCGTGGCGAATTCTCGTGACCGGAGCGTTGGGCTCGCCGGCGTGTTCTCGAACGCTCTCGAGGTGATTCTGGCCGGCCTGGGCCTCGTGAGCGTCACGGCCGTGGCGTCGGGTTGGCTCACGAATCGGCTGGCTTGCACACCGAACTTCGGTGCCGTCGACCACCCGGGTGATCGAGCGCTTCACACAACGCCGATGCCGCGTACGGGCGGCGTGGCCATCATGGCGACACTCATGGTTGGCGTCACGATCGTGCTGGTATGGCTTGGCCGACGCCCGCAGCCCGAATCGAGCGACGGCATTGGTGTCGTGCTAATGGCCGCGGCCGTGCTTGCTGCCCACTCGTATTGGAACGACTTACATGAGACGACGGTGCTGACACGACTTGGCGTCCAGGCCTTTGCCGCGACGGTAGCCGTTCTCGGCGCTCGGCTGACGCTCAACCCTGCCGGGCTATCCCTCGGGCTGCTCGCGCTGCCCATCACGGTGCTGGCGCTCGTCTGGATGACGAATCTGTACAACTTCATGGACGGCATCGACGGTTTCGCCGGCGGCATGACGGTCGTCGGCTTCACCGCCCTGGCCGGGTTCAGCTTCCGAGGAGGTCAGCCGATGGTCGGCTGGGTATCGCTCCTCGTCGTAGGCGCGACCGCGGGTTTCTTGGTCCACAATTTCCCGCCGGCCCGCATCTTCCTGGGTGACGTCGGCAGTGTGCCTCTGGGTTTTCTGGCGGGGTCCTTGTCGCTGATGGGAGTCCGCGATGGGCTCTTCGACCCCTGGGTGCCTGTCCTGCTCTTCTCTCCGTTCGTCGTGGACGCCACGTTGACACTGGTGCGCCGCATTCTTCGGCGTGAACGCGTGTGGCGCCCCCACCGCGAACACTACTATCAACGCCTCGTTCTTGCCGGCTGGGGGCACCGAAGGACGGTCCTGGCGGAGTACGCGCTGATGGTGACGTCTGCGGTGACGGCCGCCGCCTTCGACGGCGACATCCCGCGGAATCAAGTGGTCATCTTCGTCTCGATGCTCCCCTGGCTGCTGGCGATCCGTGGAGTGAGCTTCATTCCGTTCCGCCTCTACGAAGGGCTGTGGCGCTACGCCGGCTTCTGGGATCTGCGCAACATCGTCATCGCTACGCTCACGGGCTCGCTCGCATTCTATGGGCTGATCCGTTGGGGGTTCGGCTTAGTCAGCTACCCGCGATCGGTCTTCCTCATCGACGGTGTCCTGCTGGTCTTCATGCTCGGCGGGCTGCGGATGAGCCGACGTCTCTACCGCAAGCAGTCGCGGGCCGCCCGCGACAAGCGCGTTCTCATCTACGGTGCGGGCGACAGCGGCGAGATGATCGTGCGCGACATGCGAAACAATTCGTTCTATGAGTACGAACCCATCGGCTTCGTGGACGACGACGTTGCCAAGGTGGGCCAGCGTATCCACGGCATCAAGGTGCTCGGTACCCGCGCCGATCTCTCCCGCGTCATCGCGGAGCAGCGGCCGGACGCCGTCTTGATCGCGATCTCGCGCGCCGGACCGGCGACGATCCGCGGGATCGTGCAGGCGCTCGAGGCGTTCAAAGTGCCGATCCAAACCCTGCCGAGCCTCCGCGATCTCCTGGACGGTCGAGTCACGGTCAGCCAGATCCGGACCCTGTCGGTCGAGGATCTTCTGCATCGCGTACCGATTGCGCTGGAGAGCGAGCCGGTGCGGCAGATCGTCGAAGGCAAGCGGATCCTCGTCACGGGCGCGGGCGGATCGATCGGTGGCGAACTGTGCCGCCAGATCGTGGCATTGCATCCGAAGCGCCTCGTGATGGTCGATCGCTACGAGAATGGTTTGTACGCGATAGCGTGCGAGGTGGCCCGGTCGGCCGCCGACCGCGTGCACGCAGTGGTGGCGGACCTGACAGACGAATCGCTGATGCGCCAAGTGTGGCGGACGCATCGGCCGGAGATCGTCCTCCACGCCGCGGCTCACAAGCACGTGCCTCTGATGGAGGACAATCCGTGTGAGGCAGTGCTCAACAATGTGCGCGGCTCTCGCATGCTGGTGGAGGCGGCGGTAGCGCATGGGGTGGAACGCTTCATGCTGGTGTCGACCGACAAGGCTGTCAACCCGACCAGCGTCATGGGCGTGACGAAGCGCGTGGCCGAGATGCTCGTTCAGACCGTAAATGGCAACGGCCCGGGAGTCTTTGCCGCGGTACGCTTCGGGAACGTTCTGGCGAGCAGCGGGAGCGTCGTACCGCAATTCCTCGAGGAGATCAAGTCCGGCGGGCCGGTCAAGGTGACGCACCCTGAAATGCGACGGTACTTCATGTTAATCCCGGAGGCGGTCGGTCTCGTGCTGCAGGCGGTGACTCTGGCCAAGGGAAGTGACATTTTTGCGCTCGAGATGGGTGAGCAGGTCAAAATCCTTGACCTGGCACGCAACCTGATTCGCCTTTCTGGCTTGGTGCCGGGCGACGAAATCCCGATCGTCTTCACGGCTCCCCGACCGGGCGAGAAGCTTTCGGAAGAGTTAGTGGGCAAGGACGAAGAAGTCGAACCATCCTCAGTCGCCAGCATTCTCCGTATTCGCTCGCGCGCGGTCCTCGAGCCGGCGGCCCTCGTTACGGCAATTCGCCAACTGGAGGAACTGGCTGCCGTGGGTGACACCGTTGCGCTGCTCGAGTTGCTTCGCGCGATCGTCCCGACCTATCATCCGTCGAGCGCGGGGCGTGGCTGAGCACCGGCTCGGAACGTCCGATCTCACGGATACCGAGCTCACCGCGTCGGACTACGCACGGGTCGTCTGGCGACAGCGCGGGTTGATCCTGGTTCTTGGCGTCGTGGTCGTTTTGACGACGCTCGTGACCACGCTCGTGTCATCGCGAATCTACGAGTCGGCCGCGTCGGTGATTGCTCCGAAGGAGGGTCCGGCCAACAGCATCCTGAGTGGGCTGGCTCTGACCGGGCTCGCCCAGCAGCTCCCCAATCTATCGCTGCCCTCGCTGACTCCGAACCGAGATCTCCTGATCAGTGTACTGAAGAGTCGTACGATGGCTCTCCGCGTCGTGGAGCGTTTCAAGCTGCAGGAGCGTTACCGTGTCCGATATCTCGAGGACACGATCAAGCGGCTGCAGAATTCGACGAACGTTTCGATATCCAGAGAAGGCGTGATCACGGTCCGCGTCGAGGACACCGACCCGTACCGCGCCTCGGAGATGGCCAACTTCTACGTCGAGCAGCTAGACCGCCTCGTTGCCCGCTACGGTGTCGGCGAGGCTGGCCGCCAGCGCGGCTTTCTGACGGAACAGCTGGCGAAGGGCAAGGTCAGTCTCGACGCCTCCGAGGATGCGCTCCGCCGGTTCCAAGAGCAGAACCGAGCCATCGTGCTCCAGGACCAGACGCGCGGCGCGATCGAGGCCGCGGCCCGGCTGAAGGCTGAGATCATTGCCTCCCAGGTCCAGCTTCAGGTCATGCGTAACTTCGCCACCGACGCCAATCCGGAAGTCGTGGCGCTCAGGCGACGCCTCGACGAGATGAATCACCAGCTCGCGCAGATGCAATATGGCGACGGCGTACCACAGAAACCCGATGCGTCGGGCGATCGCCGAGACTTCAGCGTGCCCTTCGCGCGAGTCCCCGGGGTGGGACTCGAGCTTGCGAGGCTCACGCGCGAGGTCAAGGTCCAGGAAACGTTGGTCACGTTGCTGACCCAGATGGTCGAGCAAGCCCGACTCAGTGAAGCACGGGATCTGCCGGTGGTCCAGATGCTCGATCAGGCGGTGCCGGCCGAACGGCCCTCGAAGCCACGCCTTGGTCTGAACCTCGCGATCGCGGGCATCGGATGGGTCCTTGGCGGCATCGTCCTCGCCTTCATGGTCGAGTACATGAAGAACCTTCGGCGCCGCCAGGGCGCGGTCTGATCGCGACGTGAAGTATCTGCGCAACCGTATGTTGAGCACAATTGTTGGTACGGTCGCGGTGGTGATGTCGGCGCATGTGGCGACTGGACAACGTCTCGTCGAGAGCCAGCCGGATCTTTCGCCGCTCTCGGTCTATAACGTAAAGCGGTACGGCGCACGGGGTGACGGGGCCGCCGACGATACCGCGGCGATCGTCTCCGCGATCGCCGCGGGCGGCCACGTCTTCGACGGAACCTCCGCGGCGCGCGAGATATTCTTCCCGGTCGGCACGTACAAAATCACCGCGTCGATCGAAGTGCCCCCGAACGTCGTGCTTCGAGGCGTGAGCCGCTTCTC
This sequence comes from Candidatus Rokuibacteriota bacterium, assembly GCA_003221615.1. Classification (GTDB taxonomy): domain Bacteria; phylum Methylomirabilota; class Methylomirabilia; order Rokubacteriales; family CSP1-6; genus AR31. Next base: position 17,731 of record QHSQ01000354.1, on the reverse strand, counting down.
GACGAATTTGACTGGTTCGACCATCAGCGTCGCCTTCGACGGTCCCGGCATCCGACTGGTCCGTCGCAATCAGCAACCCGGAAGCCTCTTTCATCTCGGTGGCGTGGAAGACCTGGGGTTTTCTGGCCTAGGCTCCGCAGCGACCGGTGCCTCGCGGTTCATCGAGCTCGGCGATTCGCGCGCGGTCAACGTCTCGACCGGCGCCTGGAACGTCTTCATCCGTCGCTGCGTATTCAGCTACAGTCACGGCTACGGAATCTATGCCGCGCACAGCCAGGAAGCCCTGATCGACGCCAACTGGTTCAGAACTGTCAAATTCCCCGTGTCCTTTCCGACGGTGGTCGGCGCCGCGCGTCTCACCAGCAATACATTGCTTGACGAGACGCGGATCCCCGGGGCGATCGGAATGCAATTCCGCCCCGGCCCGCTCGGGGGCGGGATGGGCCCTCAGCTCGGCCACAATTACGTGCTTGGATTCGAGTACGGGTTCTGGGTGACCTCGATGGTCGGCCCCACGATCGTCGGCAACATCTTCGAGGGCGTCTATCGGACGCCGATCGTCCTCGATAAGCACGCCGCGGATGGCAAGACAGCGGATGGATCCGGAACGGTCGGCTTCACGATCGAGGGAAACACGTTCATCAACTGGGCGGCGTCCGCGGCTGACTTCCCGGCGATCCAGCTGAATGCCGCGCGCGGCGGCTTCGTCGGCGCGAACGCCTACCAGAGTCCGAACGGAGCGGCGACGACCATCATCAACTACGCCGATGGTGCTGGGCCCGATCTGACAAGAGACAACATCTTCATCGAGCCCATCCTGACCGGGGCCGGGATCGCCAAGGCCTTTCCGCTGAACAACCCGATCCTCTCGAGGAACGCCGTCCTGGGGCGTAGCTACTTGCAAGCGGGAGCCGTTGTCGGCGACCTTGCGACTGGTGGCTTCGGCGCGTCCGAAGGTGGCCGGACCTGGTGGGACGCCGCCAACCGTCGGTTCCGGGTATGGGATGGAGGTCAGGTACAGACCCTGACGATGACCAGACGGGTCATGTTGCCCTTTGGCCCGACGGTGGGCGTCAACGCGGCGCTCGGCACGTGGTTCTCGGTCACCGCCACCAGTGGCGTTCCGGTCACGATCAGAGACCCGGACAATGGAACGGTCGGTCAGGTGATCACGATCACGATTCGCAATGCGAGCGGGGGAGACCTCAACCCTGTCCGGTGGGGCAGCGCCTACAAGCTCGGTCCCTGGAGCTCTCTCGCTGACAGCAAGAATCGATCTCTCACTTTTGCCTACGACGGTGTCCACTGGATCGAGATCGCACGAACTACAGCGGACGTGCCGAACTGAGCGATCGCCGCGCGCGCGCCCTGGTACCGCGACGCCTTCGCCGCCGCGCGCATCAACGTCGGACGCGCCCACCGACCCGAGGACCTGGGAGGGTTCTTCCTGACTCCGGAGATTCTCAAGACCCGGCCCGAGGCGCTCCTCACCGAGACGCCCGAGCTCGCCATCGAGAGCTCGGGCACCTCGGGCCACGTGACACGCGTCTACCTGAGCCGGCGCGAGCTCGAGTACAACGCACGCCAGGGCGGCCTCATGCTCGGTCTCTACGGGCTCGGACGCGGCGACCGCCTCCTCTCCACGCTTGGTCTCGACTGGGGTCTGGGCTCCTTGCTCGTCGAGCGCCTGATGCGCTACACGCCGGTGTTCTCGATGGTCGTCGGGCGCGTGGACCCGCTCGAGGCCTATACGCGGCTCGCCGAGTATCGCTTCAACGTGATCGTCAGCGATCCGTTCTGGCTGGCGCGGCTGACCGAGATCGCACGGGAGCGAGGCCGACCGGGGCCGATGAAGCTCCTCATCGGCGGCGGCGAGGGGGTCACGCCGCGCACGCGCGCCGAGCTCGAGACGTTCTGGGGGGCGTTGGTCTGCATGACGTACGCCTCGACCGAGGCCGCGACGATCCTCGGCTTCGAGTGCACGCACCGGACGGGCTACCACGTGAACGAGTTCGACTTCTGCGTCGAGCTCGCGGACGCCGATTCCGACGGCTACGGCGAGATCGTGCTGACGACGGTGAGCCGGCGGGTGATGCCGCTGATCCGCTACCGGACGGGCGACGTGGCGCGCTGGGTCCTGGAGCCCTGCGCGTGCGGGCTCCCGTTCCGCCGGCTCTCGCCCCTGCGAGGCCGGCTCGACGAGCAGGTCTCGTGCGCGTGGGGCAATCTCCACTCGGACTTCTTCGAGCCGCTGCTCGCCACCGTGCCGGGGCTCGCGAACGACTGGCAGGTCGCGCTCTATGAGCGCGATCTCTCGACCGTCGTGCAATTCCGTCTCGAGCTCGCCGGCGACGCAGCGCGGCGCGAACGAGCGGTTCAGGCGGTGCTCGGCGCGCTCCAGCGGACGCGGCCCGACGCCTGGCTCGCGTACTGTCAGCGCTTGATCGACCTGGACGTCGTGTTCTTCGAGCCGGGGACCTTGCGCACGGGCCGCAAGCTCCTGCGGCTAGTCGACGAGCGCCTGAACGGGCCGCCGGCGTGGGTCGCGCGCGCGACCCGGGGCGTTGTCCCGCGATGACGACGCCGCTCGGCGGTCGCGGGCGGCCTGAGATTCGGATTACCCGGCATGAGGATCGTTCGCGTAGAATCTGGCACCTCGGGAGGAGATAGGGACATGCGTTCGAGGAAGCTTTTCGCCACGATGACGCTCGTCGCCCTGCTCGGGTCCGACTTCGTCCTCGCGGCCTCTCCGGCCCTTGGGCAGACGCCGACCCAGGGGAACGGATATCCGATGACGCCCACCTTGGGCGGCGGTGACGGGGCCTACGGCCGCTACCTTCCAGGGCCGAGCACGACCGCTCCTTATGTCGGTGGGCCTCAGCAGCAGCCGCTCCAGATGCTTCCCCAGACGCAACCCCAGATGATCCAGCGGCCCGCCGGACCGGTGGGGCCCAACCTCTGCCAGCCCGGCGCCGTCACGCGTCCCTATCAGACCGTCTCGATTCCGCGCTCGCGGCCGGCCGAGCCCCCGCTCTTCCAGCAGCAGGCGCCGCAGGCCACCGTCACGCAGGTCACTGTCTCTCAGAACACCCCGGGCGCTCCGGCTCAGGTCACCCAACAACCCGGCGCTGACGTGCGGACACCCAACGTCGGCCTGACTCCGTCTGTGCCCGATATGGAGGATCTCTCCAGGATCGAGGCCGGGTTCAATCTGGATCAGGTCCGAGTCCAGCAGATCGGGAGCTTCCAGCAGCAGCCCTCGCGGCAGCAACAGCCGCTGCAGCAGAACCAGTTGCAGCAACAGGCGCAGCAATCGCAACAGGCTCTGCTGCCGCCGCAACAGTTCTCGTTGTCCCAGCGGCAGAGCACTCCGGACCAGACGTCTCAGGGGTACCTCGGGCCCTACGGCGCGCCGCTGCGCCAGTACGGGTACTCGATGTTCGCCGCCACCGTGTCGACGTTCGCGCCGGTCGACGACATCCCCGTCGGGCCGGACTACGTGCTCGGCCCCGGCGACGATCTCACGATCAACGTCTGGGGCGCGGTCGACAGCACCCTGGTTCGCACGGTCGATCGCAACGGCCGCATCGTGCTCCCGAAGGTCGGCGACCTCCGGATCTGGGGGCTCACGTTCTCGCAGGCCGACCGCCTGATCCGTGACGAGCTCGCGCGGTTCTTCCGCGGCTTCCAGACGAGCGTCACCATGGGCCGGCTGCGTACCGTCAGCGTCCACGTCGTGGGCGAAGTCTGCCAGCCGGGCGTCTACACGCTGAGCTCGCTCGCGACGGTGACGAACGCGCTCTTCAGCGCCGGCGGGCCGACCAAGCTCGGCTCGCTCCGCGAAGTGCGGCTGCTCCGCAGCAACGTCCAGGTCGCGCGGGTCGATCTGTACGACTTCCTGCAGCGCGGCGACCGGACGCGCGACTACCGCCTCGAGTCGGGCGATACGATCTTCGTGCCGACCGTCGGTGACGTGGTCGCAGTGGCGGGCGAGGTCAAGAGGCCGGCGATCTACGAGGTCCAGACCGGCACGCGCCTCGCCGACGTGGTCACCCTCGCGGGCGGGGTCACGCCCACGAGCTACCTCAAGCGCGTCCAGATCGTCCGCGCGCTGCCCGACGCCGAGCGCGCGACGCTCGACGTCGACCTGACCGGTCACTACCTCAAAGGGGACGAGGCGAGCAACCCGCTCATCAACGCGGGCGATCTGGTGCTGATCCATCCGGCCGATCCGCGCGTGTACAACATCGTGAAGGTCGACGGCGCGGTGCGATACCCCGGCGCGTACGAGCTCAAGCCGATGATGCGGATCGGCCAACTCTTGCCGGCCGACAGGCTCCTGCCCGAGGCGTACACCGAGCGCGTCGAGGTTGCGCGCCGTCGGCCCGACCTGACGATGGAGGTCCTCTCGGTCGATCTGAAGAAGGCGTGGAGCGGCGATCCGAGCCACGATCTGCTCCTGAAGCCGCTCGACGAAGTCACGGTACGCACCGAGCTCAAGTCGGCTCGGACGATGATCCTGGGCGGCCAGGTCGTGCGGCCCGGTGTCTACACCATCGCCGAAGGCGAAAAGCTCTCCTCGGTGCTCGAGCGCGCCGGCGGCTTCACCGATCGTGCATTCCTCAAGGGTGCGGCGTTCACGCGGGCCTCGCTCCGGCGGATCGAGCAGGAGCAGCTCGACGCATTCCTCAAGACTCAGGAGCAGCGCATGCTGTCCTCGGCCTCGACCGTGATCGTCGGCGCCGAGAAGGAAGAGGTCGCCGCCCAGCAGCAGGCGCTGCAGGCGCGCCGCGAGGCGCTGCGGCTCCTGGCCTCGAAGGTGGTCGTGGGCCGCATGGTCGTGCACCTCGACCGGCCCGACCGTCTCAAGGGGAGCGAGAACGACGTCGTCGTGGTCGACGGCGACACCCTGAACGTGCCGGAGCCGCCCGACTCGGTGCTCGTGATCGGCGCGGTCCGTAACTCGACGTCGGTCCAGCACAAGGATGGCGCCGGCGTCGACTACTACATCAACCGCGTCGGCGGCTACTCGAAAGAGGCCGACAAGAAGGAAGCCCACATCGTGAAGGCCGACGGCTCGGCCATCTCCAGCTTCACGAACATCCGCACGGTCGAGCCCGGCGACACCGTCATCGTGCCGCCCAAGGAAGAGGAAAAGATTCGTACCTTGCCGACGGTTCGCGATATCGCGCAGACCATCGGTGCGGCGCTGCTGGGGATTGCGGCGCTGGCGGTGCTGTTCTGACGCCATAGTCGTCTCGCTCGCCCGGCCCGCAGTGCTGTTGTTCGTGTGCGTCGAGGCGCCGGCATGACCGGGCGCAGCGTGGTGCTGACGGGCCGCGGCGTCGTCTCGCCGCTCGGCGTCGGGATCGATCAGCACTGGGAGGCGCTCTACGCGGGACGCTCGGCGGTGAGCCGCCGCGATCGGCTCGCCGCGCTCGGGCTACCGGCCTCGCGCGGCGCCGAGGTGGCGCCCGAGGCGATCCAGCCGCATCTCGCGCGTCTACCGCGAAAGCAGCAGAAGCTCTGGAACCGCGCGACGCTCCTGGCGATGCTCGCCGGCGCGCTCGCGATGGAGGACGCGGCGCTCTCGCCCGGCGCCGGCGATCCCCAGCGATTCGGCGTGCTGCTCGGCGTGAACATGCTCGCGTGGGACCTCGGCTCGATGCTCGAATATCTCGCCGCGGCCGAATCGCCGGACGCGCCGTGCGTGCTCGACATGGCGCGCGCCAGCGGCTTCTGCATGCGCTCGATCAACCCGCTCGACTTCTCCCTCAAGACCCTGCCGAACCTGATCGCCGGTCACCTGGCCATCGCGAACGGCGCCCAGGGGTTCTGCCGCGCGGTCACCGAGGGCCACGTCGGCGGCGCGCGCGCGGTGGGCGACGCCGTGCGGTTGATCGCCGAGGGCGATCTCGACGTCGCCCTGTGCGGGGGCGCCGATGACCAGCTCGAGGAGCTGTTCTTTGCGACGCAGCGCGGACCGCGCCCGATCTGGTGAGCCTGCACGGCGACGGGATCGCCGCCCACGACCGGGCCGAGGGCGCGGCGCTGGCGCGCACCCTCGGCGCCGTCGCGCCTTCGGCGCCGCGACTGCGCCTGAAAGAGGCGCACGCCGATCTCGGTGCCGCGGCGAGCCCGGTGGAGCTCCTCGCCTGCGCGTCGGCGCTCCGTTACGCGACCTTGCCGCCCGCCGTCTCCGCCCGGTCGACTTCGACGACCCCGGTGTTCCGTTCAGCCCTGGTACTCGCGATCGGGCTCTTCGGCGAATGCTCGGCCCTGATGATGCGGAGCTAACGCCCCGTGGCATCACGGTGAACGTGATCGCGCCGGGGTTGATCGAGATGGACTCGAGGATCGGCTGAGGAGGCGAGAAGCGGCATGGAGCCGGACACGAAGAGGATCTGGTCGCGAGCCGGGGTTCGCGTGAGCGTGGGCAAGCTCATCGTCGAGTCGCTCGGCGTGGATGAGGCGAACGTGACGGCGCAGGCCGCGCTGGTGTCCGACCTCGGCGCCGAGTCGATCGACTTTCTCGACCTGAGCTTCAAGTGCCAGCAAACGTTCGGCGTCGATCTGCCGATGCGGCTCATCCAGGAGCGCCGGATCGAGTGGCGCGATCTGAGCGTCCTGGCGCGCGTGCTCGAGGCGCGATATCGGGTGGCGGTCCCGGCGGACGAGCTGCGCATGGTGTCGCCGGCGACGGTCGGGGCGGTGCTCGAGCACATGGCCGCCAAGCACGAGATCACCCGGGTCGCCGGCGACGAGCGGGAGGTCGTCGGCGCCCTCGTCACGCGCATGCTCGCCGACCTCGCGTCGACGCCGCTCGACCTGTCGGGGCTCAGCGTGGATCAGTTCACCGACTACCTCGAGAAAAACCTGCACTCGCCGGAGGCCGTGGAAGTCGTCATGAGCCGGCTGACGGTCCGTGCGATCACCGAGTACGTCGTCCGCCAGCTCGCGGCCGCCGGGCGACTCGCTCCCGGAGCCTGAGGACAACGGGCGCGATGCGCTGCGCGTTCGTCGACCGGGGTCTCGAAGGGAGGCGGCGGTGAGTGACGCGCCGCCGCGCGCCGTCCTGGTCACCGGCGGCGGCCGCGGCATCGGGCGCGCGATCGCGCTTCGCTTCGCCGAAGCCGGGGCGCAGGTCTTCGTGAACTTCTTCGTGAACCGCGAGGCCGCGGAAAAGACGGCGCACGACGTCGAGCTGCGCGGCGGCGCCGCGCACCTGCTGCAGGCGGACCTGAAGGAGCCGGCGGAGATCAAGCGTCTGGTGGCCGAGGTCGAGCGGCGCGCCGGCCACCTCGACGTGCTCGTGAGCAACGCGGCGTCCGGCGTGCTCCGTGAGGGCCTCGATCTCTCGCCCAAGCAGTGGGACTGGGTGATGGCGACGAACGCGCGCGCGCTCCTGATCCTCGCCCAGGAAGCCTCGCGGATCATGACGTCGGGCGGGCGGATCATCGCCTTGTCGAGCCTCGGCAGCCGACGCGTCATCCAGGGCTACGCATCGATCGGCGTCTCGAAGGCGGCGCTCGAGGGGCTCACGCGCTATCTCGCCGTCGAGCTCGCGGCGAAGGGCATCACGGTCAACACGGTCTCCGCGGGCGCCGTGGAGACCGACGTGTGGCAGGCGATGCCGGAAGGCACGGCCGCGCTGGCAGCGATCCGTGCCCGCACCCCGGGCGGCGCCCTCGTGACGGCCGACGAGGTCGCGGGTGTCGTGTACTTCCTCGCAAGCCCGGCCGCGCAGGCGATCCAGGGACAGATCCTGACGGTGGACGGTGGCTACTCGCTCCTCGCGTGACCGGGGCGCGCGCCGGCGCATCGTCGTGACCGGGCTCGACCTGGTGACGCCGATCGGCGCCGAGGCGGACGCCTTCTGGAAAGCCGCGCTCGCCGGCGTTTCCGGCGTCAAGCGCATCACCCATTTCGATCCGGAAGGGCTCCCCACGCAGATCGCCGCGGCGCTCGACGATCGCGCGCTGATCGAGGAGTTCCGGGCCGAAGCCTCGCTCGACTCCCAGGAGTCTCGCGGCGTGGTCGTGGGCGTTCGCGCCGCGCGCGGCGCCGTCGCGGCGGGCGGCGCCCGCGCCGTGCTCGCCTCCCGGCGCGCCGGCGTGTTCGTCGGCACGAGCGGCGAGCGCCACGATCTGCGCGATCTCGGCGCGATCGCGTACGCGAGCCGTGAGCCCGGTGGGCCGGTGACGCGCGCAGGCTTCATCGCCGAGTTCGCTCGGCGCGCGGCGGCGCGGGCGGCCCACCGGACGTGGCCGCAGTATCTGGCCGCGCGCCTGGCCGGTCACTTCGGCATCGAGGGCCCGACCGCGACGATCCAGACCGCCTGCACCTCGTCGGCGCAGGCGATCGGCGAGGCGTATCGCGCGATCCGCCGGGGCACGATCGACGTGGCCCTGGCGGGCGGCGCCGAGTGCATCGTGGCGCCGATCGAGGTGCAGCTGTTCTGTCTGCTCGGAGTCATGTCGCGTCAGAACGCCACGCCGGAGACCGCGAGCCGTCCCTTCGACGCCCGCCGCGACGGCTTCGTCATCGGGGAAGGCGCCGGATTCCTCGTGCTCGAGGCGGCCGACCACGCGCGCCGACGTGGCGCCACGGCCCTCGCCGAGCTGGCGGGCTACGGGACGACCTGCGATGCGTATCGCGTCACCGACGAGGCGCCGGACGGACGCGGCGCGATCGGCGCGATGCGCCGGGCACTCGCCGACGCGGAGCTGGGCCCGCGCGAGGTCGACTACGTCAACGCGCACGGCACCTCCACGCCGATGAACGACCGGGTCGAGACCGCCGCGATCAAGACCGTGTTCGGCGCCGAGGCCTCGCGGCTCCTGGTGAGCTCGACCAAGTCGATGATCGGCCACACGATCTCCGCCGCCGGCGCGATCGAGCTCGCGACGACGGTGCTGGCGATCCGCGACCAGATCGCGCCGCCGACCATCAACTATCGCGTGCCCGACCCCGAGTGCGATCTTCACTACGTGCCGAACACCGCCGTGGCCGCGCGCATCCGGGCGGCCATCTCGAACTCGTTCGGCTTCGGCGGCCACAACGACTGTCTGCTGGTCCGCGAGGTCGAGCGGTGAGCGGGGGAATGCGTCCGGCACTGTCGGTGGTGATTCCGGTGTTCAACGAGGCGCAAAGCCTCGATGCCCTCCATCGGCGGCTCACCCGGACGCTCGAGGAGATCGCCCGGCCGTACGAGATCATCTTCGTGGACGACGGCAGCCGCGACGAGTCGGCGGACGTCCTTCGCTCGCTCCGCGCCCGCCACGGAGCGGTGCGGGTGATCCGCTTCAACCGCAACTACGGCCAGCACGCCGCGCTGTTCGCCGGAATGGAGCGCGCCCGGGGCGAAGTCGTCGTGACGCTCGACGCCGATCTCCAGAACCAGCCGGAGGACATCCCGCGCCTCCTCGAGGCGCTCGTGGACGGCGTGGACGTCGTGGGCGGCCGGCGTGTCAGCCGACGGGATCCGTGGGCCCGGCGGGCCGCGTCCTGGCTGGTCAACCGCGCGACCTCGGCCGCCGTCGGCGTGAGGCTTCGCGATTACGGGTGCATGCTGCGGGCCCACCGTCGCTCGGTGATCGATCGGATCCTCGCGTTTCCGGGCGTGCCGCGCTATATACCCGTGCTGGCCGCCGCCTTCGCGTCCTCGATAATGGAGATTCCGGTCGGCCACAGCGCCCGCGAGCACGGCCGTTCGCGATACGGACCCGTACGCCTCCTGCGGCTCGCCGTCGATCTCTCGGTCCAGGTGCTCGCCCTCGGTCCGCTCGGCGCGCGCGCGCGATACTTCTATCAAGCGGTGGGCCGCGGGCCGCGCTACGTGATCGCCGAGGTGCTCGAGTGACGCGCGCGCGCTGGGCCGTCTTCGCGTACCACACCATCGGCGCTCGCGCGCTCGAGGCGCTCGTGGCCCGCGGCGAGGACGTCGCGGTCGTCGTGACCCACGCGGACGATCCGGGGGAGGGCGACTGGTTCGAGTCGGTCGCCGAGGTCGCGCGCATCCACCGCATTCCATGCCTCACGCCGACCGCGCCGAACCTGCCGGAGGTCGGCCAGACGATTCGCGAGCTGGCGCCCGATCTCATCCTGTCCGTGTGGTATCGCCGGCTCCTCGGACCCGAGCTGCTGGCGCTGCCGCGAATCGCGGCGCTCAACCTGCACGGCTCGCTCCTGCCGGCGTACCGCGGGCGCGCCCCGCTCAACTGGGTGCTCGTCAACGGCGAGCCGCGCACGGGCGTGACGCTTCATCACATGACGGCCGCCGCCGACGCGGGTGACGTCGTCGCCCAGCGCACGATCGACATCGAGCCCGACGACACGGCATTCACCCTGTACGAGCGGATGACGAAGGTGGGCATCGAGCTGCTCCTCGAGGCGTACCCGGCGGTGCTCGACGGGACCGCGCCGCGGGTGCCCCAGGACCACGCGCGCGCGACGACAATGCCGCGGCGCCGCCCCGAGGACGGCCGGATCGAGTGGACGTGGCCGGCCGCGAGGATCTGCGACATGGTTCGGGCGGTCGCCCCTCCGTATCCCGGTGCGTTCGTCGGCGACGGCCCGGCGCGCCTTTATCTATCGGGCGCTTCGGTTTGCCGCCGCGCGCCCGTCGACGCCGCAGCGGGAACGCTCGTCGAGATCGTGCCGGCGCGCGGGATCACCGTGGCGACGGGGCAGGGCGTGCTCTTGATCGCGCGCGTGCGGAGCGCCGACGGCGTTCCGGAGCCCGCGGACCGATGGGCCACGCGTCGGGCGCTCCGTCCGGGAATGCGCCTGTGAGCGATTCGACCGATCGCACGACCGTCGGCCTGCGCGTCGACGTCGACACGCGCCGCGGCCTCGACGAGGGTGTCCCGCGGCTGCTCGAGCTCTTTCGGCGCCTCGGCATCCGTGCGTCCTTCTTCGTGACGATGGGGCCGGATCATTCCGGGCGCGCGATCCGCCGGGCGCTCCGCCCGAGCTTCCTCGCCAAGATGTGGCGCACGAACCCCTTCAAGCTCTACGGCATCCGCACGCTGCTCTCGGGTACGCTCGTGCCGGCCCGCCTGGTTGGCGCCGGTGCGCCGGCGATGCTGCGCCAGATCGCCGATGAAGGCCACGAGATCGCGCCCCACGGATGGGATCACGTCGGCTGGCAGGACCGCATCCACCGGCTCGATCAGCCTGCGATCCGCGCCGATCTCGATCTGGCCGCGCGGTCCTTCGCCGCGGCCGTCGGAGTCGCGCCGTCCGCCAGCGCGGCGCCGGGGTGGCGGACCTCACCGGTGGCGCTCGCGGTCCAGGACGGCCGCGGGTTGCTCTACGCGAGCGACACGCGCGGGGAGACGCCGTTCAGACCGAGCATCAGCGACGGCATGCTCGAGACCATCCAGCTGCCGACCACGATGCCCACGATGGACGAGGTCATGGGGCGCATCGCGGACGTCCCGGCAGCGCTGGCGCAGGCCGTGCGGCCGGGCATCAACATCTTCACGCTCCATGCCGAGGTCGAGGGGGGTGCTCACCTGAAGATCTTCGAAGCCTTCCTGGCCGAGCTGGTGAAGTCCCGCGCGCGTCTGGCCCGGCTCGACGACGTGGCCGCGAGCGTGATCGCCTCGGGCGAGGCGCTGCCCGTTGCCCGCGTGGTCCGCGGCTGGATCGGCGGACGGAGCGATTGGATCGCGCTGCAGGAAATGGCCCGGGCTCAGGGGGGCCGAGCCTCGTGACGAGCCGATGGTTGCTCGCGGCCGTCGCCTCGCTCCTGATCGTCGCCGCGCGCGCGGAGCCCCAGTCGCCGCCGATCGCCCTCGATCAATCGATGATCCGCGTAGAGAGCCAGGGCAACGAGCTCTTCGCCATGCGCGAGGCGCCGATCGCCTATTCGACGCTCGAGCAGATGTCCACGAACATCGCGGGGACCTCCGCGACGCGCACGGCGCCGGTCCGCGTGGTGCGGACCTCGCCTCCGCAGGAGATCGACTATCTCCTCTGCGTCACGAACGGCGGCACCCTGGTCCTCGGCGAGCGAATCCACACGCGCGCGGCCGGCGAGCGCCGCTACGTGTTCGCGCGGGGCGCGATCGTCCGAAGCTACCCCTCGCTGAGCGTGCCGGAGGGCTGGCTCTGGCTCGTCGATGTTCCGCTGAGCCGCGAGACGACCGTGACCTTGCAGCTGCGGGCGCGCGCCCAGTGGCCGCTCGCCTCGGTATCCGTGACGATGGCGAATGTGCCGTGAGCCTTGGACGATCTCTCGGGACCGCGATGGTAGCGCTGACCCTGGTGGGCTGCGCCGACGTCGTGAAGCAGCCATCGACCGTCGAGTCGCCGCGGCCGGCGCCCGTCACCACGGCCAGTCCGCCACCGGGCCCCGGCGACCCGAACCGACTGAGCGAGCAGGTCGCGCGGATCGCGAGCGAGCTCACCGAGCTGCAGAACGCCGTCGCCAAGCTCATCGCGGCATCGCGCGCGCAGGACGACCAGCTGACGTACTTGCGGCGCCGCGTCGAGGAGCTCGAGTCGCCCAATCGCGGCCGGCTGCCGTCGGCGCCGAGCGGCTTCGCCCCCGCGCCGCCCACCGCTCCGGCGCCGCCCGGGACGCCGCCCCTGCTCGGCTCGGCGACGACGACGCCGGCGGCTGATCTCTACCGAACGGGAGTCGATCAGCTACGAAGCAAGGCCACCGACGCGGCGATCCTCACCCTTTACGACCTGATCGCGACATATCCGGAGAGTCCGTTGCGGGAGAGCGCGCAGTACCTGGTGGCCGATGTCTTCTACAAGCAGAAGGACTGGCGCAGCGCGCTGGCCGAGTTCGAGGCGCTGATCGCCGCGGTGCCGCGGGGCGAGAAAGTGCCCGACGCGCTCGTGAAGATCGGTCTGTGTCAAAGGGATCTGGGCGATGCCGCCCGAGCGAAGCGAACGTGGGAGCGCGTCGTCAGGGAGCATCCGGCGAGCGCAGCGGCCCGCCAGGCCAGAACGTTACTCCGGAACTAGGGCGCGTCGACTTGAACGATATCAGCGGGATGAATCTCGACGACCGCGGCCTGGCGGATGAGCGTGACCGAGAGGACCAGGCGGGTCACGCGATCCTTGCGCAGGAGCTTGCCGCGGACACCCGCGAGTGGGCCGCGCACCACCTCGACGTCCATGCCCTCGGCCAGGAACGGGTGGGGATCGTACTGAAGAGTCGTGGTCGCCAGGCGCTGGATCGCCTCGATCTCGGCGTCCGGCACCGGCTCGGGTCGGCCGCTGGTCCCGACGAGGTCGGCGACGCCGACGACGTTCAGGACGCGAAGACGCTCGACGAGGGGGAAACGCGCGAAACAGTAGCCGGGAAAGAGCGGGAAGGCGACCTTCTTGCGCCGGTCCTTCCACCGGCTCCAGCGCTCGGCAATGGGCAGGAAGGTCTCGACGTCGCGGCGCACGAGCTGATCGCGCACCGTTTTCTCGTGACGGGAGCGCGTTCGTACCACGTACCAGAGGGGATCGAGCCTCTGGTCGCAGTCCTCACGGTGACCGTCCGTTTTAGGTAACGCGGACATCATGGCCGTGCAACCGCCGGCATTATAAGCCGGTTCCCGCCTACGGCAGAAAATCGGGGGAGAGAATGACACGCACACCGTTCGAGACTGACCAGCTGTTGGCGTGGCTCGGAGAAGTCTTGAGCGCGGCCGAGGCGGTTGACGTCGACGTGGTCGTCGAGGGCCAGCCGGACTCACGGTCTTCAGTGCAGATCACCCTGCACGGCGTGCCGGGTCCGCTGGGTGGTCTGGAGGTCCGTCCCCGCGTCGTCGATTAACGTTTCGGGGCCGCTCCTCCGCCCCGGGCTCCCCGGATTTCCCTCAGCACAGCGAGCATCTCGTCGTGGATCCGGCCGTTGCTCGCGACCACCGCGGGCGCGTCGAGATCCACGGCATCGCCCACCAGATTCGTGATCCGGCCGCCGGCCTCCTCGACGAAGAGGCCAGCGGCGGCGACGTCCCACGCTCCGAGGCGGAGCTCCCAGAAGCCGTCGAGTCGACCGGCGGCGACCCACGCGAGATCGAGGACGGCGGAGCCGAATCGACGCACGCCGCGGCAGCGAAGCGTGAAGGCCGCGTACTCGTCCAGGTTCGTGTCGTCTGTCTCGCGGATGTTGTACGGGAAGCCCGTCGCGAGCAGGCTCGCCTCCAGACTCGTCGTGGTCGAGACGGCGAGCGGTTCGTCGTTCACGGTCGCGCCGCGCCCGCGCTCGGCGACGTAGAGCTCGTCGACGCTCGGGTTGTACGCGACACCGAGGGCGATGCGTCGATCGACTTCCAGCGCGATCGCCACCGAGAAGACCGGCAGCCCGTGCGCGTAGTTCGTCGTGCCGTCCAGTGGATCGACGATCCAGCGGCGCCCCGAGCGGCCGGGCGCGGCGCCACGCTCCTCCGCGAGAATCGTATCGTCCGGGAACGCCGAGGCGAGCCGGCCGACGATCAGCTCCTCGGCGCGCTCGTCCATTTCCGTCACGAGGTTGGTCGTCTGGCCCTTGAAGGCGACGCGATGCGCCGCGCGAAACTCCGTTCGCAAGATTTGGCCGGCGGCGCGCGCCGCGTCGATTGCCACGCGGCGTTCGAGCGACGGCGCCATCAGAGCCGCCGGAGCCTGGGGACGAGCAGCGCCGTGGCCACACCCACCGCCATGAGCGCGAGGCCGTTCACGCCGAGCGCGGCGCTCACGCCGAACAGCGACGCGAGCGCCCCCACCTGGAACTGACCCAGCGGCGCCATCCCAATCGACACCACCCACGCGCCGCCGGCGCGACCCCGCAGGCCGCTCGGCACCGCGAGCTGGATCAAGGTCTGCGCGAGCACGTCGGTCACGGCGCCGAGCGCGTTGGCGCCGACGAGGATCAGCAGGACCACGGTGAAGCTCGGCGCGAATCCGAGTGCCACCAGCGAGGCCCCGAAGGCGACCAGGACCGTGAGGAACAGCGGACCGTAGCCGCGCGCGCCGCCCAGCCCCGAGGTGAGCGAGATGCCGGCGAGCCCGCCGACCTGACGCGCGGCCGTCATCACGCCGAGGCCTTCCGGGCCGACCCTGAGCACGTCTCGGGCAAGGCTCGGCAGCAGGGCCTGATGCGAGAAGCCGAGCACCTCGGCGATCGCGGTGAGGCTCATCAGGTGCAGGAGCACTCGATCGCGCCGGATCGTCCCGAGAAACCCGAACACGTCGGCCCGCATCGATCCGGTGTTCGCGTCGCTCGCGTGATCGCTCGGTCGCGCCGGGAGCATGGCGAGGGCGCTCGCGAGGTACCCGACCGCCACGGCCAGGTAGGCCGCGGCGGATCCGAGCCGGGCGATCAGAAATCCCGCCAGGAGCGAGCCGAGGAGGCCGCCCAGCCGCGAGGTGAGGGCCACGAGGGCGAGGCCGTGGACCAGCCCGTCGCCGCCCGCGATGTCGTGCGCATAGCCCTGACGCGCGGTCTGATGCAGCGCACGCGCGCATCCGGTCACGAACGTCAGGATCAGCGCCGGCCCGACGCCGCCGAGTCGCACGGCCACCAGGAGCCCGAGTAGCGCGGTGCCGATCGCCATCGCGAAGCCGGAGGCTCTCAGAAGCCTCACGCGGTCGCCGCGATCGGCGACGACGCCGGCGGGGATGCCGGCGAACAGCAGCGGAAGGTTCCGGACGCCGAGGGCCAGGCCCACCATGAACGCCGAGTCCGTGAGCTCGAGGATGTACCAGCCCAGGACGACCTGCTCGCCCACCATACCGATCGAGTGAAAGAAGGCGCAAAGGCCCAGGCAACGAAAGCCGTGATGTCGCGCGAGCTGGACCAGCGGCCGGGACGCGAGGCGCACTGCGCACATCCTATCGCGGTTGAGGCGCCGGGCGAGCGGCGGAGGTGGCGGGTGGGGGTATCGGGACCACGCGGCGCGCGCTCGCACACCGTGTGCGGCTGGGCCCCATCTGGGCACTGCAGCGTCCGTTGTCCCTTGGAGGGAACGAGTCCCGATACCCCCACCCGCCACCTCCACCGCCCGCCCGGCGCCTCGGCGGCCGGGATGCGCGCAGCCACACGCGCCCGAGCATAGGGAGAGCCGCGTTCAACTTCTCGGACCTAGTGCCCAGCTATGCTCGCGGTTCACGCGGCATGACCGGCGCGAACGTTCCGGCTGGGCAGGGGTGGGGCGGCCGGTTGACGGTGGAACGACACGGCTGCTAGGCTCGGACGCGCGGAGGACGGACATGATCAGCAAGTTCTCGACCGTGTATGCCGGGCACGTGGATCTGGGGGACATGGGGCAGATGGCCACGCCCGCCAACGAGCGACGCTACTCGAACGAGCATCTGGCGTCGGTGTTCGACAAGACCGAGGCCATCGCGCGGTGCATGGACGAGCACGGGTACAGCATCCTCTGGCTGGCCGAGCACCACTTCCAGCACGAGGGCTACGAGTGCATTCCGAACATCCTGATGGCGGCCGTCCATCTGGCTCATCTCACGACGCGGCTTCGCATCGGCTGCGGATTCAACATCACGCCGATGTGGCATCCGCTCCGGCTGGCCGAGGATTTCGCGACCGCCGACATCCTCACCCGGGGCCGCGTGGTCTTCGGCGTCGGCCGCGGGTATCACAGCCGCGAGGTGGAGACCTTCGGCAGCCCGATGCTCGACGCCGAGGCCAATCGCGAGCTGTTCGAGGAACAGGTCGACGTCCTCATGAAGGCGTTCCACTCGGAGAAGTTCTCGCACCAGGGCAAGCACTACACGTTGCCGCCGGCCGTGCCGTACCGGGGCTACGAGCTGCGCGAGCTGACCCTCGTACCGCGGCCGCTCCGGCAGCCGGTCGAGTGCTGGCAACCGGTGGTGAGCGCCAGCGCTCGCGGGCTCGATTTCATGATGAAGCATCGCATCAAGGGCCTGATCGGCGGCGGCGCGGCGACGATGGCCGAGAAGTCGATTCACGCCTACCAGGCGGCCGCGGAGCGCGCGGGCCTCGACTACAAGCTCGGCGAGGGACTGAGCCTCGGGATCTTCTTCCACCTGGCCGAGTCGCGCGAGCGCGCCGTGCGCGAGATCACGCCCTGGTACGAGGAGCACGTGAAGATGTTCGGGCCGCTCGGGTTCGTGCCCGGCCTCACGCCGGAGCAGAACACCGCGGCGATGGGGCGCGGCGGCTGGGGCGCCGCCGGCGTGCCGACCGTCGAGCACTATGCGAAAGTCGGCGCGTGGTTCGCGGGGACGCCCGAGGAGCTCGTGGCGCATCTGCGATCGCTCGAGCAGAAATATCCGGGGCTCGAGTACGTGCACGTGAGCAACAGCATGGGCACGCCCCAGCACGTCATGCTGGAGCAGCTCGCCTGGTTCGCGAAGGAGGTCAAGCCGCACTTCCCGCCGCGCGGCTGAGTCCCGGCGCCATCCAGCACGAGGGCCCGGACGCGATCGCTCCGTCCGGGCCCGTTTGCGTCAGAGAAGGGACGCTTCGGTCACCCCGGGAACGACGCGAAGCACTTGCTCGAGTTGAAGATGTAGGTCTGGATGAACGTGGCCGCGTCGGGCCGCCGGTCGAGCTCCGCCATCGCGCCGGCCAGGCACATCCAGTTCAGCATCTCCTGCTGGCCGCTCTCTTCCATGCTCGCCAGCGGCGTCTTCCGCCACGCTTCGTAGTCGCCGACGCGCAGCTTCTCGTAGAGCGCGCGGTCGGCGTCGACGTCGGGATAGAGCAGGTGGTTCTTCGGCGTCAGGAACGCGTGCGACCAGCTCGACG
>QHSQ01000419.1 GCA_003221615.1 Candidatus Rokuibacteriota bacterium | reverse complement strand
GAAGATGCCCCAGTTCCAGTTGTACTTCACCAGGTCAGCTCTCCGACCGGGCGGGCGGGGCGCCCACGGGCGAACCGGCTACTTGTAGTCGTTCGGATCGCCGGAGTCCGTGGGCTTGGCCACGACGCGCTTGAAGACGTCGCTCATCGGCACGTTCAGGTTGACGCCCCTCGGCGGGACCGGCGACAGGAACCACTTGGCGTAGATCTTGTTGATCTCGCCCGACTTGTAGACGTTCGCTATCGCCCCGTCTACCACCTTCTTGAAGGACGGGTCGTCCTTGCGCAGCATGATGCCGTAGGGCTCGACGGAGAGCGCGTCTGTTGAGATCACCCAACCCGCCGGCGCCTTGGAGCTCGCCACGAGGCTGTAGAGGAGGATGTCATCCATGAAGAAGGCCACGGCGCGGCCGGACTCCACCATGAGAAACGCTTCGGCGTGGTCCTTCGCGGGCAGAATCGTGATCCCGAGGTTCTGCTGACCGTTCAGCTCGGTGATCTGCTTGATGTTGGTCGTGCCCGAGGTCGACACGACGGTCTTGCCCTTCAGGTCGTTGAGGGTCTTGAGGTTCGCGGCCTTCTTACTGACGAAGCGATTCGCGGTCACGAAGTGGGTGATCGTGAACGCCACCTGCTTCTGCCGCTCGAGGTTGTTGGTGGTCGAGCCGCACTCGAGATCGATCGTTCCGTTCGCCATCAGCGGGATCCGGGTCGCGGAGGTGACCGGATTCAGCTTGACTTGAAGATTGGGCATCTTGAGCTCGGCCTTGACCGCGTCGACGATCTTGCCGCACAGGTCCATCGCATAGCCGACCGCCGCCTGCTTGTCGTCGAAGTACGAGAACGGGATCGACGCGTCGCGATGCCCGAGCGTGATCGTGCCCGTCTCCTTGATCTTCTTGAGCGTGCCCTCCTGGGCGCTCGCCGGCGGCCCGGCCAGGACCAGGGCGCTGAGGGTGACGAGCCCGACAGAAAGGATGCGTCTGACGTTGTCCATGGTGTCGTGTCTCCTCCTGCGTGTTTTTCCACAGATCCAGCGGTTCTTCAAGGGGTCCACTATAGACCATGTCCCGCACTCACACCGTCGGACTCCGCGGGCGCGGCTGTCGGCCGGCGCCCGTCGGGGGGCTTGGCGGGACTATTTGATGGCGCCGGCGGTGAGTCCGGAGACGTAGTAGTCGAGGAAGAAGACGTAGAGGACCACGATCGGCACGGACGCCAGCACCGCGCCGGCCATCAGCGAGCCCCAGTAGTAGATGTCGCCGCGGATCAGCTCGCTCGTGACGCCCACGCTTGCCGTGATCTGGTCCGACGAGGACGTGAACGTGAGCGCGTAGATGAACTCGTTCCACGAGAGCGTGAACGCGAAGAGCGCCGCGCACACCAGGCCGGGCACCGCGATCGGCAGCACGATCCGCCAGAGCGCTTGGATGCGCGTGGCGCCGTCCACCATGGCGCACTCTTCGACCTCCTTGGGCACCGTGCGAAAGTACCCCATGAGGAGCCACGTGCAGAAGGGGACGAGGAACGTCGGGTAGGTGACGACGAGCGCCCACTTCGAGTCGCCGAGGCCGAGCCAATTCACGACCTGCGCGAGCGGTAAGAACAGGAGTGAAGTCGGGACCAGATAGGTGACGAAGATACCCGTGCCGAGACTGCCGACGGCGAAGAACTGGAGCCGCGCGAGCGCGTATGCCGCGACCGTCGCGATGACGAGCGAGACGGAGGTCGCGATCATGGTGACCAGGAGGCTGTTCTTCGTCCACGTGAGGAAGGCGGTCTCCCACAGGAGCTTCGTGTAGTGCTCGAGGGTCGGTCCCTGGCTGATCAGGAGCGGCACGGCGTTCCGGTCGTAGAGCTCCTTGTTCTGCTTCAACGACGTCAACACCATGTGGTAGAAGGGAAACAGCGCGAAGACGAGGAACGGCACCAGCAACAGGTGCATTGCGATCCGCCGCGTGAGCTTCCGGCGCGTCATCAGTAGGCCTGCTTTCGCACGAAGCGGAGCTGGGCCCACACCACCAGCATCAGCACCGGAAAGAGATAGAGCGAGATCGCCGCGCCCTCGCCGATCCGGCCCGTCTCGAGCCCGACCTGGCGCGCCAGCGTCGCGAAGAGGTGGGTCGAGTTGATCGGGCCACCGTGGGTGAGCACGAAGACGATGTTGAAGTCGCTGAAGGTGAAGATCGTGGAGAACAGGACCACGATGGCCAGCACGGGCTTGAGCAGCGGCAGCGTGACGTGCCAGAAACGGGCGAAGGACCCCGCCCCGTCGGCCTCCGCGGCCTCATAGAGCTCGCGCGGGATCGCGACCAGCCCCGCCAGGATCGTGATGACAAAGAACGGCAGACCGCGCCAGATGTTGACGACGACGACCGCCGTCATCGCGTAGTATTTCTGGCCGAGCCAGTTCGGCCCGGGCGGATCCATGAGGCCGAGGGTCAGGCCCGTCCAGTTCACCACGCTGTAGAGCGAGTTGAACATCCACCACCAGCCGAGCGTCGACAGGGCAGTCGGGATCACCCAGGGGAGCAGCACGGCGCCGCGGATCAGCCGCTTGAACCAGAGCTGCTGGTCGAGCAGCAGGGCCAGGGAAATCCCCAGGACGAGCTTAGCGCCGACCGCCGCTCCGCAGAAGACGAACGCGTTCTGGAAGGTCTGCCGGAACGCGTCGCTCTGCCAGAGGTTGACGAAATTGCGGATGCCGACGAAGTGGCTCGGCCGCCCGATGAAGGCGTTCGAGACGGAGAAGTAGAGGGCCATGCAGAAGGGGTAGGCCACGAGGAGCAGCAGGAGCACGAGCGCCGGGCTCACAAAGATCGGGCCCAGCCATTGCTCGCGGTCCAGCAGCTCCCCGACGCGCGTCCGCAGCGACGAGCTGCGGGACGCCGTCGCGACGCCGACGCTGCCGATCGCCATGTCAGCTCACCCCGCCATGACTTTCTTCATCTCGTTCT
>QHSQ01000418.1 GCA_003221615.1 Candidatus Rokuibacteriota bacterium | reverse complement strand
TCTTCATGACGACGGACATGTCATGCTCGATCAATAGAATCGTTTTGCCCAGGGCTCGGATCTTCTTGATGACCTCGTCGATCTCCTCGGTCTCCCGCGGATTCATCCCCGACGTCGGCTCATCGAGAAGCAACAGATCGGGATCCGTTGACAGCGCCCGCGCGATTTCCAGGCGACGTTGCTCTCCGAAGGGAATCGTCGCGGCGATGGCATCGCGTCGGTGGCTCAGGCCGATGAACTCGAGGATCTCGTCGGCCCGCGCGCGGATCGCGCTCTCCTCGGCGAGTGGCCCGAGCCGAAAGAACATCCGTAGTAAGCCGGCGCGCGTGCGGCAATGGCGGCCCACCATGACGTTCTCGAGCACGGTCATCTGGGAGAAGAGCCGGATGTTCTGGAAGGTGCGGCTCATCCCGAGCATCACCCGCTCGTGGGACTTCATGCGCTCGAGCGGACGGCCCTTGAACAGGATCGAGCCTTCGTCGTGGGCGTGGAGCCCGGTCACGCAGTTGAACAGCGTGGTCTTCCCGGCGCCGTTGGGCCCGATGATCGCGTGAATGGTGCCGGGCTCGATACGCACGTCCACCCGGCTCACCGCCACCAGGCTGCCAAATCGCTTGGTCACCCCTGTCGCCGTGAGGATCGTCATGTCTGACACCCAAGCAGGGGCGCACGACGGTGCGCCCCTGCCCTCGTACGGGTTCGGTCGTCGCGCTACCGCACCTTCAACGCTGCTGCCTTCCCCTCGCCGACGGGGACGAACTTGCCGTTCTGGACCTGGATCAGCGTCCCCTTCTTGATCGCATCGCCGGCGTGCTTTCCGTTGACGATGTCGACAATGGTGATCTTGCCGTCCGCGCTGGTGAGAGCGGGGAAATCCTTGATGGTCGCCAGCGCATCGCGCACTTTCTTGCGATCCGCCTCGAGCGTCTTGGGCGTGTTGGTGACGTTGGCCTGCTTGATCGCTTGCGCCAGCATCTTCATGGCGTCGTAACAGTTCGCCGCCGGCCAGTGGGGCGTTTCATTGGGGACCTTGGCCAGCAAGCGCCTCACGTAGCTCTGGTTCATCTCCGTCGTGGCGTCTTTGTCGTACGTGGCATTGTGGACAGCCCCTTCCGACGCGAGACCGGCGTTCTCGACGATGCGCGCATTTCCCATCCCGACGCCGCCGACCCACAACACCCGGAGGTCTTGCTTCTGCGCTTCCTTCATCATGTTGGCCGTTTCCACCCAGGTGCCGCCGACGGCGATCATGTCGGGGTTCTTGGCCTTGATCTTGGTGATGTGGGCGCTGAAGTCCGTGTCCCCGGTGAGGTAGTCCACTTCCTCCACCACCTCGATCCGGAACTGCTTGAGTCGCGGACGGAACGTGTCCTGCCCCAGGCTCTTCGAGTACGCGTCCTTGACGTCGGTGAGGATGGCCGCCTTCTTCACCCAGGGATAATGCTCCTTGACCCAACTGAGGGTTTGTGGGACCAGGACGTTCTCGTCGACCGTGTTGCGAAACGCCCACGAGTACGGCGCGGATACGCCGGGTTTCGTCGAGGTCGGTGAGAAGCAGAGGATCTTCGAGCGCTCACAAATTGGAAATACGGCTTCAGCTTCCGCGCTCCACTGCGGGCCGTGCGCGGCGAGGACCTGGTCCTTGTCGATCAGGCCACGAGCCAGCTGAATGGCCAGGGCGTTGTCACCCTCGGTGTCCTTCGTGATCATCCTGAGCTTCCGGCCGCCGACCCCGCCGGCGGTATTGATCTCTTCCACCGCGACTTCGGTGGCGGCCCGGCTCTGGACGCCGTAGCTGGCGCCTTTCTTGGTCAGCGGCACCATGAACCCGACGACGATCTCATCGCCGAAGGCGTAGGCCAGAGCGGGCAACGCCAGCGCGACGAGCACACAACCTACGAGTGCCCAACTGAGGAGGACGAGCGATGTCTTCATCGAGTCTCCTCTCTCCGTGAGAAAACCTCTGGGGAATGACGCCCGCCGAGTCGTGTCCTGGCCATCACCTCCTTCAGTACGCCGTGTCGCCGCGGTGGCTCACCCCGAGGTGACCGGGCTGCCGCGAAGCCAGCGACGCACGCTGAGCGTGTCTCGCCCGAGAATGCCTTGCGGTCGAAAGATCATCACCAGGATGACGATGCTGCCCCAGACCTCCCAGCGCCAATCCGCCAGGAACTGGAGCGCGGTGGAAAGGTACGTGATGACGAACGCGCCGAGCAGGGGACCGTACAACACGTCCATACCTCCGAGCACCATGTACATCGCGATGTCGACGCTGCGCTTGAAGTCGAAGTTGTCGTATTGGATGAACACGGCATGGTGGGCGTACAGGCCGCCGCCGACGCCGGCAACGAACGCGCCCGCCGCGAAGGCCGTGAGCTTTGCACGCGTGACGTCGATGCCCATGGCTTCAGCCGCGGTCTCATCCAGCTTGACCGCGTCAAAAGCTCGGCCCATCCGCGATTGGCGCAGGCGCGTCAGGAACAGCACGAGGAGCGCCAGGAAGCCGTACACGTACCACAGATTGGTATAGGGAAAGATGCCCCGGATCCCTTCGGCGGCGCCCGTCGGTTTGAAGTTGAGGAAGAAGACCTCGAAGATCCGCCTCACCGAGGGTGAACACGCCGGTGACGATGCTCACGAGCGAATCGATCACGGCTTGCATGGACACACCTCCCTACCGGCCCGCCTCGATCTGCAGGCGACTACCGAACAGCCCTGTCGGTTTGTAGAGGAGGATCAGGATGAGAATGCCGAAGGCGAAGCCGTCCTTCCACGCCGGGACGAGATACGCGACGCTCATGGTCTCGATCATGCCGAGGATGAGCGCGGCCACCATGGCTCCGACGATGTTCCCGGACCCGCCGAAGAGCATGATCGTCAGGCCCTTGAGTCCCAGGGCCCCTCCCATCAGCGGCGTGATGTTGTAGGCGAGGCCGATCAACACGCCGGCCGCGCCCGCCAGGGCCGAGGCGATGCCGAAGGTCCAGATCGTGATCCAGTGCACGTTCACGCCGAGCAGCCGGGCGGTCTGCGTATTTTCCGCGCAGGCGCGCATCGCCCGCCCCATCGTGGTCTTCTCGACGAAGAAGTAGAGTCCCACCATCAGCACGAGCGACGCGACGATGATGAACATCTGAATGTACGTGATCCGGAAGGCCCCGAGGCGCAGATCGTACTTCTTGAGCTCGTCGAACATCGCGATCGGAAAGCTGCGCTGTTCGGAACCGAAGAGCTTCACGGCGGCCTCCTGCAACACGAAGGCCACGGCGATGGTGGTGATCAGCGGCGTGATGTGGAGCTGCCGGCGCCCGAGCGGGCGAAAGGCGACGAGCTCGACGACAATGCCGACGACTCCGGCGCCGATCATCGCCACGATGAGGACCAGCCACAGCGGTAGGACCCCCACCTGCGGCATGGCGATCAGCACGACAGTGAGCCCGACATACGAGCCGATCATCGCGACTTCCCCGTGCGCGAGATGCAGGAGATTGAGCACCCCGAAGATCAGCGTGTAGCCGATGGCGACGAGGGCGTAGCCTCCTCCCAGCATCAGCCCGTTGATGACCTGCTGGATGAACGTTGCGAGCGCGGCCATCGTCTACCTCCCCACTCGCTTGCTCAGTGCGTCGATCTTCTCCCGCAGCGCTTCCAGGTTGGCATCGAGCCGGAGCGCCTGGCGATAGGCCGCGAGTGCCTCGTCGGTTTGCCCCAGCGCTTCGTGGCTGGCCGCGAGATTGACGTAGGCAACGGCGTATCCGGGCGCCTGCGCGATCGCCTGGCGGTAGGCGCTGAGGGCCTGACGGTAGCGCTGTTGCTGGTAGTACACAAGGCCGAGATAGTTGTAGGCCTCCGGATTCGTGGGCCGGAGCGCGATGGCCGCACGGTACTCGACTTCGGCGTTGGTGTAGGCGCCCAGGGACGTGTAGGCGACACCGAGAAAGAGACGAGCGGCGTCGTGGCCCGGTTGCAACGTAATGGCCCGACGCAGCGCCCTCACCGCCGCATCGGCTTCGTCGTTGCGCAGGTATCGCAGACCGAGCTGGTAGTAGCTGGTCGCGCTGTCGGGATCGATCGTCAGGAGGTGTTCCGAGTCCAGGGTCAGCGCGACGGGCTTGCCCTCTTCGAGCGCGCGCTTGATCAAAAGCTTCTCGCGGTTGTTGCGCGCCTGCGCGTGGGACGCGTCGAGCGCCAGCCCACGATCGTACGCGCGCAGGGCATCAAGGTCGCGTTCTTCCGCCTCGTAATAGCGAGCCAGGGTGAATAATCCCTGCGGTGAATGCGGAGCGAGCGCGGTCACCTTCTCGAAGCACTCGATCGCGCTGTCGAAGCGTCCATCGCTGGCGTAGAGCTCGCCGAGGCGCGCCTGGACCGCCGGGTCCTCGGGATGCTCCCTGGCGCGCCGCAGGCGCTCGACGAGATCGATGCTCTGGCCGACGACGCCTCCCAGATCGGGCCGCAGATCCTTCGCCTCCTGGTACGCGGCGATCGACGCCTCGAACTTCCCCTGCGCGGCGTAGCTGACGCCTAGGTGGACGTAGGCAGGCGCGTTCCGCGCGTCGACCGCCAGCACCTCACGAAAGCGGCGAATCGCGTCGGCGTAGTCCTGCTCATTCCAGGCGATGTAGCCGAGCTTGCTCAGGCTCTTGATATCATCCGGGCGGCGCTCGAGCGCCGCGCGCGCCGCGCGTTTGTGAACTGCGGCAATGCCGAGCGCGAACTTGATCCCGTCGTCTTGCGGGTCCAGCTTGAGGGCCTTGCGATACTCGCGGCTACCGTCTTGCAGCTGACGGCGCCAGTTGGCCAAATAGCCCCGAAAGATGTAGCGGGAGATGCGCCGCTGGACGGCGACACGCTCTCGGAGGCTCTCTTGCTCCGACGGCGAGCTGTCCGAAAACGCCAGGAGCGGCGTGACGTCATCGGCAAAGCTGGCGAGCTCGGCGAGGTTCTCTTCGACCGGGTCGCGCCAGGAGAGACCGTAAAACTCGACGTACGGACGGTCATACGTGTTGAGGCGTGTCTGGCCCGCCGCGTACCGGCGCACCGTCTCCGCCCGCATGGTGAAGCTTTCAAGGAACTGCCATCGAGTGGCCACGTGCACTTCGGCGAGGTCACGTTGAATGGCCGGGGTGCGGAAGTGGGCTTCGAGCCGGGCGACGTCGATGCGCAGGGGCTCGAGCGTGCCGAGGAGCAGCGTGTAGCCCTTGAAACGGTTCAGCCACATCGTGGCGTGCGGGTACACGTCCTGAAAGGTGCGCGCGATTATCTTCAGACTCGTGTTGTCGACCTGGTGATAGGGCAGCCACTGAACAAAGATCCCGCCCGGCTTGAGGACCCGCTTGCTCAGTGCGTAGAACTCTCGCGTGTAGAGGTTGCCGTTGCCGGCATGCTTGGGGTCGAGGGTATCCACCGAGACCACGTCGTACGTGTCCGGCGTGACCAGAAGGTAGTTGCGTCCGTCGTCGATCACGACGCGCACGCGCGGGTCGCTCAGCACGTCGTGATTGACTTCGGGAAAGAACCGGGCGGTGCGGATCACGCCCGGAACGAACTCGACGATGTCGAGCCGTTCCAGCGCTGCGTAGCGGCTCAGCGACCAGGCCGTGCCGCCCGCGCCGAAGCCGATCACCAGCGCCACGTCCGGATTCGGGCTGCCGGTCCCGGCGACCGACCAGCCGTTGATGCTCAGAAGCTTGCGGTCGTAGATGTCGGTGGCGACCTTCACGACGCCGGCGACGTCTTCCTCGTACTGCAGAATCTCCTTCTCCGGCTCGCCCGCGATATCGGCGAAGCGCAACGTTGGCGTCGTGATCATCACGACGATGAGAGAGGCGAGCGCCCCTCCGTAGAGCACGCCCTGGCGGAGCGGCGACGTGGAGCTGGACGCCAGCACGACGCCTCCAATCCCGACGCTGAGCAACGCCGTGAGCGCCAGGCTGTGATGGATCCCCAGGAGCGGAATGGCTACGAAGCCGCTGACCCAAGCGCCTGAAATGGCGCCGAGCGTATTGCACGCATACGCGCAGCCGACGCCACGGCCAACTGCCCCGGGCCCGTGCGTGACGATCTTGCTGACCAGCGGAAAGGTCGCGCCCATGCACAGGGTCGGGGGTAGGATCACGACGAACGTCTTCAAGAAGGTGAGTCCGAGGGGAGCGCCCCAGTAGGCGTTGCTGAATCCGTCCCACCACCCGTCGAGGCCGTAGAACAGTCGGCCGAGGATGGCGATGGTCAGCATCCCATAGATGCCGATCCCCACCTGGAGCGCGCCCAACAACGTTATGAGCTCTGGCGAGCGGTCGCTGAC
>QHSQ01000417.1 GCA_003221615.1 Candidatus Rokuibacteriota bacterium | reverse complement strand
TCTCCGCGGCCGACGTGGAAGCGATCGTCGCGGCGATCGAGGACCGCGTCAGAATGGTCCATCCCGAGATCGTGTTGCTGCTGATCAAGCCGCAAAGCGGCGCGGCGCTCGCGCGCACCCGGCGCTCCGCAGGCGCGTGAATCGGGACAGCGCAGGGGATGAGCTCGTTTGCGCGCATCGCTTCATCGAGCCCGATCTCCCTTTCGAGGTTCGTTCTCACTTCGCAGCTGATCCGCGATTGGCAGGCGGCGAATCCGCTTCCCGGTCGCGGCGAAGATCGCGTTGCACAGCGCCGGAGCGAATGGTGGCACCCCCGGTTCCCCAACCCCACCGGGCGGCGCATCGCTCTCGATGACGTGCACATGAGTCTCCCGAGGGGCCACGTTCATGCGCGCCACCTGGAAGTCGTTGAAGTTGTTCTGTTGCGCCCGACCCTCGCGGAACGTGATCTCCCCGTAGAGAGCCGAGCTCAGGGCCATGACGGCTGCGCCCTCCATCTGGGAACGGATCCGGTCCGGATATGCGGCGAAGCCGCAGTCCACCGCCACGTCCACGCGCGGCACCGATACGGTGCCGTCCTTGCCAACCGCGGCTTCGACCACGATCGCCACGTAGCTCACGAAGCTGCGATGGACGGCGATGCCGAGGCCGTGGCCCGCGGGAAGGCCTCGCCCCCACTGCGCCTTCTCGGCGACCAGCTCCACCGCGCGGCGTAGTCGGCCCGTATCGATCGGGTAGACATTGATGTCATCGCCGTAGTTCTGGTAGTGCGCGCCAGCGTCGACGCGCCGCGGCGGCCCGAGCAACTCGAGCAGGTAGTCCTTCGGGTCGCGCCCGGCCGCGTGGGCGAGCTCGTCCGCGAACGAGCAGACCCCGAAAGCGTGCGGGATGTTGAGCACCGAGCGAAACCAGCCGATATGGACGTGCGACGGCGCTTCCCCGTTCTCGCACCGGATGTTCGGGATGGCA
The DNA here is from genome assembly GCA_003221615.1 of Candidatus Rokuibacteriota bacterium. Lineage (GTDB taxonomy): Bacteria > Methylomirabilota > Methylomirabilia > Rokubacteriales > CSP1-6 > AR31. The sequence goes on along the minus strand of QHSQ01000417.1, from coordinate 2,403 downwards.
TACGGAATATCGATCACACCCTGGCTCAACTCGCCGTCGCTCGCGTACCGGACATTCGGCTGAAACGTCGACGGAATCGCCGGGAACACGCTACGGTGAAGCCAGGCGATGGCGCGGCCCCGAGAATCCAGCGCCGCCTCGAGATGCTGGGCGGAGACCGTGTGATAGTAGTCGTGGTGGATCTCGTCCTCGCGGGTCCACGTCACTTTGACGGGAGCGCCGACGGCCCGCGAGAGCAGCGCGGCCTCCACGACATAGTCGGGCTTCGACTTGCGGCCGAAGCCCCCGCCGAGAAGTGTCACGTTCACCTTGACCCGGTCGACCGGGATCCCGAGCGCCTTGGCGATCTCGTCGCGCGCCCCTTGCGGGTTCTGGGTGCATGCCCACGCTTCGCAGCGTCCGTCGGCGACGCTGGCCGCCGCGGCCGGTGGCTCCATAGGAGCGTGCGCGATGTGGGGAACGTAGTAGTCGGCCTTGAGGACGCGCGCCGGGGCGGCCAGCGCCGCCAGCGCATCGCCCTGGTTGCGCACGACCTTCCCCGGTCGGCGCGCCGTCTCTTCGAGCTCGGTCTTGTAGGCAGTCGAATCGTAGGATCGATTCGGCCCGTCGTTCCACGTAGTACCGAGCTTGCCGCGGCCCTGGATGGCTGCCCACGTGTTGCGCGCAATGACGGCGACGCCTCCCAACGGCTGAAAGCCTGAGGGCGGCGGTGTGCCGTCGAGCTTCACGACTCGCTCGACGCCGGGCACCGCCAGGGCCGAGGCCTCATCGTACGAGGCGACGCGACCGCCGTAGACGGGAGGCCGGGCGATGACCGCGTACTTCATCCCCGGCAGCCTAACGTCGATGCCGTAGCCGGCTCGGCCGCTCGTCATGTCGGCGAGATCGACGATCGGCATGTCCTTCCCGATATAGCGGAAATCCTCTGGCCGCTTCAGCTTCAGCTCTTCCGGCCGTGGTACCGGCAGCGCACGCGCGGCTGCCGCGAGCTCGCCGTACCCGAGAACCCGCCCAGTCGTCGTGTGGATGACCTGATGATCGCGCGCTCGGACCTGCGCGACGTCCACCCTCCACATGTTGGCGGCCGCCGTCTCGAGCATCTGGCGCGCGGCGGCTCCCATTTCGCGCATGGGCTGCAAGAAGTGGCGAAGGCTCCGCGAGCCGTCTGTATTCTGCCCACCATACGTGGCTTCGTCGCCGAGGGCCTGGGCGATCCTCACGCGGGACCAGTCGGCCTCGAGCTCGTCCGCGACGGCCATCGGGAGCGCCGTACGGACGCCCTGGCCCATCTCGGACCGGTGCGCGACGATGGTGACGAGCCCCGTCTCGTCGATGGACACGAACGCGGTCGGATTGAAACGAGGCACATCCACCGCCGGTGCCGCCGGCGGGCTGCTTGCGAATCCGCGCGGCAGAAGACGCAGCCCGATCACGAGACCACCGGCGACGGCAGCGCCGCCGACGAGGAAGCGTCGGCGGCTGAGGTTCTCGAGAATCGCCGCCATCTCATGCCCCTCCTGCCGCGGCCTTGATCGCCGCGCGAATCCGCTGATAGGTGCCGCAGCGACAGATGTTGCCGGCCATCGTCTCGTCGATATCGTGATCGGTGGGCTTCGGGGTCTTGGCGAGCAGGCCGGCCGCCTGCATGATCTGCCCACTCTGGCAGTAGCCGCATTGCGGGACGTTCAGGCTGCGCCACGCGGCCTCGACGCGCTGGCCGACCGGTGTAGCGCCGATCCCCTCGATGGTCGTGACCTTCTTGCCTTCCGCAGCCGAGATCGGCGTGACGCACGAGCGCGTCGCCGTACCATCCAGGTGCACCGTGCACGCGCCGCAGAGGGCCATGCCACACCCGAACTTGGTGCCGGTGAGTCCGAGTTCGTCGCGCAGCGTCCAGAGCAGTGGCGTGTCAGGCGGCACGTCCACCGTCACGGCTTTGCCATTGATGTTGAGTCTGGTCATACGGGTTTCACTCCCTCCAACCGATCGCTAGTGAGCGAACAGCGCGTCCATCGACCATACCCCGGGACCGCTGAGGATCAGCGCGATCGCCAGGCCGAGAGCGAGGAGGTGGTATTCCACGCCTTCGCCCTGCTGGATGCCAAACCAGTTCATGAAGAATCCGTGCTGCCGGTGGACGGTGACGATCGCGACAAGCATGACGACGCCGATACCAAGTGCCGCCACACGGGTCAGGAGGCCGACGGCCAGGCCGAGCGGCCCGAGGAACTCGGCCATGATCGCCAGGAACGCGAGGGGGCCGGGAATCCCCGACTTCGTCATGAAACCCATGGCGCCCTTGAAGCCGTGGCCACCGAACCAGCCGAGCGTGTTCTGGGCACCGTGGGGGAACATCACCACGGCCAGCGTCAGCCTCAGCACGAGCGGAACGATGCTGCCGTC
>QHSQ01000352.1 GCA_003221615.1 Candidatus Rokuibacteriota bacterium | reverse complement strand
GGCGATCGGTTTGGGCCCGCGGCAGACCAGCGTGAGCCGTCCCAGCGCCTTCACCACCTCGTCCTTCGGCCAGCGCGTCGCGAGCGTGGCGATCAACATCCGCGTGCCGACACCGGTCAGCAGAATCAGCACGTCCCAGTCGCCGGCGAGGAGTGTCTCGCCGAACGCGAGCGCTTCGCGCTGGTCGGTCAGCGGAACCTCGCGCATGGCCGGCGCCTGGATCGGCTCGCCGCCGTAGTTGCGGATCAGTTCAGCCATCTCCGCCGACCGGCGGCTCTCGAAGCTGACGACCCGCAGCCCGTTCAACGCGTGAGGCATGGCACCTGTCTAAAACTCCCCGAGCCAGACGAGCACCAGGATTTCCATCCTCGACCCGCCGAAACGCACAGGGATCCTCGCCCTCCGGATCGGGAGGGGGTCCAGGGAGAGGCGCGCCCGTTCTTCCAGTTCGCCGACAGCGCGCTTGAGGTCACGGAGTCCACCACCAGACCCTCTAACCAACCTGCTCGGTCAAGCGATCGATCCGGGCAATCAAACTCTGAATCTCGACGGGCACCGGGCCAACGATGCGTCCCCCCAGGTTGGACCGGGAGCACCTCAAACGCGCGCAGCGGCCTACCCCTTCTCAAGAAGCAGGCAGTCTTGGCCCTCGGAAGCGTGGGAGTCGTCGCGGGCTTGGCCAACTAGACCGGCCGCCTCACACTTCGATCTCGAGGTCGGCGCCGGTGACCCGCACCGGATAGCTCTTGACCTCTCGTCCCGCCGGCGGCCCGAGGACGGCCCCGCTCTTGATGTCGAACCTTGCCCCATGCCAGGGGCAGGTCACCTCGGCTCCCTCGACCGTCCCTTCGGACAGCGGCCCTCCTCGATGCGTGCATGTATCGCTCAGCGCGTAGAATGCTTCTCGCACCCGAAAGAGGGCGATCTTCTGGCCTTCCACTTCGACCAGCTTGGCCTGCTCATCTTCCAGCTCATCGGTCGTGGCCACCTTCATGAACTTGGGCATGAACCCTTCCTCCTTTGGGTCGGTTCAGTCTTCGACCGCTCCTTCCTTCAGCCGCTCTCCCGGGGGTTCGCCAACCTCAGTTCTTCGTCGTGCAGGGCTTGACCCCGGGGTTGTCGACGAAGAACTGCTTGTTCAGCGCGATGAAGTGTTTCCACTGATCCGGTGTCTCGTCCTCAACGAAGATCGCGGTCACCGGGCAGACCGGCTCGCAGGCCCCGCAGTCGATGCACTCGTCGGGGTGGATGAAGAGCTGGTTCGACCCCTCGTAGATGCAGTCCACCGGGCAGACCTCGACGCAGGCCTTGTCCTTGACGTCGATACACGGCGCGGCGATCACGTACGCCATACCGATCCTCCTCGTCCCGCCGTTCCCTTCGCCGGGTTGAAGCACTTCGTGCTGCTGTGCGGATGTGGTCCAAGCCTCTCCGCGCGGGGACACGCCTCCGCTCACAGGACAACAGGCTTGTCGCCCAAGTAACGGCCGTTTCGGTGGTCACGGCCGGGACGAGACTGCCCGGCCGAGTCCTGGCCGCTTAAAACCAAGGCTGGCCGAGATCAGAGCGATGGCAAGCTCAGTATCAGCCCACCCACGCAACGACGTGGTTACGGAAAACATCGAAGCGCGCCAGTCCAGGGGCACAGCCTGCCTCCCCCGAGGGGCCGGAGAGTAGATCTGTTGAGGACTCCGGCTAGAAGCTAGCCACGGAGAGCGACGGGTGTCAACGGCACGGTCGGGCGACATACTCCCCGGCTTGGACAAGGGCGACCTTTGCGACCGATCTCAGGTGCGAAACGCCGGCATGATCTCTCTCGCGAAGAGCCGCATCTGCTTGAGCAACAAATCCGGCGTTTCATCCTTGAACAGGCGGACGTCACGAAAGGACAGGGCAAGATGCTCGAGGCCGCTCTTTCGAAAGTCTTCGAGCGTGTGAACCACCTGGTCGGGGCTTCCCGTGATCACGTGGTGGCTGCCACGGCTTGCGGATCGACCTACAGTAGTTCGCGTGCGTCCCCAGGCACGGACCAATTGGAAGGCTTCCCGAATTATTGTTCGCGGCAGCATCGCTTCAAAGTCGTCGGCGCGTTCCGGATGAGTCGGAGTAGGGATGACGAGCGAAGGACGGACGAAACTACTTTCTCGTCCGCGCCAACGCGCTCGAGAACAACTTTCGCCTCTATACGCTCGTGAACGGGAGGCGGAGCACGATCGCCTCCGCGCGAGTGACGGAGCCGAGCCTGGGAGCGTGGCACTCGATTCGCGTCGTCGCGCTCGGGCCGAAGATCCAGGCTTACCTGAACGGCACACTGCTCCTCGATCATTCGGACAAGACGTTCACGGCCGGCTGGCTCGGCTTGTGGACCAAGGCCGACTCCGTCACCGAGTTCGCCGACCTGGAGGTCACCGGCACTGTCGTGAAGTGAGAGCCGTCTCGGCGGCGTCTTACTTTACGAAGACCCACTCGGGCTTGAGAAGCGGAAACGCGATGAGGCCGACGATCGCCGTGGCGGCGACGAGCAAGGGATTGCTGACCTTCCAGCGAAACAGGACGACCAGGCTTCCCAGTGCCACCAGGGCCGTGAGCCAGTCGCCGATCGCGATTTTGCCCAGCAACACGCATGCACCGAGGATCGTGCCGATGGCGGCGGCGTATGCGCCTTTGATGAAGCCCTGCACGTTGGGGTTCTGACGGTAGCGAACCAGGATCGGCGCGACGATGAGGATGAGCAAGAACGACGGCAGGAAGATGCCGATCGTCGAGGTCAGTGAACCCCAGAGGCCGCCGAGGAGGGAGCTGGCTCGTTGCGCCGCCACGAGATAGCCGACGAACGTCGCCGTGATCACGACGGGACCAGGGCTGATCATGCCCATCGCGACGGCGACCAGAAACTCACGCTCGTTCAACCAGCCTGTTTGCTGCACGAGGCCCTTCTCCAGAAAGGGAACGATCACGAGGCCGCTGCCAAAAGTGAGAGAACCGGCTTTCAGAAAGAACACGAGAAGCTTGCCGAGCAGTGCGCCGAAACTCCCCTCGGGGACGCCAGAGGCGACAAGCGGCACGCCAACCATGAGCGATGTTGTCGATCCGACCCGAAATCCACGGAAGAGGGAGCCGTAGTAAAGCAACCCGACGATCCCGCAGCCGATGAAGACCAGCGCGACCTCGGCCCGTACCGCCACTGTGATGGCGAATGCCGCTGCGGCGAGCGCCCATTCCAACCAGTCCTTCATCCCCAGCTTGGTCAACCGGTAGCACGAATGAAGGATCAACGCGATGACCGCAGGACTCACTCCGTAGAAAATGGCGGCTACGGCCGGCAGCCCTTCGAACTGAACGTAGAGTGCGCCAAGCGCGGTGACGATGATGAAATTCGGCAGGATGAATGCCCAGCCTCCGGCCCACGCCCCCCAGAAGCCGCCTCGGATGTACGAGATCCAGATGCCGACCTGGATCGCGAGCGGCCCGGGCAGG
>QHSQ01000351.1 GCA_003221615.1 Candidatus Rokuibacteriota bacterium | reverse complement strand
GGTGAACGCGGCGCCTACGGGCTGGCCGCCCCGATCGAGGAGATCACGCTGCCCGAGACCGTTCAGGCCGTCCTCGCGTCGCGCATCGATCGGCTCGCGGACCGCGACAAGGACGTGCTCCAGGCGGCGGCCGTGGTCGGGCGAGATGTGCCAATCGAGTTGCTGCGCGCCGTGGTCGATCTGCCCGCGCCCGAGCTCGCCGCGTCGCTCGAGCGCCTTTCGACAGCCGAGCTTCTCGGCCCCGCCGAGTCTCCGGGGGAGCACGCCTTCCGGCATCCCCTCGCGCAGGAGGTCGCCTACCGCACGCAGCTTCTGGATCGCCGCCGCGGAACCCATGCCGCCATCGCGCGAGCCTTGCTCACGATCCACTCATCTGAAGTCGCTACGCACGCCGCGCTCCTCGCCCACCACTTCGATGAGGCGGGCGAGCGTCTCGAGGCGGCACGCTGGCACGAGCAGGCGGGTCGACGCGTCGCACGCAGTGACCCGGCGGATGGGGTGAGACACTGCCGTCGGGTCACCACGCTCCTCGCCGCCGTTCCGGAGTCCCGTGAGACCCTGATGCTCGAGCTCACCTCGCGCATCGCGCTGCTCGAGATCGGCCGCATCGCCGGAATCGAGGAGCGTGAAGCACGGAGCCTCTTCGACGAGGCGCATGCGGTCGCCGAGCGACTTCAGGACAAGGCCGGCCACGCGTTCTTGCTCGCGTCCTACGGACGCCTGTGCGGGCTCGCGGGCGACGTGGCGCAGTACCTCGCCTGCGCGGAGCGCGCCACCGAGCTCGCCGAAGGATCCGACGCGGTGTTCGAGTTCGAGATGCACTCGGTGCTGGCCCACGCACAGCTTGCGGTCGGCCGCCTCGCTCCTGCCCGTGCGACCGCCGAGCGTGCTCTGACCGAGGTCGCGCGGGTTGCCGCACTGCGGGAGGCGGTTGGGCATTCCACGGCACCTGGCTTGTGCCGCGTGTGGTGGGCGCTGGCGAGCGCACACCTCGGGCGCACGGCCGAGGCGGAGGCCGCGCTGGAAGCACTCCTCGCCGAGGAGAAGGACCGCGCACTCCAGGCCCTCTACGGAACGCACGCATTCCTGTGTGAGGTCCTGCGCCTCCGGGGTGATCTGCCCGGCGCGCTGGCCCACGGCCGCCGTGCGGTCGAGCTCGCGGAAGAGCGCGGAAGCGTGTTCTCTCGGGTGGAGGCCGCGGCGTTTCTCGGCGCTGCGGAGCTGGCGGACGGCGACCTCACCGCGGCCACGAGTGTGCTCGAGCGGGCGCTCGCGCTCGCTCGCGATCGGCGCACGGCGCTGTGGTACGAGCCGCGCATCCTCGCCACCCTCGCGGACGCGAAGCTCGCCGCCGGTGACCGCTCGGGAGCCCGCGCGCTCCTCGCTGAGGCACGTGAGCTCGTCGATCGGGGGCGAGGCTGGCGGCTTGGCGCCTTCGATGTCGCGCTGGCGTGGGTTCGCTTCCTGGCTTCGGAGCCCGCCTCCGACCGTACCGCGATCGAGAGCGCGCTCGAGACCGTGGAAGCCCTCACCGCCGAGCTGGGCTCCGATCCTTATCGGCGCATCGCTGCGCTCGAGCGCGCACGCCTCGCCACATAACTCAGCGGGAGGCTATGGACTACATCGGCCTGGTATATTTTGTCGAGAACGACATGAACGCGATGTCCACGATGGAGTCGAGCCTGCGCCGAGAAGAGCATAGAGGTGCGGCCGATCAAGGCGCTGCGCCGGCGAGGAGAATGCGATGAGGTTCATGTTCACGATCTACCACGACGAGAAGGTGATGGACGCGATGCCCGAGAAGGAGATGCAGGCTCTCGTCGACTCCGCGATCGAGTACGCCGAGGAGCTCCGACAGAGCGGCCACTACATCGTCTCGAACGCTCTGCAGCCGCCCGGGACGGCCCGAACCATCCGCGTCCGCGCCGGCAAGGTCTCCACCACCGCCAGCCCCTTTGCCGAGACAAAGGAGCAGCTGGGTGGATTCTTCGTCATCGAGGCCAAGGACATGGACGAGGCCTGCGCGGTCGCCGCGAGGTTTCCGCCGGCGCGCGTCGGGGTGATCGAGGTCAGGCCGGTCCACGAGCTGAAGCACTCTCGCGATCGACGCGGTCTACCGAGCTGAATCGCGGCCTCTCACCAACTGCTGGTTACGTGAGGCCGTAGTACCTCGCGCAGTTGTCCCAGAGTATCGCGCGCTTCGCGGCATCGGGCAGCGGGAGCTCGAGGAATCGTGCGACCGCGCGCGGATATTTGCAGTCCGGGTGCGGGAAGTCGGTCGAGAACACGACGTTCGCGACACCCATGAGGTCGAACACCCCTTTGATTGGCTCCTCATCGCACTCGACGGAGACGAAGCACTGGCGTTTGAAGTACTCGCTCGGCTCCATCGACAAGTCGCGCGCGAAGACGTCACCGAGCCACTCGTAATGTTCGTCCATCCTCCAGAGGAGAAAGGGCACCCAGCTCGCGTTGCCCTCGAGGAACGCGACGCGTAGCCGCGGATGGCGCTCGAGGATCCCGCCGCCGCAGAAGCTCACGGCCGCGAGCATTTGCTCGCCCGGGTGGCAGACAGTATGGCGGAGCATTACGTTCCGCGCGAAGCGGTCTCCGACTTGAGGCAGGTAGGCGCCCAAGCCTTCGTGGAAGCCGAGGGGCACGTCGAGTGCTTCGAGCTGGCTCCAGAGCGGCTCATAGTACGGATCGTGCCAGTTGCGGCCATTGACCGGGTTGGGACGGAGGAAGATGCCTTTGAACCCCAGCTCCTTCACTGAACGCCGCGCCTCCGCGACCGCGTCGTCGATCTCGAACGGCGAGATCATGCCGGCCCCGATCAAGCGCTGCGGGTTCACAGCGCAGAAGTCGTAGAGCCAGTTGTTGTAGGCGCGAGCGATCGCGGCCGCCAGCTTCGGCTCCATCCCATCGATCCCCTGCGCGAAAAGTCCGCGCGTTGGATAGACGACCCCGACGTCGATGCCCTCCTGGTCCATGGCCTCGAGCTGCGCCTCGGCGCTCCAGCCGCGCTCG
>QHSQ01000353.1 GCA_003221615.1 Candidatus Rokuibacteriota bacterium | reverse complement strand
AACGAGAACGTCGGGTCGATCGTCGGGTTCACGACGGCGATGTGGAGCTTGTAGATCGCGTTGATGGGCTCCCAGTACGGGAGCGCCGCTCCGCCGAGCGGGTCCACGCCCAGGGTGAGGCCGGCCGCGCGGATCGCCTCCATGTCGACGACGTGCTCGAGGTCCCGCACGTAGGGCAGCATCAGATCATCCTCGTGCGTGCTCGCCGCCTTGACGGCCGACGCGAAGGGCACTCGCTTGACACCGGCGTTGCCCTTGCGCAGGAGCACGTTGGCCCGACGCTGAACCCATCCCGTCACATCGGTGTCGGCTGGACCGCCGTTGGGTGGGTTGTATTTGAAGCCCCCGTCCTCGGGCGGGTTGTGCGATGGCGTGATCACGATCCCGTCGGCGAGGTGCTCCTTGCGGCCGCGGTTATAGACGAGGATGGCCCACGAGATGACGGGCGTCGGCGTGACGCCGCCGTCGCGCTGGATGATGGTCTCGACGCCGTTCGCCGCCAGCACCTCTAGAGCGGTGCGCTGGGCCGGCTCGGAGAGGGCATGTGTGTCCTTGCCCATGTAGAGCGGGCCGTCGATCCTCTCGCCGCGCCGGTAATCGCAGATAGCCTGCGTGATCGCCGCGATGTGGGCCTCGGTGAACGAGCCGCGATACGGCGAGCCCCGATGGCCGCTGGTCCCGAAGCTGACCAGCTGGGTCGGATCGTCGAGATCGGGCTTCCGCTCGTAGTACTCCCGTTCGAGCCGCCCCAGGTCGACGATCATGGAGCTCGGGGCCGGCTTTCCGGCCAGCGGGGAGATCGCCGAAGCCGAAGCCTCCTTCTTGTCGTGCATTTCGTGGACCACCGAAGCCTCCATCACGACACCGGGCACGGCTTGACATGCCAGATATCGGCCGCGTACTCGGCGATCGTGCGGTCGCTCGAGAACTTGCCCGAGCTCGCCACGTTCAGGATCGCCTTGCGCGCCCACCCGTCCTGGTCGGCGTACAGCGCGCAGAGCTTGCCGTCGGCCTCGAGATAGGACTCGAGATCCGCGAGGTGCATGTAGTAGTCGCCGCGCGTGAGCAGGGTGTCCCGCAGCGGTGCGAACATGCCCGGCTGGTTGCGGCTGAGGTGGTCGGAGAAGACCAGGTCCAGCGCCGCGCGCACCTCCGGCTGGTTGTCGTAGTGCCAGTGCGGGTTGTACCAGCCGCGGCTGCCGGCCACCTGCTCCGCGGTCAGCCCGAAGAGGAAGAAGTTCTCCTCGCCGGCCTCTTGCGCCATCTCGATCGTCGCGCCGTCGCGCGTGCCGATCGTCAAGGCACCGTTCATCATGAACTTCATGTTGCTCGTGCCGCTGGCCTCGTAGCCGGCGGTCGAGATCTGGTTGGAGACATCGGTGGCGGGAATCAGCCGCTCGGCGAGCGACACGTTGTACTCCGGCAGGAACAGGACCTTGAGTCGCCCACGGACCACAGGATCGGTGTCGATCGTCTCGGCGAGGTTGTTCAAGAATTTGATGATCAGCTTCGCCAGGTGGTAGGCCGGCGCCGCCTTGCCCGCGAACAGGAAGGTTCGCGGCGCCATCTCGAGCGTCGGGTTCTCCCGTAGGCGATTGTAGAGCACGATGATGCGCAACGCGTTGAGGAGCTGCCGCTTGTATTCGTGGATGCGCTTGATGTGGCTGTCGAAGATCGAGTCCGGATCCACCGTCTGCCCCGAGGTCGACTGCAGCCACTCCGCGAAGGCCACCTTGGCCGCGCGCTTGGCCTCACGCACCCTATTGCGGAAGCCCTTGTCGTCCGCGAGCGATCTGAGTCTCGCCAGCAGGCCGAGATCGGTCATCCATCCGTCGCCGATGGCCTCGGTGATGAGGCCCACCAGCGCCGGGTTCGCCAGCAACATCCAGCGCCGCGGTGTGACCCCGTTGGTCTTGTTGCTGAAGCGCTCGGGGAACATTTCGGCCAGGTCCTTCACCGTCGTCGAGCGCAGAAGCGCGGAGTGGATCGCCGCCACGCCGTTCGTGCTGTGCGAGCCCACGATCGCTACGTTGGCCATCCGAACGTGCTTGCTCTGGCCTTCATCGATCAGGCTCGTCCGCACGACGCGGCCCTCTTCGCCCGGGAAGCGGTTTCGCACCGCATCGAGCAGCCGGCGGTTGATCTCGAGGATGATCTCGAGGTGGCGCGGCAGCAAGATCTCGAACCACTCGAGCGGCCATTTCTCGAGCGCCTCGGGCAGGAGCGTGTGGTTCGTGTACGCCAGGGTCTGCTGGGTCAGGTCCCAGGCCTGATCCCAGCCGAGGTGCGCGTCGTCCAGCAAGATCCGCATCAGCTCGGGGACGGTGAGGGCCGGGTGCGTATCGTTGAGCTGGATGGCGACCCGTTCTGGAAGCGCGCTCCAGTCGGAGTTGCTCCGGCGGAATCGTCGGATCAGATCCGCCAGCGAGCAAGCGACGAGAAAGTATTCCTGCACGAACCGTAGCTCTTGCCCCTGGGTCGTGGAGTCGTCGGGATAGAGAACCCGCGTGAGCGACTTGGCGGCGAGCGACTCCGCCAGCGCGCCGACGAACTCGCCATGACTGAACGTCTGGAAGTCGAAGTCGAGGGATGCAGACGCCGCCCAGAGGCGGAGCGTGTTGATCGTCTTGCCGCCATAGCCCACCACGGGCCGGTCGTACGGAATGCCGAGCAAGGTGAACGCCCGGCCGGGGACGGCGCGCAGCGTCCCTTCTCGCACCTCGATCGAGTGGTTCATCGTGATCTCGACCTTCTCTTCCGGACGGACGACCTCCCACGGGTCGGGGCGGCGCAGCCAGTTGTCGGGCTGCTCGCGTTGCCAGCCGCCCTCGATGGTTTGCCGGAACATTCCGTACTCGTACCGGAGCCCGTACCCCATGGCCGGGAGCTGCATCGTGGCCATCGAGTCGAGGAAGCACGCGGCCAGGCGCCCGAGCCCGCCATTGCCAAGTCCGGCGTCCGGCTCCTCTTCGAGCAGGCCGAGCCAATCGAGGGACGTCGCCTTGACGAAGTCGCCCACGAAGGGACTGAGCAGCATATTCGTGATGTTGTTGGTCAGGGAGCGGCCGATCAGAAATTCCATCGAGAGGTAGTAGACACGCTTGGGGTTCGCGCGCTCGTAGGTCTGCTCCGTGCGGACCCATCGCTGCGAAAGGACGTCGCGCACGGAGCGGGCGAAGGCTTCGTAGCGCTCGCGCGCGCCGGCGGTGGTCGGATCGGCGACGTTGTCGAAGAGCAGGTGCCGCTCGTACAGCCCGTCCGCACTGCCCGTGAGCTCCACCGGGCCGCATCCGTATTGCCGGCGCAGTGCAGCCCTCGTGTCCGCCGTTGTTGCTCGAGGAGCCGCCGCCTTTCTGGTGCTCATCGCCGTGCCTTCTCCTGATACTCCCGCGCCTGGGCCGGGCTGATGCGCTGTTCGCGAGGCATCTCGTCCCAGACGCGGATCACCGGCTCGGATCGATCGTGCTCGTACCCCACTACGCTCAGGCTGGCCGTTCCGAGCAGGAAGTATCGGCCCCCCGCCGCGTCGAGCCCAAGCCAGCGGGCGGCGAACACCCGGAGAAAGTGCGCGCTCGAGAAGAGCAACGTGTTGCCCTCGATGCCCCGCACCCGCCGTATGGCGCGATCGGCCCGCGCCCCGATCTGGTCCGGCGACTCCCCTCCCGGGCAGCCGTCGCGGAACAACTGCCAGTCAGGACGCTCGCGGTGGATGTCGGCGCTGGTGCGACCTTCATACGCGCCGTAGTTCCATTCGATGAGATCCGGCTCGACTTTCGCCATGGAGCCGAAACCGGCCAGCTCACACGTGCGGACCGCCCGCTGCAAGGGGCTCGTGAGCACGGCGGCGAACGTCAATCCCTCGAGCCGCTCTCCGAGCCTGCGGGCCTCGACTTCGCCCTGCGCGGTCAGCGGCAGGTCGGTCACGCCCGTGTGCTGACGAGAGATGGTCCAGGCCGTCTCACCGTGCCTTGCGAGGTACGTGAGAGGAAGCGCATCGCTCATGACCGGCTCCTGTGGTCTACGTCCGCATCGAACGACAGCCCGCGCCCGCCGAACGCCTCATCGATCACGCTACCATCGGTGTCGATGGCCTCGACCGCGTGTGACTTTCTTCCTCTCAAGGCGACCTCCTCCGGTTGAGTCGTCCGTGACCGCGTCAGCGTCCGGCCGAGTAACAAGGCAATGAGGATGCCGAAACGTCCGGGGATGCCGGGGGCGCCCGCAAGTCCGCTTGCCACAACGCATCCCGGCGTAGCGCGGCTCCTAACCGACGCGGCCCTGCCGAACGTCGGGGTGCTGACGGGCCGGCGACTGCCAGTCGGCTAGCAGCGCGTTACCCCTCGACCGGCATGGAAGCACGAATCGGCCGAGTCATCGCGTCTCGATCGGTTGGCGTTCTGAAGGGGACGCGGCGCGCACGTCATTGCTCACCGATGCGTGGTGATTCACGATCAGGCGCGAGCCCCGCTGCCCGGTCAGATACGTCCACACCCACTGGACGAAGACGCTGACGCGGAGACTCGACTGCGCGAGGAACTCGAGATGCACGGCGGCCCAGGCCATCCAGGCGAGGAAGCCGCTGAGGCCCAGGCGGCCGCTTTCCAGCACCGCGAAGCCCTTGCCGACCACCGCCATATTCCCTTTGTCGAAGTAGCGGAACGGGCGCGGCTTGGGCTGTCCGCCGATACGCCGGTGAATCAGCGTCCCGGCATAGCGACCCTGCTGCATGGCCACCTGCGCCACCCCCGGCAGCGGGCGTCCGTCTTGCGCGAGCGACGCGGTGTCACCGATCACGAAGATCTCCGGATGACCGGGCGCGGTTAGATCCGGCTCGACGCGGACGCGGCCGGCGCGATCCGTCGCCGCCTTGAGCCACTTGGCGGCCGGCGACGGCGCCACGCCCGCGGTCCAGATCACGGTCTTGCTGGCGATGCGCTCGCCGGCGACCATGACGCCGTCGGCGTCGATATGGTCCACGCCGTGACCGAGCCGAACCTCGACGCCGAGCTCCTCGAGCCGATGCTTCGCCGCCGCGGACAGCTTCTCGGAAAACGTCGCGAGAACCCGGTTCCCCATGTCGACGAGGACGATCCGCGCCGAGGTGGGATCGATCCGCCGGAACTCCGCCCGCAGCGCCCTGCTCACGAGGTCGGCCATGGCGCTGGCCATCTCGACGCCGGTGGGACCGGCGCCCACGAGCACGAAGGTCAACAGGTCGCCGTGACGCCGCGGATCTTCCTCCGCCTCCGCCTGCTCGAACGCCTTCAGAACCCGGTTTCGGATGGCGACCGCATCCGCAAGATTCTTGAGTCCGGGCGCGAAGCGTTCGAACTCGTCGTGGCCGAAATAGCTGTGGCTCGCGCCGGTCGCGAGGATCAGATAGTCGTACTCGACGACGACGCCCTCGCGGTCCAGCGAGTTGACGAACACGCATCGCCGATCGCTGTCGACACGGGTGACTTCCCCAAGGAGCACCGTGGTGTTTCGTTGCTTCCTCAGAATCCCGCGAATCGGCGAGCCGATCTGCCCCGGACTGAGGACGGACGTTGCGACCTGGTAGAGGAGCGGCTGGAACAGGTGGTGATTCTGCCGGTCGATGAGGATCACCTGGGCATTGGTCTTGCCGAGCGCTTTCGCGGCGGCCAGGCCGCCGAAGCCCCCGCCCACGATCACCACGCGCGGCGTGGCATCAGACATGGCTACTGGCCATCGCCACGGGACGGGATGACAGCTCGACGATCAGCCGAAGGATCCCGAGCAGAAGCGGAAGCGACCCGGGGACCCACATGATGAGGCCGGCCAGCGCCTGGTCGTCGACGGACGAATGTCCGGCGTAGATCACGCGGTCGGAGAACGTCAGGATCGTGGCCAGCGGCAGGCTCTGGAACATCGCGAGGCCCAGGTACGGGACCATCGTCCAGCGCGGCCACGCCATCCGGGCCGGCCACGCGAGTATCACGGGCCGCCAGAACAGCAGCGCGCTCACGAGGAAACACGTGTGCTCGACGTGGTGCCAGAGATCCGACTCGAGCGCGAGGTCGTAGAGCGCCGGCGCGTGCCAGGCCCAGAAGGCAAGGGCGAATGCGATCCAGCCGACCGCCGGGTGAAGCAGCCACCGTGTCCGACGTCGCAGCCCCGGGCCGTTGAGGGCGCGGAGTACGACACCGCGGACTGATCGGGGCAGGCCGACGAGGAGCGGAACCACGGGCGCGCCCATCCATAACATGGGCGCGACGACCACCATGAGAAGCATGTGCTGCACCATATGCGCCGCCAGCCACCGATGCGCGAGTGCCTCGAGCGGTGGCGAGAGCGCCAGCATCATGATGGCCAGCGCGGACAGGAAGACGACGGCGTGACGCGCGTCGAACCGCGGCGCCGGTCGCCGGCGCACGAGGCTCCATCCCCGGAGATACACGGCCGCCGTCACGACGACGGGGAGGCTCACGGATGGCTCGGCCAGCCATGCGCTCATGGGCGCAGGGTCCCCATGAACGCGACGAGCGCATTGACTTCCGCGGGGCTCAGATTCTTGCCGTAGGCGGGCATATTGCCGCCGCCCTGCAGCACCTGACGAACGAGCTGATCACGGGTCTGGCGCGTCGCCACACCGTCCAGCGCCGGGCCGCGGCGGCCGCCCTCGCCGCCCAGACTGTGGCAGGTGCGGCACTGCTTGTTCTGGAGCACGAGCGCGCCCTGGAGCTCGAGCGGCGTGCGGCCCTGGACGTAGCGGACCGGTGTCGCGGCGGCGGTCCACGCCTCCATCTTCGGTGACCACGGCACGGTGACGCCGAGCCCCGCGAGCGTCGCCATGATGAGGACGATCACCAGCACCGCGAGCACGGCGACGGGACGCCGCTGCCAGCTCTTCTCGCCCGTGCCGGCGAAGAACGGGACGAGAAAGAGCACGGCGATCGCGATCACCGGCCCGATGAGGATCACGACGGTCTCCGTCCACGGTGGAAGCAGCGCGAACAGCGCGTAGAGCGCGAGGAAGTAGAAGTCCGGCTTCGGCGCCGCATCGATGAGCGTCGGATCGGGAACGCCGTGCGGACCGAACGGTCCGAACAGCAGCGCGCAGAGCACGACGGCGAGCACGACCACGCCGCACGCCACCATGTCCTTTCGCGCCGCGTACGGGAAAAACGGCACGCCGTCCTTGTGAACCTCCTCCTCGTATCGGTGCCGGTACGTCTCGCGGCTCACCGCGCGACCCGGCATCGGCCATTCGTTGATGCCGATGCGAAGCACGAGCCAGAGATGCAACCCGATCATGCCGATGAGGATCCCGGGAACGAGGAACACGTGCACCGCGAAGAATCTCGACAACGTGCGCCCCGCGATGATCGGCCCGCCGAGCAGGAGCTGGACCATCGTGTCTCCTATACCCGGCGCCCGCGACGCGATCGACGCGCCGATCCCCAGCCCCCAGTAGGCGTCCTGATCCCAACGGAGGATCTGGCCCGTGAAGGCCATGCCGAGCGTGCAGAGGAACAGGAACACGCCGACGATCCACGTGAGCTCGCGCGGATATTTGTGGGCGCCCCAGAGGAACACCTGGATCATGTGCAACGTCATGATCGCGACCATCGCGTTGGAGCCCCAGAAGTGGACCGCGCGCAGGAACCAACCGAACGGTGCCTGATAGTTCAGATAGAGCAGGCTCTGATATGCGCCGTCGGCCGAGGGCACGTAGACGAGCGCCAGGCAGATGCCCGTCGCGATCTGCAGCACGAAGAGCGCGAGCGTCGCGCTGCCGAAGACGTACCACCAGCTCGCCGTGCTGCGCGGAACCGGGTGATCCAGGGTCGGCGCGATCGCGCCGCCCAGGCCCGCTCGTTCCTCCAGCCAGGCGAGCGTCGAACGGATGGGCCCGCGACCGTGCGTGCTCACACCGGTCTCGAGAGGGTCGGCAGCTGTCCGCCGCGCACCCAGAGGGCGCCATCGCGGACCTGGTATTCGTATTCGAACAAGCCGCGCGGCGGCGGCCCGGAGGCGCGCGAGCCGTCCTCGTAATAGGCACCGCCGTGGCATGGGCACATGAACAGGCGTGATTGCGCGAACCACCGCACCGGACATCCCAGATGCGCGCAATTCACGGCGAACACCTGAAACCGCTCACCCTCGATGTGGCGAACCCAGCAGGCGACCTTCGCGGTCGCGCCGTCCCACGGAACGCGAACCGGATTCTCGTAGGTCGCCAGGCGCGTCTGGCCCGCCGGGAAGCCGCCGATCGGACCGAGCGCGATCCACGAATGCCCGTCCGTCGGCCGGCGCACCGGTCCGACGATGTATCCCACCACTGGGATGCCGACCAGCAGAGCGCCGAGCCCGTTCAGGGCGACGCCGAGCCGGAACAAGAATCCCCTGCGTGACTGCTGCCCGCATGGCGTCATGGGAGCCTCCCTGGCACCGGCCGCCGCTGCGCGACGAGCCAGGCGACGACATCCGAGACTTGTTGCGGCGTCAACGGCTCGACGCCGCCGGCGCCCCGCCAATCCGGCATCCCCAGATCCGCTCGTCCCGCAATGACGGTGGTCCGCAGATGCTGATCGCTCACGAGCGCGAGATACGACGGATCGACGATGCCGACGCCTCGCGAACCGCCCCGTCCGTCGTCGCCGTGACAGCTCGCGCACGCCCGGGCAAAGACGCCACGACCACGATCCGCATTGCCGGACTCGCGGCCCGCCCGTCCTCCGTCGTAGGCTGGAATCTCGTGCCCTGCGAGGGCGTCCGGTCTCCGCCAGCGTTCCTCCATTCCGCGAACGAGGACCTCGATCTGTTGATCTGTGAGCGGGCCGCCCGCGCTGAGCGCAAACGCTGGTTGCGCCGTTCCCGGCACGCCGACGGCGATCACCTGGCGCAGGCGTTCGGGGGGCACCACGGCGAGGTAGACCGGATCGTTCAGCGCACGCGCCGCCCCCAGACGCCCGGTGTGGCCGTGACAGCCGGCGCAATTACGCGCGTAGAGCGTCTCGAACACCATGACCTCGCTCGGCACGAGCTCACGAGCCTCCGGTTTCGGCCGGCCGGGCACCGCGTCACAGCCCGCGAGGGCAACCATCAGCGCGACGGCCGTCGTGATGAGGCGCGTCACGGCCGCGTGTCCTCGTGACGGCTGAGCCCCGTCGCCTCGACGCCCGCGCGTGCGGGGAATGACCGCGTCTGCGCGGTGGCGACCGGTGTCGCTCTGGCGACGACGTAGCCGGCCGTGAGCCCGAACGCGATCTGGGAGGCGATGAACCAGGTCCAGGAGATCTGCGCGTTCAGCGCGGGATCGATGACGCCGAGGGTGGCCCAGAGGAACCCGCTCCACAGGAGCGGCGCAATCAAACCGCCCCAGAGCATGTGACGTCGCGGAAGCAGCGGGAGGATGGCCGCGTAGAGCGCGCCGACGAGCGCCGACGTCACGCCGTGGGCGATGAGGCCGACGACGAACGCGGCGCCGTCGAACATCTTCAGGGTCGCTGCGTCGGCCTCCGCCATCCGCGGCATCGCGATGGCGGCGAGGAGATTGAGCGGATACCACACGCTGTGCTGAACGACGAGGCCGTAGATCGCCGCGCACAGGGCCATGGCGCATCCGCCGACGAGCCCGCCTTTCAGGCCGGCGGACAGCGGCTGAACCTCCACCGGAACTCGTAGACGATGTCGGTCCTCCCCGAGCGCGAAACGCTCCACGCTCCGGACCGTCACTCTCGCCGGCGCGACGATCGGCATCGCCGGCACCGGCACGTGCTCCTCCCGCTCCTCCGGCAGCACGCACCGCCACCACCCCACACCGCCGACCAGGGCGAGCCCCACACCGACCACGGTCACGGCGAGATGGGTCACCAGCCCCCCGAATCCGAGGGTGATGCCGAGCGCGACGGCCATCGGCCACGCGGTCGGCGCCGGAAGCACGATGCGATCCGGTCCCTTCGTTTCGGTCATGGCTTGTCGAGCGCCAGCGCGGCGAGGAGCAACGGAAGATAGAGCAGCGAGGCCATCAGGACGCGCCGCGCCGAGGCGGTCGACACCGTGTTCGCGTGCGCGAGCCCGGCGCCGAGCAGTCCCAGACCCAGCGCGCACGCGGTCACGACGTACGCGATGCCGCCGAGCCCGATCGCCGCCGGAAGCACGCTGACGGCGATGAGCGCCAGCGTGGACGATACGATCTGGCGCTCCGACATCGTCCCATGCGGATCGACGACGGCGAGCACGCGCACGCCCCCGCGGGCATAGTCGTCGGCGTAGAGGCGCGCGATCGCGAGCGTGTGCGGGAGTTGCCAGAGGAACAAGATCGCGAACAGCACCGCGGCGCCGAGGCCGATGTCGCCACCCGCGGCGAGCCAGCCGGTCACCGGCGGCAGCGCGCCGGGGACGGCCCCCACCAGCATGCATGACGCAGTGCGTAGCTTGAGGGGCGTGTAGGCGCCTATATAGAGGACGGTGGTGGCCAGGGTCACGGCGGCAGCGGCGACACCGACGCCAATGGCGAGATAGACCACGCCCAGGGATGTGAGCGCGCCGGCGAAGAGCAGCGCCTCGAGAGGCTGGAGCCGGCCGGCCGGCAGGGGGCGCCGTCTCGTGCGCTCCATCCGCGCATCGACATCACGCTCGAGGTACTGGTTCAGCGCCAGGGTCCCACCGGCGGCCAGAAGGGTTCCTATGAGCAAGTGGGTCACGCGGACGTAGTCGGCTGGTCCGCTAAGCGCCACGAAATACCCGACGAGCGTGGTCGCGAGCACCATGAGGAGGACGCGGGGCTTCGTGAGCGCGACGAGATCGGATGTCACCTGGGACCGCTCCCGCGGTATGACTGCCGCGATCACCTGGACGGCCGGCTTGCTCATCGTCCGATCACGTAGACAACTGTGAAGACGACGACCCACACCCCGTCCACGAAGTGCCAGTACCAGGAGACGAGCTCGACGCGCTCCGCGTGAGCGACCTTGAGCGCGCCGGACCATGCGAAGGTGACGCAGAGGCTCAGCATGACGAGCCCGAGGATCACGTGCGAGGCATGAAGGCCCACGAGCGGATAGAACGTCGTCCCGAAAAGGTTCGTGCCGATCGTGAGGCCCCGCTCGACGATGAGGCGATGCCATTCCCGTGCGGTGCCTCCCAGGAACGCGAGCCCGAGCACCACGGTGACGAACAGCCACGCGCCGGCGCGCGCGATCCGGCCGGCGGCGAGCGCCCGCGTCGCCAGCGCGACGCTGATGCTGCTCGACAGCAGGCATATCGTGTTGAGGATCGGCAGGTCGAGCACGTCTTTCGGGGACGGGCCGGTCAGGCTCTTGCCGATATAGAAGAGGTAG
>QHSQ01000350.1 GCA_003221615.1 Candidatus Rokuibacteriota bacterium | reverse complement strand
CCATTCAGCTTGCGCGAGGTCTGATCGACAAGGATCAGGTCCTCGCCGCGCACGGCCCGCAGTGGAGCGCGGAGGCCGAAGCCGTATTCCCGATCTGTGAGCGCTCGAAAATTCTCTGCTTCTCGCCGACCTCGACCAAGCCCGGCGTGTCCGCGCCGTACTCGTGGGCCTTCCGCAACACGGTCGACGAGAACGTCCTGGTCCCGCAAACCCTCAAGTGGGTCAAGGAGCACTATCCCTGGGTG
>QHSQ01000349.1 GCA_003221615.1 Candidatus Rokuibacteriota bacterium | reverse complement strand
CCACTGGCCGGCGGCCAACTGCTACGACGCGATGAAGATGTTGGCCCAAGCCATCAAACAGGCCAACGTCACCAATACCGCGAAGACCCTCGAGGCCGATCGCAAGAAGGTGCGTGATGCGCTGGCCAGCATCAAGGATTTCCCCGCCCTCACCAGCGCGGACAGCAAGATCACCATCGTCGACGTCGTCGACGGCAAGCACGCCGGCGACGCGATCAAGAAGGGGACGCTGATCCAGGTCCAGAACGGCAAGTTCGTTCCCGTCGGCGAGGGGAAGGCGACAGCGTTGAAGCTGAAGTAGCGTGACGACCGGACCGAGCGAGAGGGGCGCACGACGGTGCGCCCCTGCTCCCCAGGTGTCAGAGATGACAATGCTCGCGGTGAAAGGAGTCACCAAGCGGTTCGGCAGCCTGGTGGCGGTGAGCGAGGTGGACGTCTACCTCGAGCCCGGAACGATTCACGCGATCATCGGGCCAAACGGCGCTGGGAAGACCACGCTGTTCAACTGCGTGACCGGGCTCCACACCCACGACGAGGGCTCGATTCTGTTCAAAGGGCGGCCGCTCGAGGGCCTGAAATCGCACGAACGGGTGAGGCTGGGGATGAGCCGCACCTTCCAGAACATCCGGCTGTTCTCCCAGATGACCGTGCTCGAGAACGTCATGGTCGGCCGCCATTGCCGCACGCGTGCCGGCTTGCTGCGCATGTTCTTTCGGCTCGGGGCCTTGCCGGAGGAGCGTGCGATCCGCGCGCGCGCCGAAGAGATCCTCGCATTCATCGGCCTGAGCCACCGGCGGGATGCCGCCGCCGCCACGATTCCGTTCGGCGAGCAACGCCGCCTGGAGATCGCGCGGGCCTTGTCCACGGATCCCGATCTGTTGCTGCTCGATGAGCCGACGTCGGGGATGAATCCGCGCGAGACCGAGGAGATCGACGAGGTCATCACGAATATTCGAGCCCTGGGCAAGACGATTCTGTTGATCGAACACGACATGTCCGTCGTCATGAAGATCTCGGACGTCGTCACCGTCCTGAACTTCGGAGTGAAGATCGCCGAGGGGCCGCCGAGGATCGTGCAGAAAGATCCGCGCGTCATCGAAGCCTATCTCGGGACGGAGGACTAGCGCCGATGCTGCACGTGAGCGATCTCCACGTCGGCTATGGGGCCATCGCAGCCTTGCGCGGCGCCAGCCTCGAGGTCAAGGAAGGCGAGGTGGTTGCGCTCATCGGCGGCAATGGCGCCGGCAAGTCGACCCTGTTGCGGACCATCTCCGGGGTTCTGACGCCGAGTCGCGGCGACGTGACTTTCGAAGGACGAAGCCTGCGCGGCATGGCCGAGGACAAGATCGTGCGGCTCGGGATCTTGCAGGTGCAAGAGGGCAGGGGAATCCTCACCCGCATGACGGTGCAGGAGAATCTCGACATGGGCGCGTACGGGCGCTCTGACAAGGCCGAGATTCGACACGACATGGAGATGGTCTTCGACAAGTTTCCCGTCTTGCGCGAACGCCGCAAGCAATTCGGGGCGACGCTCAGCGGCGGCGAGCAGCAGATGCTGGCGATCGGCCGGGCCCTGATGGCCCGCCCGAAGCTCCTGATGCTCGATGAGCCGTCGCTGGGTCTGGCCCCCCTGCTCGTCCGCGAGATTTTTCGGACCATCATGGAGTTCAAGCGTGAGAAGCGCACGATCTTGCTCGTGGAGCAGAATGCCCGCAAGGCGCTGCAGTGCGCCGACCGTGGGTACGTGATCGAAACCGGCACCATCGTCACGTCCGGCTCGGGAGAGGCCCTGCTCAAGAGTGACGAGGTCCGGGCCGCCTACCTCGGGGGCACGCCGAAACCTCGATCGTAGAGGTCAGGCAGACCAATGTCCGTTGGCTTCTTTGGTTCCAGATCGGTGGTCCGTTTCAAACGCTGTTGCCATCGCTGACTGGCCGCCGTACCATCCTCCGGAGTGCTGCGGAGCCCGTCTCCCGCGTCAATCATGCGGGGTCAGGCTCAAGATGTACGCGAAGTTCCAACACCGCGAGAGGTACTGCCTCGGCATGCAGCTTCTCCACACTTGGCTCGACAAGTAGCGGCCGTGGCTGCACCGACGCTGCGGCTCGACCGACGCACCTTCTTAGCTGTCGGGACGACGCTGGCCGTCTCGACCCTGTTGCAGGCGCCGCGGGCCAAGGGCGCCGTTGCCGACCTTGACTTCGTCTCCGCCCTCGCGGCTGCCCGTGCTATCCGGCGCGGCGAGGTCTCCTCGGTCGAGCTGACTACGCGGATGCTGGATCGGATCCGCAAGCACAATCCACGGCTGAACGCCATTGTCACGCTGACCGAAGACACCGCTCTGGCGCGCGCGAAGGCCGCCGACGAGGCCCGAGCGCGTGGAGAGTGGTGGGGACCGGTCCACGGGGTGCCATGCACGGTGAAGGAAACGTTCGA
>QHSQ01000110.1 GCA_003221615.1 Candidatus Rokuibacteriota bacterium | reverse complement strand
CCCGCGGACGCGCCCATTTGACAGGCCCGGCGTCGACGCGCTATGTCTCGCTCGCACGCGAAAGGAGGTTCCATGTCCGCCAGCGTCTGCGACTTCACCTTCCTGCAGGGCGTGAAGGTCGTCGATTTCACGCAGTTCGAGGCAGGTCCGTCTTGCACCGAGGCACTCGGCTGGTTGGGTGCCGATGTCGTGAAGATCGAGAACCCGAAAATGGGCGACCCCGGCCGTCGTCTTCGCCCCGGCCAGCCCGACACCGATCCCTACTATTTTCACGCGTTCAACGCCAACAAGAAGTCGATTACGGTCGATCTCAAGTCCCTCAAGGGGCTCGCGCTCGTCAAGGACATGATTCGCAAGGCGGACGTGATGATCGAGAACTTTGCCCCAGGCGCTATCGAGCGGCTGGGCCTGTCCTATGACGTCGTGAAGGCGATCAATCCGAGCATCATCTATGCCCAGGTCAAGGGCTTCGGCGAAGGCAGCCCGTTCGAGCACAACCTTGCCTTCGACATGATTGCCCAGGCGTGCGGCGGCACCTTCAGCGTCACCGGAGACAAGAACGGCCCGCCGACCCGGCCCGGCATCTCGCTCGGTGATACCGGCACCGGCATGCTGATGGCGATCACGATCGTGGGCGCGCTGTACAAGCGCCACGAGACCGGCGAGGGCCATCGCCTGCAGGTCGCCATGCAGGACGCGATGCTGCACTACATGCGCATCAACTTTGCGACTCAGGGCCTGACCGGGAAGGCGGCCGAACGCGGCGGCAGCAAGGTGCCCGGCGTGAGCAACGCGCCGATGGGGCTGTATCCGTGCGCGCCTGGCGGGCCGAACGACTATGTCTACATCATGACCAGCCGAGCGAACCCGGACCATTGGGACCGCTTGCTGAAGCTGATCGATCGGCAGGATCTGATTGGCGACAAACGCTACCTGACCCCCGCCGACCGCGTCGAGCGGGAAGCCGAGGTGGATGAGGTCATCTCCGCGTGGACCCGCAAGCACACCAAGCTCGATGCCATGAAGCTGGTGGGCGAAGCAGGCATTCCGGCCGGGGCGGTGCTGGACACGGATGAGCTGAACAAGGACGTCACGTTCGAGCAGCGCGGAATCATGCAGACGATGATCCATCCCGTGCACCGGCCGTTCAAGATGCCGGGCTGGCCGGTGCGCGTCGATGGGAAGGCCACGCGCATCACATCATCCCCCATGCTCGGCGAGCACACGGACCAAGTGCTGAGCGACTGGCTGGGTCTGACTGCCCAGGCGGTGGCGGAGATGAAGCGCGAAGGCGTGATCTAGACTGCCGCGCATGAACCAGCCGGCGAAGGCCACCACCGTGACGATCATCGGCGCGGGCCTGGGCGGCATCGCGCTCGTGGCCAACCTGGGGCTGCTCGGCTATCGCCTTCGCCTGCACGATCGCGATGAGGCGCGCATCGCAAGGGTGCGTGAGCGCGGTGGGCTCGACGTCGAAGGCCTGGCCAAGGGGTTCGCGCCGCTCGAGCTCGTGACGCCCCAGCTCGCGCCGGCGGTGGACGGCGCCGACGTCATCGTTGTCGTCACCGGCAGTCAC
>QHSQ01000109.1 GCA_003221615.1 Candidatus Rokuibacteriota bacterium | reverse complement strand
ACCAGTGGCTGCTGAACACGTACGGACTCGGCGGCGACTCGCTCCGCGAGACCTTCCATCGTCTGACTCATGAGCCCACGGGACCCTACCAGTGGACGCCAACGCCGCCCTCGCTACAGCACAAGTATGTGATCGAGGACGTGCCGTGCGGGCTCGTTGTCATGTCGGAGCTGGGGCGGGCCGCCGGCGTGGCGACGCCGGTCATCGACGGCCTCATCACGCTGACCTCGACGATGCTCCGGCGCGACTTCCGTTCGGAGGGACGGAATCTCGCGCAGCTCGGCCTGGCCGGCAAGACCGTGGGCGAGATCTGCTCGATTGTGGAGACGGGACCGACTGGCTGATCCGGCCGCCAGGCCGCGGTGTCCACGACCATGGCCGGTGGCCCGATCGACGAATCAGCGCTATTTCGGTCCGAACACCTCGATGGCGATACGGCCAGCGTTCACCGCGCAGGGCCAGCCGGCATAGAACGCCACGTGGGTGATGAGCCCCTTCAACTCGGTCTGCGTCACCCCGTTATCGAGCGCCCTCTGCATGTGGCCGCGCATCTCGTCGGTCCGGTAGAGCGCAGCCAGCATTGCCACCGTGATCAGGCTCCGGTCGCGCTTGTTCAGGTCGGGATGCTCCCATACATCGCCGAACAGCACGTCGTCGCGGAGTTGCCCCAGCTTGGGAATGAACTCGTACACCGTCGGTTTCTTCTGAGCCATTGGTCGATCTCCTCGTGAAAGGACCTCGCCGCGAATGAACACCCACGCGCCAAACCGCAACAGCATGCCACATTCAGTGGCCCTACTGAATGGAGCCGAGGGATTCTGACCCATCCCGATCCACGTATCCGCCGATGAGGGCCCGTCGCAGGTCTTTCCAGAAGCAATCGACGTTTTTGAAGCCCGCCGCCCTCATCGCAGCTAAATGTTGGCCCAGGGTCGCGGGAAAGGAGTCCGTTGTCGCATGGTCCGCAGGCCGGCCGGCGCCGTGGACCATTGCCTGCAGCCCTTCCGCCGAGGTACCTGTGCGCCGGCGTCGTGCGTCTGCGACGGCGTCGTATCGCTGCTTCAGCTCGGCGGTCGGGGCATTGATCAAATCCTCGTTGAGGAAAACCCCGCCCGACTTCAAATGCGCGCGAATCTCGCGATAGATCTCGCTATTGCGTGCGAAGTCGCGGAGGTTGTGGAGACATATGGATGAAACGGCCGCATCGAACGGGCCCAGCTCCGTCGGCAGCCAATTCGTTGCGAAGAGGTCGGACAAATGCGTCTTGAAACGTTCGCCGTACGGGGCGCCGAGTCTTCGTGCACGAGTCAGCATCGGCGCGGACCCATCCTGCGCAATGCATGTCGCGTGAGGATACCGGTCGAGGATGAACCGGCTCATCGGACCATACCCCGCACCCACGTCCAGGACAGTGACGGTGGCATCCTGTGAAAACGGAAGGAGGTCGCACATTAACTGGAATCGCTCGGCTCTATTCGGGTCCTCAGCCTGCTGCCGCTTTACCCATTCCTCTACGTACGCTTCCGACGCCCAATTGTGGTGATCCCGCCGCTGCATGGTGAATCCTCCCCTGGCGTGAGTCTCCCATCAGGCACTGAGTCTCCCACCGCCACCGCGACGCGTGACGCTCATGCGCGTGGCCCAGTCCCACGGCACAGGACTGGGGCTCACCTTATGCCGGAAGTTTGTGGAACTCCACGGCGGGAAGATTTGGGTGAAGAGTCAGTTGGGCGAGGGCTCGACGTTCACGTTCACGATTCCGGTGCGTCGAGGCGACTAAGCACCGGTTATGGCTGGTGCGATCTCAGGAAGGCGCGCACCTGGTCGATCGTCTTCTCGAGCAAGTCCTTCGGCTCTCGCCAGGGAAATACCGTTGACTGCGCCTTCGGCGCGAGCGTGGCAATGTCCACGGACGTCTGATAGGGGTGCGCCGGAGTGTCGTCCGGCATCACGAGGAGCGGCGTCTGGCAGGACCGGACGAACTCACGCGACACGGTGTACACGAAGTCCGGGCGTAGGCGATACAGGTTGTGCAGATAGGCCTCGATGCTCTCCACAGTGATCTCGGGCCGCCGGGCCCGCAGCTCGGGGCCCCAGACATCGCGCCCGGAGTTGTACATGACGTCGGGATTCTCCGGCCGATGCCCGACTGGCTGGCACAGTACCGCGGCCACGACGCGCTGGGGGGCCCGCTCGATGAGCTTGAGCCCGAACGGTCCGCCGATGCAGTAGCCCATATAGAAGAACTTCTGCGCGCCGAGGTGGTCCATCAGCCCCAGCTGGTCGTCCGCGAAGGCGCCCCAGGGGTCGCTGGCAGGAATCGGTCCCGTGGACTCGCCGCCGTTCGCATTGCGCTGATCCATCGTGATGCACCGGAAGTTGCCCCTGAACACTTCCATCGCGTTGAACACCGCGTTAGGCCAGTTGCTCACGCGGGAGTTCAAGCCCCCACCGGGAGTGACGAGCAGTGGGAAGCCCGAGCCGACCATCTCGTAGCGGATGCGGACGTCACCCTTTTCATAGAACGGCACGGCAGTCTCCTTTTGCCCCCCGCGTCAGACGCTAGGGGCGCACCTCGCGTCCAAGATATTCCACGGCGGCCTGGAGGCCGCCGCGTCCGTGGGGGATGCCCAGCGCGCCGAGCGCCATCTCGATCGCACCGAGCACGCCGAATACCATCGGCGCGTTGACGTGTCCCATGTGGGCGATCCGGAAAGCGCGGCCCTGCAGCTCACCAATCCCGCGGCCGAGGACGACGCCGCACTTCTCGCGACAATAGTCGCTGAGCGCGCTCGGCTCGCGGCCCTGCACGAGCACCGTGGTCACCGAGTTGGCGCGCTCCTCGGGGCGGACGATGTTGAACGCGACCGCGTCCGCCTCCGCCCACCGGCTCACGGCGTGGCGCGTCGCCTCCGCGAGCAGCGCGTGGCGGCGGATCGCCGCGTCGAGGCCTTCCTCGAAGAGCATATCGAGCGCCTTGCGCAAGCCGAAGAGCAGGTGCTGCGGCGGCGTGCCTCCGTACTTCTGGTAGTGCGCTTCGCCGTTGCGGAACGTCCAATCCCAGTAGCGCGTGCGCAGGTCCGCGCGCTGATGCGCGCCGTGTGCGCGCTCGTTGGCGGCGACGAACGCGAGACCGGGGGGCGTCATCAGCCCCTTCTGCGAGCCCGCCATCGCGACGTCGATGCCCCACTCATCCATCGCGAATGGCATGCAGCCAAGCGACGCGACGCAATCCACCATCAGCAGCGCGGGGTGCACGACGGACGCGATCGCGCGATGGATCGCCGCGAGATCGTTCACCACGCCCGACGCGGTATCGATCTGGACGACGAGAATGGCCTTGATCTCGCGCGCGGTATCGGCGGCGAGGCGCTGCGCAAGCGCCGCGGGATCGACGGCGCGCCGCGGATTACCCTTCAAGACTTCAACTTTGACGCCCATCATCCGCGCCATGTCGCCCCACCCGAGCGCGAACAGGCCGCTCTCGAGCACCAGCACGGTCTCGCCTCTCGACAACACGTTGGTGAGCGCGGCCTCCCAGCCGCCGTGGCCGTTCGCGGCGTAGATGTAGGTGCGCCCCGTCGTCCGGAAGATCTTCGGCAGATCCTCGAGAAGGCTGTGCGTGACAGCGATCATGTCGCCGGCGTAGATGTCGATGGCCGGTCGATGCATCGCGGCGAGCACGGCGTCGGGAATGTTCGTGGGCCCCGGAATGCTGAGGAACTCGCGACCCCTGGAAACTGTCATGGGGTAGATTCTAAGCCCATGCCGATCTTATTTGCTGGCCGGACTGCGTTGATTGGCGGGTCGTCGCCGGAGCCGTCGACAACTATTGGGCCGGCGCGGCGAGCGGCTTGCCCTTCTCTACCACGTACACAGCGTGCGGCCTGACCGGCTTGTCGAGGGCGCCTTCGTCGTGGATGGTGCGGTCGGGATTCGACGTGGACTCGCCCACGTGAAGGATCTGTTCGGGCTGGCCGTCCATATGCAGCCAGAAGTCGCCGTCGACGACGTACGCCATGGTCAGGCCCGGATGCGTGTGCCGGCCGGCCCTGGCGCCGGGGGCGATGTCGACCGTGGCGATGATGAGCTCCAGGTTGGTGCCGGGAACATCGGCGCGCTGCAGGATCGTGCGCTTGAACGGCGAGACCTGGGCCGGCGCCGACGATGGCTCGAGGATCGGGGACAGCACCACCCCGAGCGTGATTAGCGCGGCATACAACGCGATGCTCTTGAGCACGGTCCGTTCCTCTACCATAGCGTAGCGTTCGCAGCTTCGGACGTGGAGCGTCGTGGTGCGCCGGCGGTGGACCGCCGCGCGGGGAAAGAACGACTACGCGAGTTTCAGCGGGGGAGCGCGGCTGTCGGGTGAGCGGAGCCTGAT
Organism: Candidatus Rokuibacteriota bacterium; assembly: GCA_003221615.1. Taxonomy (GTDB): domain Bacteria; phylum Methylomirabilota; class Methylomirabilia; order Rokubacteriales; family CSP1-6; genus AR31. The sequence continues at coordinate 36,723 of QHSQ01000109.1, read as the reverse complement.
CGAGCGGGCCCTCTCCGTCTCGGCGACCGCTGGGGAGACGTACCACCACGATGGCCGGACCTCCGACAAGAACAGCGATTCGACCGTGCTGAGGGCCGAGGTGACGAGGTTGACCGCGTCGGCGAAATCGGCATCGTCCCACAGGCCGCCGATCCACGTCGGATCCGGCGGGCTGCCATGCGCGAGCGTCCCCAGCAGGACCAGCACGGCCAGCAGGGCCAGCGCAACGCCTTGCCGACGCCGATTCATAGTCCGGACGCTACCGTATTCTCTGCGTCGCGACAACAACACTGGATTTGCCCGATTCCTGGGTGAAGTCTGGGGCAAACGAAAGGGACTCATCTGTCGGATGCCGTGCTTTCTGACGGCCGCTGGCGGATGACTCGCAAACAGGCGTAGACTTTCCTCGGGCTGGACGCCCACGCATCAAGCAGGCCACTGGCCTCTCCTGCCGTCAGGGCGATGCCCGCAGGAAGCATGGTCACCGTCCAGTCCAGCTCAAGATCTGGCTCACGTGGCGGATCGGCTGATGCTGGGCTTTCAGTGGGAGGCGGAGCCAGTGTCCAAGTCACTTACCCTCGCGGCCCTGGTCATTTTCTGGACGGGCATAGCTGCTGCGGGCGACTTGACGCTGAGCCGGGTGGTGGATCTGGACAAACCCGGCGCACTTGAGGCGCTCCAGCAGTTGAATCCGATGCACTACGAGAAGATCCGGCAGATCGTGACCGGGATCCTCCAGCAGCCCGACGTAGCCGTCCCGGGTTGGATGCGAGCGAACTTTGACGCGCGAGGCGTGCTCTATTCTCAGATTGAGATGACGAGCTACCCGCCGAAGAGGCGTCTGTCGTTCGAGCTTGACGACACACGCTATGTGGTCGTCGTGACCCTTACGCGAGAGGGCAAGATCACCCCGCTGAAGTAACTCACTTCCCCTTCTTTGTCCGTCGAGGCAGGGTGCTTCGGGGAGCCACTTGCGGCGGATCCTCACCGGGCGTGGTCGAGTGGGCCTTGCGCATCTGATACTGCGGAACCGTTGTACTGACGGCGGAGCACGCACGGGTGTCCGTCGGTCTGCGCGGATGGGCCTCGTAGGTCGCGATGGCCAGCCCAAGATCGCCATCCTCCATCAAGGACTGTTTCGCGTAAAGCGGTCGAGTGATCGGCACTTCCTGTCCGCACTCGTAACACTTGGCACGCCACGCCATGGCGAGATGATAGCGCCGACAAGGCTCAGGCTCGCCCTGGGACCTTGACACAGCCGCGACCCGCGAGCCATCCTCCCCGCCGAGCATCGATCGCGCATCGAACATCGCTAGGGGTCCGAGAACGGAGAGCCGAACGGTGGCCACCACGAACTGGCTCGCTGCTGCCGAGGGACCGCTCGAGGCCATTGCCTATCACGGCCTCGACGGGCGGCCCGGATTCAAGCTTGCATTGACGGTCAAGGCTCGTCGGCACTTTCTCTACGTGAGTCATCTCTGGCACAGCGGTTGGTCGGTCCTCGACGTCACCGATCCTGCCTCGCCGCAACACATTCGCTTCATTCCCGGGCCTCCCAGCACATGGACGCTTCAAGTCACGCTGCGGGGCGACCTGCTGGCGACGTCGCTCGAACCCGTCCCGCCCGACTGGGGCGGAGAGTCCAGAGCGCCGTTCAGCGAGGGCGTGTTCATCTGGGACATCGCGGATCCGGCGAATCCCAGACAGCTGAGTCACTTCAAGACCGGAGATCGAGGGACACACCGCAACGGCTTCGACGATCTCGGGATCCTTCACCTGAGCGCTCGGGTGGCAGGACAGGTGGGACTCATCCTCATGCTCGTGAATGTGAGCGAGCCGACGGCTCCTCGCGAGCTCGGGCGGTTCAGCATGCCGGATCAGGCGCCGGGACGGCACCCTGCCGGCGATCCGCCTTTCGGAATACACGGACCATCGATACGGGTGGGAAATCTCGCCTATCTTCCGTACGGCGGCCACGGGCTCGTCATCGTCGACGTGACGGTCCCCGAGCGGCCGAGCCTCGTTGGTCAGCTCAGCGTTCGTCCTCCGCTTGGAACCCGAATCGCCGCGCATTCGGCCGTGCCCCTACCCGGGCGAAGTCTCGTCGTGCTGAACTCGGAGGCGCTGGAGGAAGGTTGCGACGAGCCGGTCAACTACGCGGGGCTCGTCGACGTCACCGATCCGACGTCGCCTCGGATGATCAGCCTCTTTCCGACCCCACGGCCTCCGCGCGGCGCCGCGTACGATTCGTTCTGCGCCCGAGGGGGACGCTTCGGTCCCCACAACCAGCACATCGGGGCGGGTAACCCGCAGCTCTTCCAGGACGAGACGCTGTGCTTCCTGACCTATTTCAACGCCGGCCTGCGGGTGTTCGACCTCCGCGATCCACACCATGTCGCCGAGATCGCCTACATGATTCCGAAGGACCCGCCGTCGCGAATCGGACCACTACCGCGCACGCTGATAACGCAGGTCGAGGACGTGCTGGTGGATGCTCGAGGCGTCGTCTACTTCACCGAAAAGAACACCGGTCTCTATATCGCGAAGTGGCACGGCCGGCCATGAGGACTCGCCCGATGATAAGGTCAACCCGGAGACTCGCACTCCTTCTCTGTGCCCTCGGCCTCGCCGCCACTTCGTGGAGCAGCGAGGCGCAGGCGCCGTCCCCGGATTACTTGAAGAAGGCGCAGGAGCTGGTTCAGGCGTCCATGAAGCCGCCAACCTTCGCCGACGTCCGCCCCTCGGCGCCGGCGCCGCCGTTCAAGCCCGGCTTGCGGATCGCCGCGATTCTGGCCACCGCTCGGAGCACTGGCGCTCAGCTGCAGGCGCGCGGGGTCAAGGAGGCCGCCGCCGCGGTCGGCTGGAGTACCGTCGAGTTCGATGGCCAGGGCACGAACCAGGGCCGGCTGGCCGCGTTCCGGACTGTCCTCACGCAGAAGTTCGACGGCATCGTCCTGGTGGCGATGGATCAGCGGGTGGTGGGAGACGCCATGAGGGATGCCCATGATCGCGGGATCCCCGTCGTGTCCACGATGGCTGGAAACGAACCGGGGAGCAACCCGGACCAGGTGTTTGCCGACGCGGGCATGGACGACTTGCTGGAAGGTCGGAAGGTCGGAAGCTGGATGGTGGCCGATGGGCGGGCCTCGGCCACGAAGGTCAATGCGCTCCTCTTCCTCAACCCCGTCAATCGCACGGTCCAGCAACGCGACGCCGGCGTGCAGGCGGTGCTGAAGGAGTGTGCCGACTGCAAGGTGGCCGCCGCCGAAACCTATACGAGCGCCGAGGTCTCACAGACGATGCCGCAGCGAACGCAGGCGCTGCTGCAACGCTTCCCGGACGTCAACTACATCATGATCGACATCGGCGCGTACGCGGTGTACGTCGTCCAGGGGGTGAAGCAGCTCGGCCCGCAGTTCGAGAAGAAGGTCAGGCTGATCTCGTTCGACTGCGTACCCGACGAGGTCGCACGCGTGGCCGTGCGCGACGTGGAGTGGGCCTGCGTGGGCGCCGCTTCCGAAGCGTCGGGTTGGGCAGCCATCGATGAGCTGAACCGAGCCCTCAACCGCCATCCTCGCGCCGGCAACAAGGTGCCCGTGCAGCTGATCACGCAGGAGAACTACGCCGGAGTGACGACGCCGGGTGTCGGCTATACCGGCCCCTTCGATTACAAGGCCGAATGGCGAAAATTCTGGGGCAAGTAGGAGGCGCGCATGCGGGCGGTACGCGTTCACGGATTGCACGATATTCGGATCGACGAGGTCCCCGAGCCAGGTAAGCCCGGCCCATCCGAGATCCTCGTGGCCCCTCGGTGGGGTGGCCTGTGCGGCACCGACGTCAAGGAATACGTGGGGCCAGTCGGGAGCGTGCCCGATCAGCCGCATCCGCTGACCGGAGCCTGCAAGCCGCTGATCCTGGGACACGAGTTCTCGGCGAATGTGGTCGCGGTGGGCTCGGCGATTGCGAACGTGCGGCCGGGCGACCGCGTCGCGGTGATGCCGCTGCACTACTGCGGAGCGTGTCCGCTCTGCCTGCGAGGCGACTTTATCCTCTGTCCTCAGAAGGCCTGGCTGGGGATCTCAGATCGATGGGGAGGATTCGGAGACCTGGCCATGGTGCAGTCGTATCAGGTCACCAGGCTAGGCTCGCTCACCGATGAGCAGGGAGCCGTGGTCGAACCGGCGGCCGTTTCTCTCAATGCGGTTCTGCGCGGCGGTGTCGCCCCAGGCGATACCGTCCTGATCGTCGGCTGCGGGCCGATCGGTTCGCTGGCCATCCTGGCGTCGCGGGTGGCCGGGGCGGCCCGGATCTACGTGGTCGAGCCGAATCCCAAGCGGGCGGCGATCGCCCTCCAGCTGGGTGCCGTCGCGAATCTCGAGGGCGAGCGCGCACAGCAAGTCACGCAGATCAGAGATCTGACCAACGGCATGGGCGTCGACATCGCCATCGACTGTGCAGGGAAGGCAGGCACGGTCAACCTGTGCATCGAATCCGTTCGCCCGGGCGGGGTCGTGAGTGTGCCGTCGGTCCATCCCGGACCGATGGAGATCGACATCCGATCCGTCACCCGCAAGCCCGTCTCCGTCGTAGGGTCGCTGGGCTATACCCAGGAGGCTTGGGACCGCACGGTCGCGCTGATCGCGGCCGGAAGATATCCGGTCGAGCGCGTGGTGACCTCGCGCACGCCGCGCGATGAGATCGTGGCGGGTGGATTCGAGGCACTCATCGATCCCGGCCGGGGCGAGCTGAAGGTGCTCGTCGAGGTCAATCACGCCGTCAGAGACGCGTGAGCGTCGGCACCTCGACCCGTCTCAGGAACATCCGGATCCCGGGCCTGTATCGCTTCGCAGGCCTGTATATCCTCGTCCTCTTGCTTATTGTCTTCAGCCTGCTGCTCCCGGAGACCTTTCCAACCGTCCTGAATTTCAGGACCATGCTCGTGTCACAGAGCTTCCTCGCCATCGCAGCCCTGGGCCTGCTGTTTGCCGCCATCAACGGTGAATTCGATCTCTCGATCGGGTTTCTCTCGGGCTTCGTCGGCGCGCTCGTCGCCTGGCTCTCGATCGACCACGGGTGGCCCGCGATCGCGGCCGCGCTGGCGGGGATGGTCACGGCCGCCCTCGTCGGAGTCATCAACGGTTTCCTCGTCGTGAAGATCGGCATCATGTCCTTCATTGCGACACTCGGCACGGGCACCGTCCTATCAGGACTGACGTTGTGGGTCACCGGCGGCAAAGTACTCTTCGGTATGCCGCGGGACCTGATCGCCATTGGACAAACCCGGTGGTTCCAAGTCCAGGTGTCCGTCTACGTGATGCTGGTACTGATCGCGGCGGTGGCGTTCATGTTCCACCTGCGCGCCGTCGGTCAGCACATGTACGCGAACGGCGGCAACAAGCAGGCTGCACGCATGGCCGGGGTGGCGACGGGCCCCCTGACCTGGGCGGCCCTGGTGATCTCGAGCGTCCTGGCGGGACTGGCCGGCATCCTTTATACCGCAAACATCGCGGCCGCCAGTCCGGAAGCCGGCATCGAGCTCTTGCTGCCGTCGTTCGCGGCCATCTTCCTGGGATCGACGCTCATCGTACCGGGCAAGTTCAACGTGGCCGGGACGGCGACGGCGCTGCTGCTGCTCGTCGTGCTGGTGAACGGCGTCCAGCAGCTCGGCGCGCCCTCGTGGGTCCAGCCGGTCTTCAACGGACTTGCCCTGATCATCGCCGTCGCCGCCGCGCAGCTCCGAGCGCGGCGGGCATAGCGGCCGCTGAAAGGAAGACGTGATGCCCACGCAACGGAGCGACGGTGTCGGCGGCAGCTTGCCGCGGTTCGCGGTCAGCGCGTGCACGACCTATCACTCGACATTCGCCGAGGATCTGGCGAACTACCGTGCGCTCGATATCGACGGGATCGGCCTCTGGGAGTACAAGCTTCCCGAGGGGAGCGACGACGAGACGCTCGCGAGCTTTCAAAAGAGTGGGCTCACCGCCACCTTCTGCTTTCCGAATGTCCCCGGCGTCATCTACGGCGACGTCCTGTTCTCCGAGCCGAGGGATCCTCGGGAGCGGTTGGCCCGCCTCAAGGCCGGGATCCGGCGTCTGGCCAGGTTCAAGCCGCTCGCCGTGGCGTGCCTGGCTGGCCCTCCTCGCGACGTCGGCGTGGCCGCGGCGCGGTCCCTGGTGGTGGAGGCCTTGCGCGAGGCGGCCTACGTGGCGGGAGAGGTGAACGTTCGCCTGGCGCTGGAGGTCATCCGGCCGGGGCCCGGCGGGAGTCTCGCCTCGACGATTCCCGAGGCGCGCGCCCTGATCGCTGACATCGGGGTCCCGAACATCGATGTCCTGATCGACACCTGGCACTTCTGGGACTCCCAGCAGGCGTTGACGGACATCCGGGCCCACGGAGAGAGCATCGTCGGAGTCCAGGTGAACGATCGCTTGTCCGCTGCTCGCGGATGGGGTGACCGCACGCTCCCGGGCCGCGGTGACATGGACCTGACGGCCATCTTGCAAGCTGTTCGCGACTCCCGGTTTTCGGGATGGTACGAGCTCGAGATCTTCTCCGACGACGGCATCCTCGGCACCGCCTACGCGGACTCTCTCTGGAAGTGGCCGCCCCGGGACCTACTCAGAGCCGGTCGCGATGGTTTCGCAGACGTGTGGCGCGCCAGCCTGGAGGCCGGTTGACTGTGACGACCGGGGCGGCCACACCCCGACCGATCCGTCAGCCCGTCCTCGACGCAGTCTCCCTCACGAAGCACTTCGGAGGCGTGACCGCTCTCGACGACGTGTCGCTCTGGGCCCTGGCCGGCGAAGTCACGGCGCTGGTGGGAGAGAACGGAGCCGGCAAGTCGACGTTGATCAAGTGCCTGTCCGGTGTATACCAGCCCGACGCCGGCGAGATCCGAGTCGACGATAAACCCATGAGCTTCGCGAGTCCCCTGGACGCGCGACTAGCCGGCATCGAGACGGTCTATCAGGAACTCGGCCTCGTGGAATACTTCGACGTCGCCATGAACATCTTCCTGGGGCGGGAGATCTGCCGTCCGTGGTGGCAGGGCTCCATGCTCGATCGCCGCGCGATGCGCCGGCGCGCCCGAGAGGTGCTGGCGGGCTTCGGGATCACCAACGTGAATCCTTCGACGGAAGTCCGGCAGCTCTCAGGTGGCCAGCGCCAGGGAGTCAGCATCGCGCGCGCGATGGCCTGGGGGGCGCGGACCATCATCATGGATGAGCCGACGGCCGCGCTGGGAGTCCGGGAAAGCGAACGCGTCATGGACGTCATCCGGAGGCTCCGCGACTCGAACTTGTGCGTGCTCATTGTAAGCCACAACATTCCTCAGATCCTCGCCGTGGCCGACCGGATCTGGGTCCTGCGCGCGGGGCGACTGGTGGCTCACCGGCTGGCGAGCGAGACGAATCACGCCGACATCGTGGGGCACATCACGGGCATGACGCTGCCTCGGTGAAGCTACGAACCCGTGGACTATCCTCCCGCGGCCGCTCAGGCCAGGCGGGCACCGCCCTCCGGCCGGCGGATCGAGTCCCGTGACGGGTAGATGACACTCTCCGCATAGCGGTACATCCAGTCCACCGCGTCCTGGGCGAGGAAGTGGACGTCGGCACCCCGGATGGCGGCAAGCCGCTCGACCAGGATGTTGCGGCGTATCTCAGACGTGAGCGTGTTGAGGCGATGGTACGCCTCGGAGAGAGAGCGCCCGAGGGTCGTCAGTCCGTGATGTTCCATGACGAGCGAGTTGGTGTGAGCGATGAAGTCGGCGATCGGACCCACGTCGTTCTCCACGTCGAGATGGGACGGCACGATGTGCGGCGGCATCGCCATGACGTACGGGAACTCGAGCGAGAGGACGCGCAGCTCCTTGGCGCCGGCAGCGAAGAAGGCAATGGTCTCGTCGTGATGGGCGTGGATCACGGCGTTGATGTCGGCGCGGAGGCGGAGGATCTCGCGGTTCAGGTTGTGCCCGACGCTCGTCGGCACGGTCCCGTGGAGCAGCGTCGACGTCGGGATGTCGGTGACGACGACGTTGTCGATGGTCATCTCCTCCAGCGACACCTCGGCGTGCTTCGTGTACGCAACCCCGTGAGGGAAGCCCGGATGAGGAACGCGGACGGCGATGTTGCCGAGGGAATTGTGGATGTAGCCGCGCGCGACCACCATGCGGGCGTAGCGCAGGAGCTCGTTGGCCACACGCTCGTCAAACGGTATCCGACCCATGCTCCCTCCTCCGGCGCTAGACCGCCGCGTGACGGCCCCGGCCCGTTGGCCGCGGAGTCACCGTCTCACTAGCCGAGCAACGGCATCGGCCTTCTGGAGGACGGAGAGCATTCGCACGTCCGCGACCTAGGCATTTCGGCGCCTCCTCGATAGGTCGCACCGACCGTGATGGCCAGGCCATCGCCCGGAATCATAGCAGTAAGGGCAAGTAACCTGCCGCGCAGAGTGATCTCGACGTCCTGACCTAGGTCGGCCAGAAATTCGAAGGCACTCCGGTCTCGCTGAAGCACTCGCCGTCCGACACGGCTGGCGAGACGGCCCTCCAGGTGATACCCTTCCGCCGAGCGTGCACCTCGGCCTCTCAGGTTGGTGCTTGCTGAGCGCTAAGGCTCGGGTGAATCTGGCTTGAACGCCTGGTCGTCACCGACAGGGTCCTGCTGTGGAAAAGTCGCTCTCCGTCTCCCTCGTGGTTGACCACACTCGCTGACGGCAGCTTGCCGCACAACCATCACAAATCCCAGCTTGCGGCCTACGAACTAGGAGGTTTGCAATGAAGATCGTCGTTATCGGCGGCACCGGCCTGATCGGCTCGAAGACCGTCGCCATTCTGCGCCAGGGCGGCCACGAGGTCGTCGCCGCCTCGCCCAATACCGGCGTCAACACCATCACCCGCGAGGGCCTCAAAGAGGCCATGGCCGGCACGCAGGTGGTGATCGACCTCGCCAACTCGCCTTCATTTGAAGACAAAGCGGTGCTGGAATTCTTCGAGACCTCTGGCCGCAACCTTCTCGCGGCGGAGGCCGCAGCCGGCGTCCGGCACCATGTCGCGCTCTCCATCGTCGGCACCGATCGGACGCCCGAGAATGGCTATTTCCGCGCCAAGATCGCCCAAGAGAAACTGATCAAGACCTCCGGCATCCCTTACACCATCATCCGCTCGACCCAGTTCTTGGAATTCCTCGGAGGCATCGCCGCTTCAAGTACGGATGGAAACATGGTCAGGCTGTCGCCCGGCCTGTTCCAACCGATCGCGGCGGACGACGTTGCTGCCATCGTCGCCGATGTGGCGCTCGCGGCGCCACGAAACGGCATCGTTGAGATCGCCGGCCCGGAACGAGCACCGTTCAACGAAATCGTCGCCCGCTATCTGAAGGCGCTCGGCGACCCGCGTGCGGTCGTCAGTGACCCCGAGGCCCGATACTTCGGCGGCCGGGTCGAAGAGCGCTCGCTCGTGCCGTTGGGCGAAGCGCGCCTCGGCCGCATCGGTCTCGCCGAATGGCTCTGCCGCTCTCAGGCAAGAGCCTGATCCTGCATCCGAGGTAAGCCCGACTACGATCCTGAAAGGAACAACATGAAGAAACCCCACGTGTACTTCCGCGCTTACCTGGCGGCACTCTTGATGCTCGCAGCCGTGCCGGCCGACGCCGCAGACGTGAAGGAACTGTTCGCGATCGATCTCGCGGACTACCCGGGCAAAGAGGGTCGCATGCTTGAGGTGTCGTACCCGCCGGGCGCACGAGACATAGTCCATCGGCACGACGCCCATGCGTTCGTTTACGTGCTCGAAGGCCAGATCGTCATGCAGTTGAAAGGCCAACCTGCCGTCACGCTCAAGGCAGGGCAGACGTTCTACGAGGGTCCTACCGATGTTCACGTCGTGGGGCGCAACGCCAGCAACACGGAGTCGGCTAGGTTCGTCGTGGTGCTGCTGAGGGCCAAGGGGGCTCCCATCCTCACACCGGTGAAAGAATGATGCTCGGCACCGTGCGCCCCAACCGTCACCGATCAGCTGCACGCGTCTCGCGCGAGCTACCTGCGCGCACGAGCGGCAGGTGGTGCGCACCGTCGAGTCGCCGCCAGCGCACCTGCGCCATGGCCAAGAGCTTGTAGGCCATCAGCAGCCCTGAAAGCATCCCACGACTCCAGATCTCGTTGTGCTGCCGCAGCCCCGCCCTTCCGAATCGGACGCGGTCGCTAAAGTTCGATCTGATGGGCGGCAACGGCGTCCTCGTCCCACTCCAGCCCGACACCGGGCACGTCCGGGATATGCAGCATCCCGTTGCGGATCTCGTACGGTCTCTGCAGGACTGGATCGGCCCAGTCCTGCCATTCGAGCCAGTGCGCGGTGTCGGTTACCCGCATAACATGCGCGGCAATCTCGGGATAGAGATGCGTCGAGATCGGAACGCCCGCCACGCCGGCGATGGCTGCGGCCTTGAGCCAGCCCGTTACTCCGCCGATCCGCATAAAGTCCGGCATGACGAGGTCACATGCCTTTTTCTGCAGCGCGGTGTAGAGATCGCGCGGCCCGTAGAAATTCTCGCCGATCTGGATCGGCGTCTTGAGCTGGGCGGCGAGACAGGCGAAGCCATCGAGATTGTCGTAGACGATCGGCTCCTCGATCCAAGTCAGACCAAGAGCGTCGATGGCATGGCAGCGCTCAAGGGCTTCGGCGAGATCGAGACCCTGGTTGAAATCGACCATCAACTGCATCTCCTCGCCGACCGACTTTCGCACCGCCGCGACCGTCGCGAGATCGTCGGCCAGAAGCGCACGGCCGAGCCGGAGCTTCAGGCCAGTAAAGCCGCCTTCGTCGCGCAGCTCGACCGCCTCCGCTGCGACCGCCTCCGGCGCCTTCAGCCAGAGCCCGTTGCTGTTGTAGGCTCTGACCGGCCCGACCGAACCGCCGAGGAGCATGCAGAGCGGCATCTCCGCCGCCTTGGCCAGAGCATCCCAGGCCGCCATGTCGAGGCCAGAGACTGCAATCATCGAGAGACCCTGGTAGCCGACGAAATGGAGGGACTTGCGCGCCATTGCGTAAAGCTCGGCTGGGGTCACCTGGTGCCCCTTCAGCATCTCGCCGAGATCGTGCAACGCAGGGATTAGGTACCGCATCGTCTTCGGCGTATAGGGCTCGAGGTAGCTCCGCCCGACGATGCCTTCCTCAGTGAAGAGGTCGATGAGGACGAGCGGCCAGTCGCTGATCGCGGCGATGCGCGCGACCACGTGGCGCTTGAGCTTCAGCACGACGGGGCGCGCGCGGACCGACTTTAGGGTCAACTTTGCGAGCTGCATGCCCACACCTCTCGCGACAGGCGGCGTTCTTGACCTCCGGCGGCGGCCTTTCTTCTCGGCCGTGTTCGGGCTCGGCTTCCCCTCGTGACTCGACGTAGGGAATCGCCGCGAGCAGTCGTCGGCCCTCAGTCTGCCGCCGCCGCGGCAGCTTGTCGAGCAGGTTCAGAATCCGGTGGTTCAAGCGGCGCACCGGGGGTTGGTGAAAACGGCTCTTCGCGTTCTCCCCGACGCATCACGACCCGGGGCTAAGCGATCGACGACACATTCGAGCCCTGAACTCTCGTCTGACATTGACAAGGCGCAGCCACCGGCCTACGGTCGTGGCGTCTCGGAGTGGCGCTCGGCACTGGGGTTCTAATCCGTGCTACGGCGACAGAGGAGACGAGCGCGGCAACGTGACCCAGGTGGCACTATGGCAGCTCCACAGACAAAAATGATCTACGATCTCCAGGACGCTGACCTCTCCGTCGTGCTGACGCAGGGGCGTCTGGTCGCCGAAGAAGCGAAACGGACGTTCGGTCCGCTCTCCGCTGAACAAATCAACTGGAAACCGGGTGAAGCGGAGTGGAGCATCGGCCAATGCTTCGACCATCTGATCATTTCGAATCGCCCGTACTTCACGATCATTGAGGAGATCGGGCGCGGTCATAGACGCCAGACCGGCTGGGAGCGCATGCCGCTGCTTCCACGTCTGTGCTACTCCAGCTCTGGCTCAGCCTTCTTCCCACCGTACGTCATTCCGATGTGCTGGGAATCGATGAGGCGCTGTGGCGGAGATCGCGGGCCGTACACCAGCCGCTTGAATGGCTGAGGCTCACCGGCCCGCTAGCCGCGCGACGACCGGCGCAAGCGCCTCCATGTACGGCTCGTGGGTCATGACGTACGAGATGCCCCAGCGATCGCGGCGCGCGCGCAGGTCGTCGACCATCTGATCCACCGTTCCGACGAGCACGAACGGGCTGCCTAGGACATCGTCGGGCGTCAGCCGTGCCCATCGTCCCGTCGCGAGCTCGTGGGCGGCCTTGCGGCGATTGTCAGTCACGATCACGCGCTGCACGAGCGCGTTCAGCTCGAGCCGGTCGAATCGCTCACCGGCCGCCTCGCGCACGAGCCGCAGGCGCTCATCGGCGACCGTCGCGCGAAAATCCGAGACGTCCGGCTCGGCGCCGCCGGCTCGGAACGCGATACCGGTGAATCCGACGATGTCGGCGTCGCGCGCGGCCACGGTGAGGAGGCGCGGCGCGTTGCCTCCGATGAAGATCGGCGGCCGGGGACGCTGCGTTGGCCGCGGATGAATCGCGTGACCGCTGATGCGATAGTGCCGGCCGGTGAACGTAACCGTCTCGCCCTTGAGCAGCCGCTTGACGATGGTGACGGCCTCTGCCAGCCGCTCGACGCGTGTCACGCCGGCATCGAACGCGAGTCCCGCTTGCTCGTACTCCGAACGCATGTGCCCGGCGCCGATGCCGAGTTCCAGCCGGCCGCCGCTCAGCACATCCAGCGTCGCCGCTTCGCGCGCCGTCAACACGGGATGGCGTAAGTCGTTGTTCAGGACACCGGTGCCGAGACGCAGGCGCGTCGTCGCGGCTGCGGCCGCGACTAGCGCGGGGAACGGCGCGAGCAGCTCGGCCAGATGATCGGGCACGAGCAGAACCGAATAGCCGAGACGCTCGACCTGCCGCGCCTTGCCCGCCCACTCCTCCGCCGAGGCGGCAGTCCGAACGTTCACGCCGAACCTGAATGTCCTCATGACTGACTCCGTCAACGCAAATCGCGGCTTTGGGGCTCGTTGGCTCTCGTTGCGAGCAACTTCCTGGGTAATTCCAGGGTGAACTGCGGGTGGTCGCTCGTCGCGCCGAGGCGCTATATAACAAGGGCGCGCTCACCTTACGTCATGCGCAAACGAGCGTGAAACCGAGCGGCTGGGCGCAGCGGACGAGATTCAGCAACTGCAGCGCGTCAATGTCGTACGTCCGGTAGCCGGACGGCGTCCGCCGCGCGACAGGCAGGATGCCGGCCGCTTCGTTGAGGCGTCTCGCCTTCCGTGTCGTCCCGCTCGAGTCGCGAGGTTGCCGATAACCAGGTCATTTTGCCGCATGGCCAGAGCGTAACCCGGCCACCGGGGGGTAAGGTCAAGGATTCGCCTCGTCCCGCTGACCTGCCGGGCGCCGCATCCTGAGCGCAACCAGCGCGTCGATCGCTCGCTCTTAAACTCGAGGGGGTAATGCGCTATGAAGCATACTGATAGCCACAACGACGCCACTGTCCCGGCTTCGTCCGCCGTGGCGGAGGTGAGCCTCAAGAGCGCCTACGGCGGCAGCGAGTACGCGGACGTCGAGCGTAGCCTGCTTGGCCTGCCGGGTGTCGCGGCGGCCCACCTCGACCGCACGCGGGGTGTGGCGCACGTCACCTACGACCCGTCAGTGACCGCTCCGGAGCGGCTCGAGGTGCAGTTTCAGCGGTGCGGCTACCCGTGCAACTGTCAGCGACGACCGGGGTCGATGGCACAGCCCGGGCATCCTCAAGTGGGAACGAGCGAGCATGCGGGCATGGGGCACGCTGGGACAGCGCACGCCGACATGGAGCACGCCGCGGCGGGGCACGCCGAGCATGCCGGGCACGGCGCCGCGATGGTCGCAGACATGCTCCGCCGGTTCATCGTCTCGGCCCTTCTCTTGTTGCCATTGGTGATCTTCTCTCCGCTCGGAGCCACTATCGGCTTGCCCGGAGTGCCGCCGTTCGGTCTCTCGATGGGGCTGTTTGGCTTCTTGCTGGCGACGCCGGTCGTGTGGTGGTGTGGCTGGCCCTTCATCTCCGGTGCCTGGCGCGCCCTCAGGCTGGGCCAAGTGAACATGATGACGCTGATCGCCCTCGGCATCCTCGTCTCCTACCTCTACTCGGTGGCGGCGACCTTTCTGTTCATGGGCGAGGTCTTCTACGACGCGGCCGCCATGCTCACCTCCTTCAGCCTGGCCGGCCACTGGATGGAGATGCGGAGCCGCTTTGCGACCGGCAGGGCCGTCGAGGCGCTGTTGAAGCTGGCTCCGGCGACAGCCCGTGTGAAGCGCGGCGGTGTCGAGGCGGAAGTTCCGCTCGACCAGGTCGCGGTGGGCGACGAGATCGTGGTTCGGCCCGGCGACCGCGTGCCGGTCGACGGCATGGTGGTCTCCGGATCGTCACACGTCGATGAGTCGATGATCACAGGCGAGCCTATTCCTGCCGCCAAGACCGAAGGCAAGCAGGTGATCGGAGGCACGGTCAATCAGACCGGCGCGTTCAACTTCACGGCGACCGCTGTGGGGGCGGACACCGCGCTATCACGGATCGTCCAGATGGTTCAGAACGCACAGGCGAGCAAGGCCCCCGCCCAGCGCCTCGCCGATAGGGCGGGGAAATACCTTGTCTTCGTCGCGCTCGGATCTGGGGTCGTCGCCTTCGTCGCCTGGTACGTCTTTGGCGGTGAGGGCTTGCTGTTCGCGTTGACAGCGGCGGTCTCGACGATCGTCATCGCGTGTCCCGATGCGCTGGCGCTGGCGACTCCCACGGCCATCACGGTCGGCGTCGGCAAGGGCGCGCGCGAGGGAGTGTTGTTCAAGAATGCCACCGCGCTCGAGGAAACGGCCGGGATCGACACGGTGATCTTCGACAAGACCGGCACCCTGACACAGGGCAAGCCCGCGCTGACCGACGTCATCACGGCTGATGGATTCATCGAGGCGGAGTTGCTGCGCCTGGCCGCGTCCGCCGATCGCCCATCGCAGCATCCCCTCGCCGAGGCGATCGTGGCCGGCGCAGCAGGACGGGGCATCGAGGTGCGGGCCCCCGAGAAGTTCGACTCGGTTCCCGGCCACGGTATCGAAGCGCGCGTCGACGGCCGGCGTGTGCTGATCGGCAGCCGGCGGTTGATGGAGCGCGAAGGGATCAATACCGGCGGTCTCGAAGGCCAGGTACAGGCGCTCGCGTCAGATGGCAAGACCGCGATGTATGTCGCGGTGGACAAGAGGATGGCCGGCGTGGTCGCGGTAGCCGATCCCATTCGCGACAGCGCTCGCGAGGCGGTGCGCGCTCTCCATGGCCTCGGGATCCAGACAGTCATGCTCACCGGCGACAACCGCCGGACAGCGGAAGCGGTAGCGCGGCAACTCGGGATAGACGAGGTGATCGCCGAGGTGCTGCCGGCAGACAAGGCCAGGAAGGTCGCGGAGCTTCAAGGAGCCGGGCGCAAGGTCGCCATGGTTGGTGACGGCGTGAACGACGCACCTGCCCTGGCGCAGGCGATGGTGGGGATCGCGATCGGCGCGGGTACCGACGTGGCGGTCGAGACGGCGGACGTGGTGCTGGTGAAGAACGACCCGGCCGACGTCTCGCGCTCCATTCAGCTTGCGCGCAAGGTGCGCGGGAAGATCAAGCAGAACCTTTTCTGGGCGGCGATCTACAACCTGATCGCGATTCCCATCGCCGGTGGCGTGCTCTATCCATCTCTGGGCGTTCTGCTGCGGCCAGAGTGGGCAGCACTGGTGATGAGCGCGTCGACGATGACGGTGACTGCCAATGCGCTGCTTCTGAACCGTGTGCGGTTTCAAAGGGGCCGGTAACGCGGTCGAGCGCTACGTACGAGAATGAGATGCTCCGAACGGCGCGACTCGATCGGTCGCGCCATTCGGAGCCCTCCATCCTGACCCTCGGCTAGGCCTTGGCCGGTGTGCTCCGGAGGCGTCCGATCGCGGTCCACACCAGCACGATCAGGCTTCCCACGAGCCCGAGTCCGAGCAGCCAACCCACTCCCATGAGAGCGATCATGAGCGGCCCACAACTTTCGTTCATCATGTGCATCATTGCTGTTCTCCTTCTCAGCTGGCCGAATCGACGGCAAGCCACTGCTCGATGCGGGCGGTGACCGTCGCGATATCGGAGCGGTTCAGGGTGGTTGGGTCGACAGTGAAAACGAACTCGGTGCAACCGTGAGCGATCGTGCCGTCGGACAGCTGCACCGGGTCGAGCGTGTGGGTAAACAGCCGGACGCGGTCTCGGTCCGTCTTGATATTCAGCACGACCATGCGCGTCCCCTTGGCCAGCGCTACGCGGCCCGGCTCGACGGACATGCGCCCGCGCTCGTCGACGGCGACCCGCGCATAGTCATGCACGTGAAACCGTGGAGACTTGGTATTGAGCTGCGTCGTTCGCAGCACCCCAGCCGGGATGCCGTCCGCCCTCAGGCGGAGGACAGTACCCTTCTCAACGACGTGGCCTTCGTCGGAGCCACGGGCCATTTCGATCCGTGAAGGCTTGAAGCGCTCGCTCAGCGCGTCCCGCACGGAGGACGCGGCATATCCAGTACCGACGAAGGCAGCGAACGTCATCGACGTACCAACGATCAGAGCAAAGAACCGATACATGGAATCCCCCTTTCGCGGCAGCGGGCAGGAGCCCGGCGCTGTCCTCAGCGGACAGCCATCAGCCGCGGTCAACGATCGTGTCGTGTAGCGACGCTTTGAAGCGACTACGCGGAGCGGTAGGGAGATTTAGGAGGAGGCTCGAACGCGGCGAAAACGTTGGCGTGATGCTGGACCTCGGAAACGAAGGAAACGAGGACGCTCGGCACCGGTGCGAGCGACGCGCCGGGCGAGACGGCCGCACAGGAAACCCCACACGGACCGCCGCAGCTCGTCCCCATCATGGGACAGCCTGCGTACGCCATCGCGATCGGCACCAGGAGCACCAACGCGATCAGCACCAGCGCGACAACGATACCCCGCCGATTCATAGAACTATTCTCAGTATAAGACGCCGAAACTCGCGTCAACGATTCGATCGCGCGCATTTGCCTCATCCGCCGGACCGCGTTCGCGCGGCTTCGGCGCGAAGGTAGAAGCTTCCATCGGTCACCACTTTGTCACCGGGCTTGAGCCCGTTCAGAATCGGCACGAATTCCCCGGCCGGTGGCCCGACCTTCACCGCGCGCTCGACGAACTTGCCTTCCTCCCCTTCAGCCGGGACGTAGACGACCGAGCGGTCGCCGATTGTCTGCACGGCGGCGCGGGGCACGACCGTGATCCGCTCCGTCGTGCCGGTCCGGATGCTCATAGTGACAAACATGCCGAGGCGAAGGTCGCCGCCGCGGTTCGGCACTTCGACCCGCACCTTCGCCGTCCGTGTCGCTGGATCCACTCGGGGGTCGATATAGGCCACGCGCCCCGTCACCGAGCGGTCGGGCATGGACGGGAGAGTGATTGTGACCGGGGAGCCGACGCGAACGCGCGAGAAATCGCGCTCGTAGAGATCGCCGATGATCCAGACGGTACTCAGGTCGGTGACGACGAACAGCTCCTGGCCGGCGTTGATGACCTGCCCGGGATTCACCGAACGCGCGATGACCAAGCCGTCAGCCGGCGACATCACCGTGATTTCCGAAACGACATGTGATGCGCCCTCCAGGCTGGCAACGCGCTCCGATGAAAGGCCGAGCAGCAGTAGCCGCTGTCGCGCCGCGGCCACTTCGGTCTCATGGCCGGTGTGGACGGCCGTTACCTCTTCCAGCTCCTGTCGGCTCGCGGAGCCGAGCGCCACCAGCTTCTGTGTCCGCTCGAGCTTCTGATGGTCAGCCTCCAGCATCGCGCGCATCGAGAGATACTTCATCTGCGCATCCGCCAGTTCGGAGCTGAAGATCACGGCCAGCGGCGTGCCTCGGTGAACCTCCGCGCCGAGCTCCACCATCACCTGTCGCACGATACCGCCGACGAGCGCGTTCACCTTCGTGTCGCGGTACGCGTTGGACATCACGGTCCCGGGGACGGTGACGCCCGAGACCGACGACTCAGCCTTCGCCTCGGCGATCTTGATTCCCGCGCGTTCGACAGCCTCCGGGGTCAACGAGACTTCGACGGCTTCGTCGGTCTTATCCGCCGCCGCCTGACCGGATGGCGCGGGCATGCCCGGCATTCCAGGCATGGGCCGATTGTCCGGCGAAGCAGCCGGAGTTTGAGCGTCACGGCTGTCTGCGGCTGGCCGCGCGCGCACACCGCCGTGTCGCTCGCTCCAGACGACGCCTCCCACGGCGCCGACGATCAGCAGCGCAACGGCACCGGCAGCCAGGCCGACGGATCGGCGTATGCGTCCACGGCGGCCTCGAGCGCTGTGGTCGTCGATCACATCATCATCGCCTTCCATCGCTCATCTCCCCGCCGCCGGCGTCATCACCCCGGTGACGCGATCGATCTCGACCCGGGCGTCGTACACCTGCCGCAGCACATCCGTGTAGCCGTTCTCGATGTCGATATACCGCCGCTGCTCGGCAATCACGTCGAGCAGCGAGCCGCGTCCCAGCCCGTACGTCTGCCGCACCACGCTGAGGTTGCGCGTGGCCACGTCGCGCACGCCGCGCTCGTAGATTCCGAGCGAGCGACGCGCAGCCTCGTACTGCGCGAGCGCTGCGGCCACCTCCTGGCGCACGGCCAGCTCCGCGAACTGAAGCCGCCGCTCGGCCGCCTGCGCCTCCGCCGCCGCCGCGGCGATGTTGCCCTGATTGCGGTTTCGCACCGGCAGCACGATGCTCACGCCGGCACCGAAGTAATGGAACACGTCCTGGATCGGGCGGGTAGCACCCGTGTTCGTCACGCCGTTCAGGTCGAAACCGAAGTCCTGCCGCTGATACCCGACGTTGACGCTGGCGTCCCATCGGCCTTCGGCCTGCTCCTTGCGAATCTTGGCCGCGCCCATCGCGACGTCGGCGCGGGCCGCGTCGAGATCGGGCCGGTTCGTCAGGGCCTGACGTGCTGCCTCGTCCGCCGGCGGTATCGGCACGGCCGAGGCGAGGTCGCCGCGCAGAGCAAGCGGCGCGTCGGGAGCCATCCCGGCGAGCGCTCTCAGCTGGAGCGACGCGATGTCAACACGGCTCGCGAGCATCTGTCGCGTCGCATCGAGGCGATTCACCTCGACCAGCATGAGGTTTTCGTCGAGCTCCGGCGTCGCGCCCTCGCGCACGCGATTCTGAACGAGACGGAGTGCGGCGCGGTTCACGGTCAACAGATCGTCGGTGACGGCCAGGCCGCGTCGGGCCGCCAACACCTCCCCCGCCTTCATGCGGACGTCGGCGGCCAGGCGCCGCTCCCGGTCACGGACCTGTGCCCGCTTCATCTGCAGCTCGCGCTCCGCGACGCCGACACGGCCTTCCTTTCGGCCGTTGAGATCGAGCGGGACGGTGAGCCCGATCGTGACGTTGTTGTCTGGGCTCAGTGCCTTCTGGCCGCCCAGCTCGAGCATCGGGTTCGGACGCAAGCCCGCTTGCTGCAAGCGCCCGATGGACGCCTCGATCTCTGCGCGTGCAGCGCGGAGATCGGGGCTGTCGGCGAGCGCACGGGCGACGAGCTCGTCCACCGTGACCTCGGCGCCGGGCTGGGCCTGAGCGATGCCGGTGGCGGCCAGGGTCGCCACAACGACGAGCGACGCGAGCGTTCCGCGTAGCCCAGGCATGGCGCTAACGGACCGGAACCGAGAACTTCGTCGAGCCCTTGCCGGCCGGCCCATCCCAGGCGACCGTCACCTGGCGCGTGCCCGTGTCGGGAAACTCGATCGTGCCGACGTAGCGGCCGGGCGTCTTGTCGGGCTTCAGGGTCGCGCCGGCGATCATCGGGGCCATCCCGGACATCGTCATGCTGGTATTCAGCGTCACCTTGCCGACATCGACAGGTTGCTTCTCCTTGGCCGACGTGAACTCCAGGGCGAAGTCGTTCTTGCCCTGCTTCCACTGGCCGGCTTCACTCTTCAGTGTCACGACGACGTCCTTGGTCTTCTGAGTGGCTAACGTCTTCTCCGCGGCCCAGCCTGCGGCCCCGGCTCCGAACACGAACGCGAACGCTGTCACCATTGCGGTCAGACGCGTCATCGGTTGTCTTCCTCCTGTCATTGCGTTTACTCGTTCGACTCCAATGCGGGCCGCTCGCCGATCCGGCGTGCGGCGCGCTCCTCAGCCTCAGCGCGTCGCAGCTCTCGCTCTCGCAACCAGAAGAAGATGACGGGGGTGACGATCAGGACGAGGCCCAGCGAGCTGACCATGCCGCCGAGCACCGGCGTGGCGAGCGGCTTCATGACCTCGGCGCCCGTCGAATGGCTCCACATGATCGGCAACAGGCTCGCCACGACCGTGCAGACGGTCATCACTTTCGGCCTGAGCCGTAGCAGCGCGCCTTCCTTGACGGCGTCCATGAGCGCCTCGCGCGTCAGTCGTCCGCCGAGGTGTTCGCGTTTCTGAGCGACGGCCTCTTCGAGATAGATGACCATCACCACGGCTGTCTGCACGGCCGTACCGAAGAGCGCGATGAATCCCACCCAGACAGCGACGGAGAAGTTGTAGTGAAGGGCGTAGAGCAGGTAGATGCCGCCGGCAAGCCCGAATGGGACAGCGAGCAGGATCTGGGCAGCGTCGAGAACCGAGCGATAGGTCAGGTAGAGTAGGACCATGATCACGATCAGAACGATCGGGATCACGATCTGAAGCCGTTCCCGTGCTCGGCGCTCGTTCTCGTACTGACCGCTCCACTCGACGTACGAGCCCTGAGGCAGGGCGACGCGCTCGGCGATAGCCTGCCGCGCCTCCTCGACGAAGCTGCCGACGTCGCGGCCCCGTACATTGAGCAGGACCGTCACGACGAGCAGTCCGTTCTCGCTCGAGATCATCGAAGGGCCGGAGACGGATCGGATCTCAGCGACCTGGCCCAACGGCACCTGGGTACCGTTCGGCGCGTTCACCAGCACGCCAGCCAGCGCGGCCGGATCGGCCCGGTACTCCGGCGCATAGCGGACCCGCACCGGAAAACGCTGGCGGCCCTCGATCGTGAGCGTGAGGTTCGTCTCACCCACCGCCGTCTCGATGACGTCCTGAACCGCTCCAACCGTGATGCCGTACCGGGCGGCGGCCTCACGATTCACGCGGATGTCGAGATAGGGCGTCCCCGTCACCTGCTCGGGGTATACGTCGGCCGCTCCCGGGATGGGCCGCAGAACGTCGGCGATGACCCGCGCCCGCTCCTGCAAAGCGTTGAGGTCGTTGCCGAAGACCTTGACCCCCACCTCGGAGCGGATGCCGGTCGTCAGCATGTTGATGCGGTTGATGATCGGCTGCGTCCAGATGTTCGACACGCCTGGCAGCGTGGTGGCCTGATCCAGCTCGCCGATGAGCTTCTCGCGCGTCATCCCCGGGCGCCATTCCCGCTCGGGCTTGAGGCTCACGACCGTTTCCGTCATGTTCACCGGCGCCGGATCCGTGGACGTGTCGGCGCGGGCGATCTTCGCCACGACCGATGCGACCTCGGGGAACTTCTGGATCGCCTCGTTCTGCTTGCGCGTGATCTCGATCGCCTGACCGAGCCCGATGGCAGGGTCGGTCACGGGCATGAACATGAGGTCGCCCTCGTTCAGCGGCGGCATGAACTCCGTGCCGATCCTCGGGACGAGGGCGGCGGCGCCGGCCACGACAAGGACAGCGACCGCCAGCGTGGCGACACGATGCCGCAGGGCAAAGTCGAGCACCGGCCGGTAGAGCCACACGAGCGGTCGCATCACCGGGTTGTGCTCCTCGCCCCGCACCAGGCCGCCGATGAGGAGACTGCACAGCACCGGGACCAGCGTCACGGACAAAATCGTGGCGCCGATCATCGAGAAGGTCTTCGTGAAGGCCAGCGGGTGGAAGAGCTTGCCCTCCTGTCCGGTGAGCGCAAAGACAGGCAGGAACGCCAGGATGATGATCGCGAGCGAGAAGAAGATCGGCCGGCCGACCAGGCGCGTGGCCTCGAGCACCGTCTCGGCCACACGGCGGCGATTGCGCGTATTCACCCCGCGCTTCTCGATGAACCGGAACGCGTTCTCCGTGACCACGATGCCGGCGTCCACCAGCACGCCGATGGCGATCGCGATCCCGGCCAGCGACATGATGTTGGAGGTGATGCCGAGGTAGCGCATGAAGAGAAACGCGGTGAGCACGGCGAGCGGCAGCGGGATGGTCACGATCAACACCGAGCGCAGATGCAGGAGGAAGACGATATTGACGATGGTCACGACAATCGTCTCTTCGATGAGCGCGCGCTTGAGCGTCGAGACAGCCCGCTCGATGAGTGCCGATCGGTCATAGAACGACACGATCCGCACTCCGGCCGGTAGGCCCGCCTGTAGCGCGGCGATCTTCTCCTTGACGCGGTTGATCACGTCCACGGTGCTGACGCCGTAGCGGGCGACCACCACGCCGCCGACCGCCTCATTCGTTCCCTTGATCAGTGCCGCCGCCCGGAAGGCGTCGCCGACCTTCACCTGGGCCACCTGCTTGATGAAAATCGGCACGCCGCCCTCGGCACCGACGACGATGTCCTCGACGTCACGGACGTTCTCGATGAGACCGAGGCCGCGCACGACGGACCAGCTCCCGCTCGCCTCGACCACGTTGCCGCCGACATTCCGGTTGCTGCGCATGACGGCGTCGACGACCGCTGAGAGCGAGATCTTGTAGGCGCGCAGCCGGGTGGGATCGACGTCGATCTGGTACTGCCGCACCGTGCCCCCGATGCTGGCGACTTCGGCGACGCCGGGCACTGAGTTGAGCTGGTAGCGGATGAACCAGTCCTGCAGCGACCTCAGGTCTCGCAGCGAGTATCCCTTGCCCTCGACGGTGTACCAGAACACGTGACCGACGCCGGTCGCATCGGGCCCGAGCGTCGGAACGACGCCCGCCGGCAGCGCCTTGGTCAACAGATTCAGCCGCTCCAGCACCCGCGAGCGCGCGAAGTAGAGATCGACCGAGTCCGCGAAGATGACATTGATCATCGAGAACCCGAAGGCGGATGACGAGCGCACGACACGCACGCCCGGCAGGCCCTGGAGGCTCACGGTGAGCGGATAGGTGATCTGATCCTCGACCTCCTGCGGCGAGCGGCCCGTCCACTCAGTGAAGACGATGACCTGGTTGTCGCTGAGGTCCGGAATCGCGTCGATCGGCGTGGTCAGCAGCGCCCAGTAGCCCCAGACCCCCAGGAGTGCGAACAGACCGAGAACCAGGAATCGGTTCCGGAGCGACACCTCGATCAGCCAATTGACCATGAGCCTCCGACATCACCCGACACGCAAACGAACGCGTTGGGTGGTCCTCTCTCCAGCGAAATCAGCGAACGGACAGACTACGAGCTACGCGGAGAAAACGGAGGCTCTGGGAGGAGGCTCGAGCGAGGAAGCAGTTCGGATCGGGCGGCGCCGCAGGGGTTCCGGAGCGGTACCGGCGACAGTTGCGATAACCGGTACGGTCGGCGGCGCACTGATCGACGCGGTGGTGAGGGCGCACGGCTCATCGCAGGACAGCGCGCACCCGTCGAAGGCCATGCCGACGGGACCGGTGACGGCCCACATGAGCAACGCAACTATGATCAGTCCGCTACGCCATGACATCATCGCGATCGTACCACGCACGCTGCCCTAGAGGCCGTACAGGGTGACCGTCAACTTCCCGCGTCTCACCGTCGCGCGAGCGCTAAGCCGCCGGTGCGGATCGAGAGCCGCGCCCGTCGCGGCAGCCGGCCGGCGGCGGCGCGGTCCGTTCGAGGCCACGAGGCGCAGGAGAGTGACCTCCGGCCTGACACTTCAGCCGCTCATCCGAGTCTTGGGTGCCTAGCCCAAGGCGCGGTTGGAACCCAATGCGCAAAGGGGCCGAATCACTCGGCCCCTTTTGGCGTACGGCTACTCTTTTTGCATTCGTGCTCTACGATGACACTCAGAGTCACCATGGCCACTCGAGCGCGCCACGTCCTTCTGAGCCTGGCCACCCTGCTGGGTGTGCTCGGGCTGGGCTGCCAGTCGGCGCCTTCCACCGGTTCCCTCGGGCCCGCCCCGGGCGGCGTCGCTGCGCCCCCTCGAGCGGCGCCGTCGGCCGCGGCCCCGGAGGCCGCCTCCGGCGACAGCTACATCCGCTGGCTGGTGGACCGCTCGATGCTCCACCAGGCGGAGCTGACAGCGCGGCGTTATTCGGGCCAGGGGCAGCTCTGGCAACATCCATACGCCAACCCGCAGCCGCGTGCCGCCTCGGCGCTGGCGTCGGTGTGGTTCACGGCTTACCCGCCCTCTCACATCACTCGGCCAGACGAGTCGGTGCTGCGCAGCCTGGGTGATCCGGAGCTCTGGAGCCTCTTCAAGGAGATCGGGGTCAAGGGGGTGCACACCGGTCCCATGAAGCGTGCCGGGGGCATCCGCGGGCGCGAGTACACCCCTACCATCGATGGCAACTTCGATCGCATCAGCACCGAGATCGACCCTCGCTTCGGCAGCGAAGAGGAGTACAAGTCGATGGTCCGGCGCGCGCGCGACAACGGCGCCGTGGCCATCGGCGACATTGTTCCAGGCCACAGCGGCAAGGGGGCCGACTTCCGGCTCGCGGAGCGCGGCTACGGCGACTACCCGGGCCTCTATCACATGGTGGAAATCCAGTCGAAGGACTGGAACGTGCTCCCGCCCGTACCGACCGGGAACGACGCAGTCAACCTGAAACCCGAGGCGGTGGACGAGCTCAAGGCGCGCGGCTACATCGTCGGGCAGCTCCCGCGCACGATCTTCTACGAGAAGAACATCAAGGAGACCGACTGGTCGGCCACCGAGGGCATTGCCGGGGTCGACGGCAGAAAGCGCCGCTGGGTCTACCTCCACTACTTTAAAGGAGGGCAGCCCACCTTCAACTGGCTGGATCCCACGTTCGCCGCGCAGCGGCTGGTCATCGGGGACGCACTCCACTCCCTGGGCACGCTGGGAGAACGCATGCTGCGGCTCGACGCCAATGGCTTCCTCGGTATCGAGGTCGGTGCCAACAACAACCGGGCCTGGTCCGAGGGGCATCCGCTGTCGGTCACCTCCAACCAACTCATCGCCGGCATGGTCCGCAAGCTCGGTGGCTTCACCTTCCAGGAGCTCAACCTCACCCTCGACGACATCAAGGCCATGTCCCACGGTGGCGCCGATCTCTCCTACGACTTCGTGACGCGCCCCGCCTACCATCACGCCCTCGTCACCGGTGATGCCGAATTCTTGCGCCTCATGCTCGGGCTCCAGAAGACCTACCAGATAGATCCGGCAGGCCTCATCCACGCGCTCCAGAACCACGACGAGCTCACCCTCGAGCTGGTGCACTTCTGGACCCGCCACAAGGACGCCACCTTCACGTTCCGCGGCAAGACGATGAAGGGCAGCGAGCTGCGCGAGATCATCCGAGCCGAGATGCTCAGCCGCCTCCTCGGCCCGTCCGCGCCCTACAACCTGGAGGCCGCCAATGGCGTCGCATGCACCACCGCCACCGTGGCCGCCGCCGCCCTCGGGATTCGCGACGTCGGCCGCCTCACTGAGGCGCAGCGGCGGGACATCCAGCGCGCCCACCTGCTCGTGGCCATGTATAACGCCATGCAGCCGGGGATCTTTGCCCTGTCCGGCTGGGATCTCGTGGGTGCCCTGACTCTACCGGCCGAGTCCGTGAAGACTCTGCTCGCCGACGGTGACACGCGCTGGATCAACCGAGGCTCCTACGATCTGCTCGACGCGAACCCTGGCGCGGTCAAATCGAGCGCCGATCTGCCCCGCGCCCAGGCGCTCTACGGCACGCTTCCCGAGCAGCTCACGCGCCCCGGATCATTCGTCTCGCAGCTGAAGAAGATGCTGCGCGTGCGCGCCGAATACCGCATCAATGAGAGCGAGCAGATCGACATCCCGGCGGTGAAGGCCAAGGGCCTCGTCGTCATGGTCCACCGGCTCCCCGACGGCAGGGGCACTCAGGTCACGGCCACGAATTTCGGCCGCACGATCGTTGACGAGACGGTGGCCATCAAGACCGCGCCGCCCGGCGGCGTGATCACGGACCTTCTCGAAGAGAAGGCGCTCGGTACGCTGGGTACAGATCGGCGGCTGCATGTCGCAATCGGTCCCCATGAAGGACAGGTTCTGCTCATCAAGTAGTTGACGATGTCCAAGACGCCTAGAGGAGGGCCGCTCATGAATGGAAGCGCCAGAGGCGTCCAGAGATCGCACCTGAGCTTCTGGCAGATCTGGAACATGAGCTTCGGCTTCCTGGGCATCCAGTTCGGCTGGGCGCTGCAGATGGCCAACGTGAGCGCCATCTACGAGTACCTCGGCGCCGACGCCCACCAGATCCCCATTCTCTGGCTCGCCGCGCCGCTGACCGGGCTTGTCGTCCAGCCCATCATCGGCCATCTGAGCGACAACACCTGGAACCGGCTGGGTCGGCGTCGCCCCTACTTCCTCACGGGCGCGCTACTGGCCTCCTTTGCGCTCATTGCCATGCCCAATTCGTCGGCGCTGTGGATGGCGGCAGGGCTGCTTTGGGTGATGGACGCCTCCATCAACATCAGCATGGAGCCTTTCCGTGCCTTCGTCGCCGACCTCCTCCCCCCCGAGCAACGCACGCGCGGTTTCGCCATGCAGGCCCTCTTCATCGGACTGGGCGCGGTCATCGCCTCCATGCTCCCCTGGCTCCTGAACAGTGTCCTTCCTGTCGGCGGTAGCGGTGCGACCATCCCCCTCGCGGTGACGCTTGCCTTCTACACGGGCGCGTTTGCCTACCTCGCCGCCGTACTCTGGACTATCTTCACGACCACTGAGTACCCGCCTGACGACCTGGAGACCTTCACGCGGATGAAGGCTGAGAAAGCCGGCATCGCTGCCGCCGCGTCCGAGATCTTTCGCGACATGATGGCGATGCCTCAGACAATGCGGCGTCTTGCCTGGGTCCAAATCTTCACCTGGCTGGGCCTCTTCTGCATGTGGCTCTACTTCGGCGTGGCCGTGGCCCGGAATATCTTCGGCGGGACACCCGGGACTCAGGCCTACGAGCAGGGGATCGCCTGGGGTGGTAACTGCTTCGCGATGTACTCTGCGGTCTGCTTCGCCTTCTCCTTCGCGCTTCCGGTCGTGGCCGAGCGGCTGGGCCGCCGGCTCACCCACGGACTCTGCCTGCTCACGGGCGCGGTCGGTCTGGTCTCGGTCGCCTTCGTCACCAACAAGTACCTGCTGCTCGTGTCTATGGTGGGCGTGGGCGTGGCCTGGGCCAGCGTCCTCTCCATGCCCTATTCCATCCTGGCGGGCGCCCTTCCACCCGGGAAGACCGGCATCTACATGGGCATCTTCAACTTCTTCATCGTCATCCCGGAGATCCTGGCTGCGCTCGTCTTCGGCCCGCTCATGGAGAACTTCCTCACCAATGAGAGTTCGCTGGTGCGCCTCCTCGGCGGCGACAACCGGCTCGCCGCCCTGGTCATCGGCGGCATCTCCCTGGCGGTGGCGGCTGCGCTCTGCGCCCTCGTCACCGATCCTGCCGCCGCTCCGAGCTCCTCGCCGACCCACGGTCGCGTGAGGAGCTCGGCGGAGAGCTCCGTCTAGCCTGTCCTTCGCCACACGCCGTCCGGCGCGGGCAGGTCGTTGATCAGTGCGGTTCTGATCCGGCCAGAATCCAGTCCGGACAGAATCCGGGCTCGATGATCACCGTCCTTCTCCACTGAAGCAGGAGGCGGCGGCTGATCAATCCGAATTTGGGCCGCGACAGCGAGGTGCATTCTGCCGCGTCTGCACCCCCGACTCGTCGGTTCGGAGGCTACAGCGACCGCAGAAAGTTGAGAACGTCCTGCTTCTGGTTTTCCGGGAGCTGGTTGAAGTTCCCGATCACTGCATTCGCCTCAGAGGCGTCACGGGTAAAGACGCTCCCGCTCTTGTGCGCCCGAATCGCCTCCAGCAAGTTCGACGTTCGTCCATCATGCAGGAAGAAAAGCCGTTGCCCCAGCCCCCACAGCGGGGCGGTCCGGAACTCTCTGGGGCCCGCCTGTCCCTGAGTGACCCCATCGGCGAGCCCCGGGCCCATGTCGTGGACCAGGAGATCGGAGAAGAGATTCACGGCTTTATTGCGTAGTGCGGCGACCGCAGCATTGCCTGTATTGAGCGTGGGCGTATGACAGAGCGCGCATCCGGTGCTGCTGAACAGGTTGCGCCCTCTTCCAATGGACTCGGCCCCCCCTGGCCTATCGGGCGAAGGCGTCGGTGCTGCGAGGAAGCGCGCGAAGAAGGCAAACTTTTCGATCGCACTGATCGCATCGAGGGGCTGCTTGCCGTCAGTCTTGGTCACGTCGTTGGGAACAGTATCGAACTGGCAAGCCGGGGTTTCGTCCCGCTCGGTCTGAAAGAGCTCGTTGGTGATACCCATCTCGACGTTGTACGCCTCGCCGGAGAACAGCAGGAGAGACTTGTTCTGGGCCTTCCAGCCAAAACGGGCGACCGTGCCGTCATTGCCGTTGTTGTTCGCCTGGCCGGAGATCGTATGGCCGGCGAGGACGATATTCGGCCGACCGTGAATCCTGAACGATCTCTTCATGGGGGCGTCATTGGCCTGGTTGGCAAGGATCATCTTGTCCGGGATCTGTTCGATCAGGCCTGCGCCAAAGACCGGAGTGGGAATCCTGAAGATCAGGTTGCGGCGTGCGAGCTCCTGCTCGAAATCCGGCTGCGCGAGCTTGCAGCCCGGCGCGTCCGCCCGACCGGCAATGGTGAACAGGTCGTGGACGCCGCCGTCCGGCGTTCCGTCAGGATTCCTCACGAACCTCGCCTCGCGTACGGGCCCGTTCAGCGTGATGAATGATGGAACGGTATTAGCCGCGCCCTTCTTGTTGGCAAATGCAATCTGAGGATTCACCGGCGGGCTGGTTCCACCGAGTGCCGGATGGAGATGGCAACCGCCGCAGCTGCCGAGGTTCATCGTCGGTCCGAGGCCGTCGGCGACCTCTTCCTCTTCCGCGAAGTCGTCCTTGCCAGCGCTGAAAACCGCAAGCTCAGTCTTGGTCAGTCCCGCGATGGGCGCACCTGCGCCCCCGGCTCCGCCGCGCACCCCAGGATCCCGGGCTGCGGACGACGGATCGACCGAGGACGGGGTATCAACGTTGGAAACGGAGCAACCGACGAAGAAACCGAGGACCGCTAGCGTCGACAGCAGTTGAGTATCGAGTTTCATGTCACTCCTTCTTCGCCAGCACGCTCAGCTAGATCCCAGCCCTCGCGCCGTCTAGCGCCGACGGGCGTGCGGCACAATCATAGTTGCCAGGGTCCGCATCCAGCAAATCCTGGGTGAAATCTGGGTAAACGAAAGGGGTTAGCGGCGCTTGCGTCCGCTAACCCCTCGTCTCTTCATTGTTGCGGGGAATGCCCTTGGCCTGGGCACTGGTACCCATAGAGGTCTTCCGATAGACTCCCCGCTCGTCCGCATCCGACGTGCTCAAGTTTGCGGACCGAAGGGGGCAAACCAATGGGGCTGACGGGTCCGGGCATGCTGTCACGGCGCGATTTCATCAACGGCACCATCGGCGCGGGCGTTTTGCTCGCGGCCCAGGGCGCGCGAACCGCGAAGGCGCAGATGAACACACGCAAGCGCACGATCGTCGATGCGCAGGTCCACCTGTGGAAGGCGGAGTCGCCGGACTGGCCGTGGGTGCCCGGCCGTCAGCCGCAGCTGCCCGAGCCGTTCACCATCGAGAAGCTGGTGCCGCTGATGGACGAGGCCGGCGTTGACCGCGTCGTGGTGGTGCCGCCGTCGTGGCCGGGCGACCGCAACGACTACGGGCTCGAGGCGGCGCAGCGCTATCCGCAGCGCTTCGCCGTGATGGGGCGCATTCCACTCGAGAAGCCCGAGTCGGCCGCGCGGCTGCCAAAATGGAGGGAGCAGCCAGGTATGCTCGGGATCCGGCTCACCTTCCTCGGCCCGCAGGCCGCGTGGCTGACCGACGGCACCGCAAACTGGGTCTGGCCGGCGGCCGAGAAGGCGGGGCTGCCGATCATGTTTCTCGCGCCCGGCCGAAGCGCCGCCTTCGCGCCGATCGCGGAACGCCATCCCGGCCTAACGATGATCATAGACCACATGAACGCTGGGCCCGCCATCAAGGCGAACAACCAGCTCGACGACGCGATCGCGCAGACGGTCGCGCTCGCCAAGTATCCGAACGTGTCGTGCAAGATGTCGGCTTCGCCGGCGCTGTCGTCAGAGCCATATCCGTTCCGCGATGTGCAGCCCTACCTCAAGCGCGTGTTCGAGGCGTTCGGCCGCGAGCGCTGCTATTGGGGCACCGACATGACCGGCTCGTTTGCCAAGGCGACCTATCGCCAGCGCGTCACGCATTTCATCGAGACGCTCGATTTCCTCTCCGAGGAGGACAAGGACTGGGTGATGGGACGCGCGATCCTGGCGCGGCTGAAGTGGGCCTGAAGGGCGCCAAGTCCACAGCGCTGGAGATAAATCGGGGTGCAGCCGTAGGCGAGGTTTGACAGGGCGGCGGCAGTGGAAATAGTGTGGCGCGACTTCCGGTCATTCAATGATTTGATCGGCCCGCACCAGCACCGACGGCGGGATCGTCAGGCCGAGCGCCTTGGCGGTCTTCAGATTGATGACGAAGTCGAACTTCGTGGGTTGCTCGACCGGAAGATCGCCGGGCTTAGCACCCTTGAGGATCTTGTCGACGTAGGTGGCGGCGAGGCGGTACATCTCTTGGATGCTCGCCCCGTAGTACGCGAGACCGCCGGCGTCTACGAATTCCCGCCAGTGATAGATGGCCGGAATCCGTTGCATGGCGGCGAATTCGAGGATGCGCTTTTGTTGATCTCCGGAGGCTCTCGGGAGCAGCACGACCAACGCGTCGGGGCGCGCCTTCTTCAACCTGGCCAGGGCGCCCTCGAGCGCGTGGGCGTCGCGAACGTCCACGGACTGAAGCTCGAGCGCCAATGTCTTCGCCGCGCCGATCATCTCTGTCAGGAGAACTCGGTGAGCGCGTGTGGTGGGATTCATGAGGACTCCCACCCGTGAAGCCTTGGGCGCAATCTGCTTGAGGAACTCCAGCCACTTCCCGCTCAGCTCCGGGGCCAGGTTGGTCAAGCCCGTTATATTCCCGCCCGGGCGGGCGAGGCTGGCCACGAAGCCGGCCTCAACGGGATCTGACACAAATGTCATGATCACAGGGATCGTGCTCGTAGCGCGCTTGGCCGCTTGAGTCGTCGTCGTCCCGGCCGTCAGAATGACGTCCACGTTTCGCTGGACCAGCTCGGCCGCGAGCGCGCTCATCCCGCCTGATCGTCCCTCCGCGGTGCGCGTTTCGATGACGATGTCCCGGCCCTCTTTGTAGCCGAGTTCTCGCAAGCCCTCTCGAAACGCCTCCGCTCGTGGCGCGATCGTCGACTCCCACAGCACGCCGATCCGGGGAATCGCCTTCGGCGGCTGCGAATGAGCCGGATCCATCGAGGTCAGCACAAGAGCGGCGGCAAGAAAGAAGACGATTAAGCGCACTGCGCCCCCGCTTGTTCGCGTCGGCGACTACCTTCATCGCTCGCTGCGGATCGTATGGGCGTTCCTCGCGCGTGTTCGGCTCTCATGCCGCCATTGCTATGCTGGTTGAGCACTGTGGCCATCTTCTGCCAGCCATCGATCCGGCGCAACTTGAGAGCCCGCCGGCCACGAGGATGAAGAGCAGGACCAGCGCCGCGTCTTCGCTCGGCAGCGAGCCTTGCGTCTTCACGCGGCGCCGAAATTCCTCGTGGAACCGCTCAATCGTGTTCGTGGTACGGCTTGCTCATCGGCGAGCTCTCCGCGCGCAGCGGTGTCAGCCGCAAGGCGCTGCGGCTCTACGCGACCAATGGCATCCTGCCGGCGCCCGGATGAACGCCTCGCGGTATCGGACTGCCATGCGATCGCCACGAGAAGTCCTGCCGCAAAGAGTGCGGAGAGATCGCGACGAGCGAGGCGCCCAGCGTTCGAAGCTGCGGCCATACCGCTTGCAGAGCTTCCAGCTCTACCATGCAGTAGGGTCACCAGTGCCCACGGAAGAACGTAATCAGCAGTGTGCCGTGGGCCAGCAGGTCGGCGGACCGCACGAGCTGTCCATCCTGGTTGTCGAGCTCGAACGCCGGCGCCAGATCACCGACGTTGAGCCCGGACTGCGCCGCCGCCTGCCCTGCACCGGAAGCGTCGAAGGCTCGTGTCATCGTACTCGAAGGCTTCTCCGTGCTCCACCCGGTGCATCATCTCGGAGTAGCTGATCTTGGCCTGTAGCCGCGGCTCGAGCCACGCGACACCGCGCGTGCGCTCGGCATCCGCGCACGCCGCCGTCGCCCGCCGTCGCAGTTGTCCGCAGCCACACGAGCACCGCGGCGGGGTCCTCCCCGACATCACCCGGTGGGGTGCAGCGCGCCGGGCTTGCGCATCATCTTATCGACCTCCGCGATGTGCTGCTCCTCGAGGGTGATCTGCTCCCGGGCGTATTCTTCGAGCCACACGCTCTTGTCCACTACGAGCGCGAGCAGATTGTAGTACTCGCGAAGGGTTGCGCGCTCGTGATCCAGCGCTTCACCCAGGATCTGGGTGATGTCGTGTTTGTGGGACTCGACCAGCTTGCCGATGTTGAGCGACGGATGGCCGCCGAGCGACGTCACGTGTTCGCCGGCCATCGCCGCATGGTTCATACCCTCCGTGGCCTGGTTGCGCATCCAGCCGATGATCGGAATACGCGCGTGGCCGAAGACCATCAGCGAGTAATGCAGATAGCGGACCACGCCCGCGAGCTCGAGCTCTAGAATGGTATTGAGGCTGCCTATGACTTTCTGGGAATCGATCTTGTCGTGTTCACTGGGCATGATGTCCTCCCCCGGTGGCGGGTTCTCCACTCAAGAATACGCCTTCAAGCGGGGACGCTCGGCTCATACGCGGACGCGACCACCGGGTCGTTGAGCCCGGTCGGGTAGAAGTTCGCGCGCCAGCCGGCCGGGTGCTTGTCCTTCGCCAGAACGTCGTCCGACTCGTTCAAGGCGCCCGACGTCGAATGGGCCAGTCCTGGTTCGGCCACTCAGGTCTTCGCGCAGTCGCTCGACTGCAGTCTGGACGATCAGCGACCGACTTGGCTTCGGATATCCCCCACTAGCTGGTTCTCGGACTGCTTCGTCGAGCGCGTCAGCCTGATCGGAGTACAAGCTCACGGCGAGTCTGGGCAAACGAAAGGGGTTAGCGGCATACCCACGGCGCCGAGCCTGAACCTCGCGCCCCAGTTGACGCCGACCTCGACCCGGGTCATTCTCCGGCGGGAAGCCAAGGGAAGAGAACGTCGCGAGGAGGCGCCTATGGACTTCGCTCGTCGTGATCTCCTGGCCCTGAGCGGACTGGCCTTCGCGGGAGCGATGCTGGAGCCCTCCGCGGTTCGCGCCCAGACGCCCAAGCGCGGAGGAACCCTGACGCTTCGCGTCTGGGACCCGCCGCACTTCGATCCTTACCTCGTCGTGGCCTTCAAGACCCAGGTCGTCTACAGCTTCACGCATAGCCGGCTCCTCAAGCACAGGGCCGGACCGTCGGTGCAACCGGGCAGCTTCGTCCTGGAGGGCGACCTGGCCGAGTCCTGGAGCCAGCCCAACGAGACCACATACGTCTTTCGGTTGCGCAAGGGAGTGCGGTGGCACCCGAAACCGCCGACCAACGGACGTGAGCTTACCGCCGACGACGTCGTGTACTCCATGGATCGCTTCCGGAACCTGATCGGCAATCCCCAGAACTACTTGCTCGGTGCCGTCGAGCGGGTCGAGGCGACGGATCGCCACACGGTCAAGGTCACGCTCAAGGAACCCTATGTGTGGTTCCCGGACGTCGTCGCCAATCCGATGACCGGCGCAATCGTCGCTCGCGAGGTGGTGGAGAAGTTTGGGGACCTCAAGAAGTGGGAGGCCACGGTCGGCACCGGTCCGTGGATGCTGGATAGCTATCGGCCCAATATCGGGATGACGCTGGTGCGGAACCCGCACTACTTCGTGCCCGGGCTCCCCTACATCGATCGAGTCGAGCTGGTGGTCGACGAGGATCAGGCCTCGCGGATGGCGGCGTTTCTCGCGAAGAAGTACGACCTGGGCCCGGAGTTCATGGGGGTCGTCAATCGGCCAGACTGGAATCAATTCAAGGATCAGCTCGCGAAGCATCGCCCGGGG
The DNA here is from genome assembly GCA_003221615.1 of Candidatus Rokuibacteriota bacterium. GTDB lineage: Bacteria > Methylomirabilota > Methylomirabilia > Rokubacteriales > CSP1-6 > AR31. The sequence continues at coordinate 2,412 of QHSQ01000109.1, read as the reverse complement.
CTGCGAACCCTGGACCTGCCCTCGAACGTGCGCATGGGGGTCACCATGCGCAGTGATCGACCTCCGTTCAACGACGTGCGAGTGAGACGAGCCCTCTCCATGGCCCTGAACCGCCAGGCTCTCGTCGAGGCCGTTGCCGACGGCGCGGCAGTGTTCAATCCGCCGGGGCTGCCGATAGCACTCAAGGAGTGGTCTCTCCCGATCGATCAGCTCGGAGAGGGCGCGCGCTACTACCAGCACGATCCCGCCGAAGCCCGCCGGCTCCTCGCTCAAGCCGGATACCCGAAGGGATTTTCGACGGTCATCGATTTCCACAGCTTCGGCGAGACGGCGCTGGTCGACGGGGCCCAGGTCGTGGCCAAGGACCTGAAGGAGATCGGCATCGAGGCGAAGCTCAATCAGCGCGAATACGGCGCCTACATCGCGACGGTGCCCCTCGGGAAATACGAAGGCATCGTCTGGGGGCCCTCGACCCCGTTCCTCGATCCCGACAGCTTCCTAGCGAGCGCCTTCCTGCCGGAGAGTCCGCGCAACAACATGAAGGTGAACGACCCGCCGCTCACCGACATGCTCCTGCGTCAGCGGCGGGTACAGGATCCCGCGAAGCGGCGCGACCTGATCTTCGAGATTCAGCGCTATCTCGCCAAGATGGTGTATCGCGCCGAAGCCTACTCCGCCGTCGTGCCGGCGGTCTGGGATCCGGCGCTCAAGAACTACGGTCCGAATCTCGGGTACGACTACGGCGGCCGTCTCATGGCGGCCTGGCTGGATCGCTGAGCGGTCGTCGGAACGACGCGATCAGAGGCTCGGGCGTCCCCACATGCCGCGGACGGCCCGCGCCTCGACGTAATGACCGTACGCGTGCAGGAACGGCGTCTGTCCGAGCACCCACGCGCGCGTCCGGCCCTTCGTCCAGAATTCGGTGAGCCACTCGGCACCTTTCGCGACGCCGCCTTCATCGTTGGAGTTGTCCCGCTCGCTGTTGAACTTGGCTGAGCGCGACGGCAGGGCATCATACCCTCAGTTCACGGCGCGGAGGAGAGTACCGACATAGCGGCCCCCCTCGAGAAGATCGATCCGGAGCCAAGTGTGGCCCTCGGTTTTCCCTGCGGTGGCCACGCTGACTCACGCGGCGCGCTCCAAGAGATTCGCGGCGCCGAGCGCGGTCACGAGCCCGTCCAGCTCTCCGTGCCGCTTGATGCGCCGGAAGCGCTCCGCGGCGCGCAGCAGACCGAGCCCGATCCACCGCCGCCGCATATCACCATTGCGCCAGCGCTTGATGTTCCGCGTGACGTGCCGCACCGTGCCGATCAGATTCTCGATGCAGTTCGTCGTTGCGAAGAAGCGCCGCAGCGTCGGGGGCAGCCCCAGCTTCAGCACCGTCAGCGTTTCCTCCAGCCCCTCCCGCATACTGGCGGCGGCATCGGCATGACCGTTCCGCTCCAGCCACGTCGCCAGCGCCGTCAGCTGCCGCCGCGCCGCCGCCGCACTGGGCGCCCGATACGCCCGCCGCAGGCTCGTCCGGACGTAGGCCTGGCGTGGCTGCGGGATGAGGGCGTCGAGGTTACGCGCCTTGTGGAGCTGGCAGCGTTGAATGACCGCGGCGTCGCCGAAGACATCGCCCAGCGCCTTGCGCAGCCCCTTGCCGTCGTCAATCACCCACAGCACGCGCCCGTCGAGCGTGAGCCCGCGGGCGAGCAGGTCCTGCAGCAGCTCGGTGCAGACCACGGCATTCTCCGTCGAGCCCAGCCGCAAGCCCAGCGGGACCTTGCCGCCGTCGCGCGTGATCCCCAGGACGACGATCGCCGTCTGGTGCGCCACCACGACGCCGTCCATGAACAGCGCCACCATCTCGAGCCCGTCCAGCCGCCGCGCAAGGTACTCCTGCAGCCGCTGCCGGGTCCGCCGCACCACGGTCCGACTGACGGCGCTCTTGCTACTGCCCCGGGTGGGCCGCCCGCTCGGCCGCGCCTCGAGACTGCCTTCGTAGTGGCGCATCGACACCCCGGCGAGCAACTGCTGCATCATCCGCGCGGTCAGCGGGTCCCGGGTGCGAAACGTCGCGACCGAGGGCAACGTCGCTTCTCCGCCGGCCCTCCGCCGCACGCGGGGGCGGCGGACCTGCACGCGCCGGCCCCCGAAGGTGAGCTCCGTCGCCGCCGTCCCCCAGTGATGATGGGTGCGTTGCGGTTGATGCCGACCCTTGGGGCCCGCCAGCGCCACCGCCTCCTCGCGAAACAGTTCGTCCAGCGCGGCCAGCCCGTGCGCATGGACCCACGCGAGCAAGTGCTGGCGCGTGGTCGACATCCCGGCGAGCATCGGCTCCACCAGATGCGCCAGCGTCGGGCCCGCCCCATTCTCCGCTTGCCTTCGCTGCCCTCTCTCTGTTCTCTTCGTCATTGGCGGCTCCTT
>QHSQ01000400.1 GCA_003221615.1 Candidatus Rokuibacteriota bacterium | reverse complement strand
CGCGCGCCGCGGAGCCTCTCCTGGACCCACTCGCCCTGCTTGATCGGCGGCGCGTCGACCGCATCATCAGACGAGCCCGATGTCCCGCCCTTCCGTGCGGGGAAACACCTTGTCGACTCGGGCCGCGTCCAAGCCGAAGACGACCTTGAACAAGCCGGCGAAGAGGGAGCGATATTCGTTCAGCACCGGCCAGTCGCGGTCCTGATTCAGCGTGCCGCGCTCGACCGCGACCTGATCACCCGCCATGCGTCCGCCGCGCACCGAACCGCCCAGCACCCAGTACACGGTGCCGTGCCCGTGGTCGGTGCCGCGCGTGCCGTTCTCGCGAAAGGTGCGGCCGAACTCCGAGATCACGGCGACGACGGTCTTGCTCCACGCCGACCCCATCTGCTCTGCGAATACGGCCAGCCCTTGGCCGAGGTTGCCGAGCAGATTCGAGAGCTGGCCTTGTGCATTCCCCTCGTTGACGTGCGTGTCCCAGCCGCCGACGTCGATGAACGCGAGATTGAACTTGTCGCGCATGAGCCCGGCCATGCGTCGCGACTCGAGCTCGAACCCCCGCGCACTGATCGCGTTACGATTAGCGGCCTGCATCTCACTGCTAGGACCGCCGGAGGCCATCATCTCGGCCTGTTCCGCGACCGTCTTGCGCAGCTCGAAGCCTTCGCTGATCAGATGCTCGAAGCGGGTCCCCGCGTACATGCCCGCCAGAACGGCCATTTGCCGCTCGTCAAACGGCGCGCGAGCGGTGCCCTTGAGCGAGACGTTGGGGACCACGACGTCGCCCGTCATCACAACCGGTAACCCATCGGTAAACGCGACGGGCGCCGCAGCTCCGCCGAGCGAGGCGGCCAGCCGGTTCATGAAGCCCGACCCAAACGGCCGCGGTCCCGCGCCCGCGCTGGCCGGTGGCAGCCCAGCCTCAACGCGGTCTTGCGTCTCGAAGTGGCTGCGGCTCATGTCCTCCGCACCGGCGAAGGTCACGAAGGCGGCCTGGCCAGCTTGCCAAAGCGGGTAGATGCTCTCCTTCAGCGCCGGGTGCAGTCCCCAGCGGACCGCCTCTCCCGCCTGGGCGAGTGGAAGCGCCGCGTGCGGGTTGCTCGGATCGGGTCCGGCCAGCGCCAGCGTCGGTCGCGCCTCGTAGTAGAACGAGCTGCCCACGGGGATGACGACGTTGGCGGCGTCGTAGCCGCCACGCAGGAACACCAGCAAAAACTTCGCCCCGGCGGCGCCGGGGGCCGCGTAGGCGCCGGATACGACGGCCGGAAGCCTCCCCATCGCGCCGGCGATGCCGGCCACCGCGAGCTTGAGCATGGTGCGTCGTTGCATGACGCCCTCCGTCCTACCGCTCGATCGGTTAGCGCTGCATCCACTCGGGCGAGGCCAGCAGCACCGTATTCCACTCCTGCTGAGAGGCCGTCTGCGCGAGCGCCTCGCGCGTCCGGATACCGAGCGTGGACTCGATCGCCTCGTAGAACAATCGGTTGGTCAGCATCGGGAACCCGGTGCGTGGCCCCGGCCGATTGTCCTCGGTATTGAAGAGCCCCGCGCTGCCGCTGCCGATCGCGCGGGCGATCTCGAACCGCTTGACGAGCTGACCGGAACTCGCCCAGGCCGTCTCGACCAGCCCGTACCCGTCCGGCGTCACGCGCCCGTACGGCGGCTCGCCGAGCTGGTTGAGCCAACCAACCACTGGGAGGTAGTTGCTGATGACCTTGCCGTCGTACGCCAGCCGCAGAGACGAAACGACGAACTGCATCGGATCCTTGAACTTGCCGGTGTCGGCTGGCGCTCCCATGATCTCGGCCGACAGGAACATCGGGCGCAGTACGGCGGCGATGTCGCCCCCGGTCCGCTGGAATGTTCCGGCCATGGCGTCGACCAGCGCCGATGGCGGATCGTCAGCGACGAAATATCGGACCAGCTTGGCGCTGATGAAGCGCGCAGTGGCGCTCTGCCGGCAGAGGAGCGTCACGGCCTGCTCGACCTCCGCGAAGCCGTCGCCGACGAAACGCTGATTGAGCACGGTCTTGGTCCCGAAGTCGTGACGGTTCGGGTTGAACTCGAAGAGTCCCTCGCGCACGTACAGGGACTGGCGCTCACGGGAGAGCCGCGGCACAGCGTCGGTCGAGTTCACGCCGACGCCGGTCAGCACGCGCGCCAGCTCCTGGACGTCCTGCTGGGAGTAACGCGAGCCGCTCGGGCCGCCCGCGGCGCCGAGCGTGTGCAGCTCCATCAGCTCGCGCGCGTAGTTCTCGTTGATCCGTCCTGAAGCGCTCTGCGCATTGTCGAGGTAGTCGAGCATCGCCGTCGACTTCACGGTCGCCAGGACGAGGTCGCGAAACATGCCGAGCGCCCGCGGTCGCACCGCGCGCTCCTCGTAGTCGGCGAGCGTCCAGCGCACTGTCCCCTTGCCGGAGAAGACGCTGAAGTGATTCATCCAGAACCAGGTCATCTGCTCCCGAAGCTGCGCCGGTGAATACAGCGCCCGCATAAGGTGGCGCTTGGCGGTCTCGTAGGTCGCCTGATTGGCCGCCTGGTTCAGCGCCATGCGCGCCTGCTGCTTCTCGTCCTCGCTCGGCAGCGCGTTGAGGCGCTGCTGCTCGGCGCGGGCGGCCCGAAGCAGATGCTCCGCGCTTTGCTGCGTGACTGGGATCGCGGCGATCGCCGCCGCCAGCTCCGGTGGATCCCCGGCCGGCGGCTTGAGTTGCTCGTCGAGGAACCGCGCGCGGCCGAGCTGACGGTACCGCGCCACGGTCGCGGCGTCGACGCCGAAAGTCACGCGGTTGAGCCAGCGTAGGTCTTCCCGAGTGAGCGGGGGTGGAGCCGCGAGTCGGTCGGAACTCGCCGTCCCTGCGGCGCACGACGGGAGCAGTAGGCACAGCGTTAGGAGTGCCCGGCGAGCACGCCTTTCCTGCACCGGCCGTGCCCTTCGGATCGTTCCGGCCCAGACCGGCAACACCAAGCCGATCGTGCTCCGCGCGTGTGGCCCCGTCAAGTCCGCGACTGACGGCGTGCGACGTGCCCTCTTCCGGTTTGGTCCCAACCCGGAGCGCGCCGAGAGCAGTGCACACCCTCGGGGATCACGATCTCCGTCGCAGCAGGAGATCCCAGTGGGCCGGGACCCAGACCACGCTGTCGCCGGCGCGCTCAAAGTGCGCCGGCACCCACACCATGCCGGTGAGCTATTTCTTTGCGTACTCGAACTTCGGCAAGCTCTTGATGGCTTCCTTCGTCGCGCCAGATAGTACGTACTTGCCATCCTGCTGCTGCAACTGGTTGACGGGAATGGCGACGTCGTGTCTGCCGAGACCGACGAATCCCCCGGCCCCCACGATGACGTAGGATACCGCCCGTTCAGGAGTGACAATAATGTCGTCGATCCGCCCGACCTGCTCCTTCTTTTCGTTGTAGACCGCCTTGCCCAGGATCTGCCTCTTGGCGCTCCAGCCGATCGCCACGGCCTTGACCTCTTCTACGCTCACGCCAAGAGTGGTGGAGCCCGCGACTTGGCTGGCCGCATCTCCTCCAGGTGCGAGAAGCATGATGCAAGACAATCCAAGGACTCCAATGCGCTTCATCGTCACTCCCCTTTCATGATGAGTTGTCCTCGGTGG
>QHSQ01000399.1 GCA_003221615.1 Candidatus Rokuibacteriota bacterium | reverse complement strand
CAGGGGCTCCTTCGCCGGCCGCTGCGGCTCGAGGACATCTACTATCGGACAACGCTGAGCACCTGAGGGCTGGAACGCCATGGCCGTGAGGTGCTCCTGAATCTCCTCTCGAACGCGTTGAAATTTACCCCCGAAGGTGGTACAGCGGGCACGATCCACAACGGGGTGAACAACGGCACGGCGCCGTGCGTGCTCGCAGAGATCCTGATCGACGCCAAGTCGGTCGAGGTGCCCAATAAGGTCTTGCACGCGATCGGCTAGGACTACGAGGAGCAGCCATGGCCCATCGGATTGTCGGCAAGCCCATCGGCCGCATCGACGGCGTCGAGAAGGTGAGTGGCGAGGCGCGCTATTCCGGGGACGTGTCGGTCCCCGGACTGATCTGGGGCAAAACCCTGCGCAGCCCGTTGCCCCACGCGCGCATCGTCCGGATCGACACATCGCGGGCCAAAGCGCTCCCAGGTGTTCTCGCGGTTCTCACCGCCCAGGATCTCCCGAACATCCTGGTGGGAAGACGGATGTTCGACATGCCGCTGCTGGCCCGGGACCGCGTCCGGTTCATCGGCGAGAAGGTCGCGGTGGTCGCCGCGGCCGATCCGGACGTCGCCGAAGAGGCGACGGCGCTGATCGACGTCGAGTACGACGATCTTCCGGCCGTTGTCGACCCTGAAGCCGCGATCGTGGCGGGTGCGCCGGTCGTGCACGAGAATCCCGGCGCCTACGAAGGGGCGCCGGCCGAGCGGCCCCACCCAAACGTGCAATCGGTGCTTCGCTTCAAGCTCGGCGACGTGGAGGCCGGCTTTCGTGAAGCCGCTCGAACCTTCGAGCACACCTTCCGGACGCAGCTGGCTCACCAGGGCTACCTCGAGCCGCACGCGGGCGTCGTCGCCTTCGACGAGGAGGGCCGGGTCCAGGTGTGGGCATCGAACAAGATGCCCTTCCGCCTCAAAGAGCTCCTGTCCCACGCGCTCCAGCTGCCGCAGGAGAAGATTCGCGTCAACTTGACGCCGATCGGCGGCGACTTTGGCGGCAAGGGTTCGCTGATGGATCTGCCGCTCGCGTACCATCTGGCGCGCGCGACCGGCCGTCCGGTCAAAATGGTCATGCGCTACGCGGAGGAGCTGATGGCGGGCAATCCCCGCCATCCCTCAGTGATCACGCTTCGCACCGGTGTGAGCCGCGACGGCAAGATCGTGGCCCGAAACGTGAGAGCGCTGTTCAACAGCGGCGCCTACGCCGCCTTCAAGCCGGCGCCCAGCGTAAGCCTCGGCGGCGCTAGTATGGGCGCGGGGGTCTACCGGATCCCCAATCTCTGGATCGAATCGTTCTGCGTGTACACGAACAACATCCCCTGCGGTCATGCCCGGTCGCCCGGCGAGCCCCAGATGGTCTTCGCCGAGGAGTCGCACATGGACCTGATCGCCAAGGAGCTCGCGCTCGACCCCGCGGAGTTCCGCAGGCGAAATCTTCTCCGCGACGGGGATCACCTCGCCAACGGCCACCATCTCGAGCACGTCCGGGCGAGCGACACGCTCGAGGCCGCGCTCAAGGCCAGCGAGTATTCCCAGCCCAAGCCGGGCCCGTGGATCGGGCGCGGCATGGCGATGACACACCGCCACATCGGCGTCGGATTCACCAACGCCGTCGTGCGGCTCGAGAACGACGGGCGCGTGGCCTTGCGGATCGCGTTGCCCGACACCGGGACCGGCGCCCACCTCGTGCTCCGCCAGGTCGTGGCCGAAGTCCTGGGCCTGGCGGTGGACGATGTGGAGATCGTGATGGCGACCACCGATGACTTCGCGACCGACTCCGGCGTGGGCGGCAGTCGTGTCACCCATACGGGGGGCCGCGCCGCCTATCACGCCGCGGAGAAGCTCAAGGCGCAGATCCAGGCCGAGGCGGCGAAGCTCGGCGTGTCCACCGATTCTCTCGCCAAGATCGCTCGGGCCTCGGCGCGGGAGGGCCGAACGCTGGAGGCTTCGCACTTCTACGATGCGAAGGCGCACGGCGCGGTCACGTCCTTTACCGCCCAGGTGGCCGAGGTCGCGGTGGACGCGCAGACGGGGCAGGTGACGGTGCGACGCTTCACGACCGCGCACGACGTCGGCACCGTCATCAATCCGATCGGCCACCAGGGGCAGATCGAGGGCGGGCTCATCCAAGGGCTCGGGTTCGCGCTGATGGAGGAGATCAAGACCGAGGAGGGCCGCATCTCGACGTTGAGCCTCGGTGATGTGAAGCTGCCGACGATCCAGGACATCCCGCCGCTTACTACGGTGATCCTCGAGGACCCGGTGGGGCCAGGACCGTTCAACGCCAAAGCCATCGGCGAGGGCAGCATCAGCGCCGTGGCGCCCGCCATCGCCAACGCCGTCGCCGACGCGTGTGGGGCGCGTATCCTCGACCTCCCCATCACGGCCGAGAAGGTCTACTTCGTCCTCAAGGAGAAGGAGGGGCGCCCGTGAGCCGCAAGATTCGTCTCACCGTCAACGGCGCGGCGCGCGCGCTGGAGATTCCGACGTATCGCACGCTCCTTGACTGCCTCCGCAACGATCTGGGGCTGACCGGTTCCAAGGAAGGATGCGGTGTGGGCGTCTGTGGGGCGTGCACAGTGCTGCTCGACGGAAAGATGATTAGCTCCTGCATCGCGCTAGCGGTGAGCGCCGACGGCCATGAGGTCACGACAGTGGAGGGAATCGCCGGGGACGAACGCCTGCACCCCGTGCAGCAGGCCTTCATCGACGCGGGCGGTTTTCAGTGCGGCATCTGCACGCCGGGCCAGGTCGTGTCGGCCAAGGCGCTGCTCGACGCGATCCCGAACCCAACCGACGGAGAGATCCGCGAGTGGATGCTCGGCAACATCTGTCGATGCACCGGCTACTACAAGATCATCGAGTCGATTCGGACCGCGGCCCAGCGGAGCCGGGCATGAACGCCTTCGAGTACGCGGCGCCGAGGACGCTCGACGAAGCGCTCGCCGTCTTGCGTGAGCATGGGGACGAGGCCCGAGTGATCGCGGGCGGCACCGCCCTGGTCACCATGATGCGGCAGCGACTGGTTCGCCCGAGCTATCTCGTGAGCCTGCGCGAGATTCCCGGGCTCGACCGGATCGAGGCCGCGAACGGCGGCGTTCGCATTGGCGCCCTCGTCACGCACCGGGAGGTGGAGACCTCACCCCTTGTGCGAGAGCGGATTCCAGTTCTCGCCGAGACGTTCCATCGGGTGGCGAGCGTTCGGATTCGCCACATGGCCACCGTCGGCGGCGCCCTCGCCCACGCCGACCCGAATCAGGATCCGCCCGTGACGCTGATCGCGCTCGGGGCCCGCGTGGAGATCCGCGGCGCCGGCGGTAGGCGCGAGCTACCGGTCGAGTTGTTCTTCCGCGATTACTACGAGAGCTCACCCGAGCCGGGCGAGGTCGTCATCGCCGTCGTCGTGCCGCAGTTTCCGGCAGCGAGCGGCGCCGCCTACGTGAAGTTCCTCCCGCGGACGGCGGGGTCGGCGGCGTACAAGCGTGAGATGGCCGCGGTCATGGCCGGCCGGGCGCTGACCCAGGCGTGGGACGCGGCGCGGGCGTCGGTGCGCGGAACGCGGTGACCTTCGCCCAGGAGTGCGTGATCCCCGTCGAGCGGGAGCGCTTGTGGGATTTCTTGATGGATGTCCCGAAGGTCGCGCGCTGCGTGCCGGGCGTCGAGACTGTCGAGACCCTGGGCGCGAGCGTCTACAAAGGGAGCTTGCGGGTCCAGGTGGGTCCCATCCGCCTCTCGCTCCAGGGCACCATGACGGTCGAGGAGCAGGATCGCGCGGCGTGGCAGGCACGGATGCGCGCCGAGGCCAACGACCGCCGCGTGGGCGGGGGGATCCGCGCTCGCATGAGCCTCACGCTCGCGCCGGGCCTAGGCGGAACGCGCCTGCATATCGAGACCGACCTCGCCATCCTCGGCCGCATCGGCGAGTTCGGTCAGCCCGTCATCAAGAAGAAGGCTGACGCGTTCCTCGACGAATTTGCTCGAAACCTTGGTGCCGCGCTTGCGGCCTGATGCACACCGGGGTTCGAAGCGACAACGGGCTGACCTATCCCAGCAAGGAGGATCACAATGACGAACCGGGGCTATCACGCGCACATCTACTACGATCCGCAGAAGACGCGTCCGATCGCCGAGCGGGTGTGCGCCGTGATCGGCGCGAAGTTCAAGGTCGAGTTCGGCGGCTTTCGCGACGAGCCGGTCGGACCGCATCCGGTCGCCAACGTCCAGGTCATCTTCAAGCCGGAGCAGTTTCAGCCCGTCGTCGAGTGGCTGATGCTACACCGCGATGGCCTTGACGTGCTGATCCACCCGCTGACCGACGACTCGGTCGACGACCACAGCATCTACGCGATGTGGCTCGGCTCTCCGGTGCCGCTGAAGCTCAACACGTTGAGGCGCAACTACCGCGCCGAACTGCTGCCGAGCGCCTAAGCTACCACCGCTCAACCGGAAGAACGTTCGGCCGCTGTGCACGTTGACAAGATCCTCATGGGCGCGAAGCCTGCCGATCTCCAGTCGAGCAGCCCACCAAGCTCGAGCTAGTGATCAATCTCAAGACCGCGAAGACGCTAGGACTGACCATTCCGCAGTCGCCGGCGGCGATGTCAGAGGATGTGCGTCGCCGCCTCGCCGCGGGCGATGTGGTCGTGACGTATGAGTTGCCGCCTGGCGCGAGCAACACGGCGCTCGGCGGCACCGCGGTCGCGATCATGCGGGCCGCTCCCGAGCAGGTGTGGCGCGTTATCGTCGATTATCGCGGGCACCCGCGGTACTACCCTCGCGTCACGGCGGCCGAGGTGGTGGAGAGCGACGAGCGGCACGTGGTCGTTCGCTACCAGGTCACCGTGCACCCTTTCTCGTTCGGCTTCTACATGGACAAATTTCCCGATCCCCGCCGGCGCCGGGTCGAATGGCATCTCGCCGACGGGCGTTCGCATGGTCTCTTCCGCGAGAACTCGGGCTACTGGCAGGTCGACGAGGCGGCGGCCGTCGACGCGAGTGTTGTCACTTACGCCATTGCCGTGCGCACCCTGCTGCCGGCCTTCCTCACCGGCGCAGCCGAGCGCGCCAGCCTCACGGAGACGGTGATGGCGTTGCGGAAGCTGGTGGAGCCTCACCAGTAGCGCGCTGCCGACAGCCTGGTCCTGGGGCCGTTCGGCGCGCGAATGGACGAAGGAAGACGCCGAGAAGGCGCTCGCGCTGCTCAAGATCGAACCCGAGAAGCGAGCCTACGGTGCGGAGCCCGCCGCCGCGAGGCGACGCTTGGCCTCGGCATACACGGCCGGCGGGAGCGGCCCTCGCAGCAGGGCGGCGTCATGCCCTCGAGCACGTCATCGAGTCGTGCCTTCTGCCAGCGCTCCCACTGCGTACCGGCCTGTCCTCCCCCGGATGGAGCACCCTTGGCCGCGCCGCCCCTGATGACGATGCCCGCTCCCAAGTCGGCAGCGGCGGTGATGATCGCCTCGTGCTCCCGCTCCACGGCCGAGTACGGTATCTGAAAGACATCGAACACCCCCATCGCGATGTGATCCGCGAGGTGCGGCAAGGTGGCCGACATGCCGACGAACCGCACCTTGCCCGCCCGCTTGAGTGAGAGCACCGCGTCGATGGCGTCGTGCTCCTCCAGCGTCTGTTTGGACGGAGAGGCGTGGAACTGGAGCACGTCGATGTGATCCGTCTTCAGGCGGACGAGGCTCTGTTCGACACCAGCAATGATATTGGCGCGCGTGAAGACGTGCGGGTTCCGCTGGCCTCGTGGGGCAGGGGTCGCGCCGACCACACAGCCGCACTTGCTCGCCAGGTAGTACTCGGAACGCCGGTTCGCAATGTAGCGCCCGATGCGCTCCTCGCTGAGACCGTAGTCGATCGAGGTGTCGATGTAGTTGATGCCGGCGTCGAGAGCGGCGTGGAGAATGGTTTCTGCCTGGGCCTCGGTGACCTCACGGCCGCGCGGGGCTCCGCGCAGCTCCATCGCGCCGTACCCCAACATCGCGACCTGAAGCCGGGTCCGCCCAAGTTCCCGTTTCGGAAGATCAGCCATACACGCCCCCTCTCCTTCGAGCCCGGCATCGTGAACCGCTTCCCGTCAGCGCGCCATTATCGCTTCAAGCCGTCCAGCACCTCCAGCGCCAGCTCGTAACGGCCGAGTGGCGGCATCAGATACGCGCCCTGGACGCGCTCGCGCACCGCGAACAGCATCTCGCGCGCGATCTTGACGCCTTCCTTGCGCGCGGCCTCGCCGCCCGGCGTCTTGCGCATCCGCTCGCGGACCACTTCGGGGATCTGCATGCCAGGGACTTCGTTGTGAAGGAACTCGGCATTCTTGTAGCTCACCAGCGGGAGCACGCCGACCAGCACCGGCATCGCCAGGTGCTCGATGCGCCGCAGCACCGTCTCGAGCAGGTCCGTCTGGAAGATCGGCTGCGTCATGATGAGCTCCGCGCCGGCCTCCCGCTTCTTCTCGAGGCGGGCGAGCTCCTTGTCGAGATCCGCCGCGCCCGGCTCGAGGCCCGTCGCGAGGAGGAACGACGTCTGGCCGCCGGGCAACGGTTTGCCGGCGGGATCCACGCCGCGGTTCATGTTCGACGCCATCTGCAGCAGCCCGATCGCGTCGAGGTCGTAGACCGCGGTCGCCTCCGGGTAGTCGCCGACCTTCGGCGGGTCGCCCGTGATGATTACTAGATTTCGGATGCCGATTGCATGCGCGCCGAGGAGGTGCGCCATCTGCGCGAGCAGGTTCCGGTCGCGGCCGCACACGTGGAGGATCGGCTGGATGCCGTAGCGCCCCAGCAGCAGCGAGCAGAACGCGATGTTCGACATGCGCGCCATCGCGCGCGGCGCGTCGGCGACGTTCACGATGTCGACGCCGCTGTCGAGCAGCATCTTCGCGCCCGCGAGCGCCTTCGACGGGTCGAGGCCGGGCGCCGGGTTCACCTCGACCGAGACCACGAATTTCCCGGCCGCGATCTTCGCGGCGAAGGCGCTCCGCTCGGCCAGCGGCGTGGGCGCGAGGACGATCGCCGGCTGCACGGTCTTCACCGCACGCGCCCGCCCGACGTCAGTGCGCTGGTCGCCGAGCATGCGCCCGGACTTCGCCATCCAACGGACGTGCTCGGGCGTGGTGCCGCAGCAGCCACCCACCATCGTGGCGCCGATCTGGATCGTGCGGCGCGCGAAGACGTCGAAGTACTCGGGCGTCGCCATATAGAGGAGGCGGCCGTCCACCGTACGCGGCAGCCCGGCGTTTGGTTGCACGCACAGCGGCAGATCCACCACGCGCATGCGCTCGGCGATGGCGAGCGCGATCTGCGGGCCGTCGCCGCAATTCACGCCGAGCCCGTCCGCGCCCCAGTCGCGCAACGTCGTCGCGACGTGCTCCGGCCCTGACCCGTCGGCGACCGTCTCGCTGGGGTCGAACGCCATCGTCG
>QHSQ01000398.1 GCA_003221615.1 Candidatus Rokuibacteriota bacterium | reverse complement strand
CGCGGGTAAGTGATCGATAGCGTCGATCGTGACCCCGTAGAGAGGGTCCGGGATGGGCCGCCGCGGGAGTCTGATCGGCACGGGTGTCGTCACGTTGAAAGCGCTACTCGTCGCCGAACTGAGATTCGGCGACCGCGCCGTCAGCGTATAGCCTAGGCCTGCGGTGTCGATCCGGAGATCGCTGAAGGTCGCCACTCCGCCGATGACGCCGAGGGTGGTCGAGCCCGACAGGGTCCCTGCCGGGGTTCGTGCCGATGCTCGATCCTCAACGCATCAATTCTCGAGGACGGCGTTCCGTCGCGTCCAATGCTGTCAGCGGCACGATGAAGGTGCCCTTGTCTGGGTCCCGTTCATAGCCGTTTGTTACTTTCCCTTCACCACCATTCGCCTCCTTGACCGTTGTCTTCTCGAACGCCGTCTTCGCCGCCAGGGCGGCTTTTTCGGGGTTGACGTCTCTGGGTGCCGCCGCCTTCAAGCGCGCCTGGCCGCGGGGCTTGGAACTCCACCTTGATTCCGCCGTCGCTCGGTTCGTTGTGACGGCGTCGTTCACGTCGCTTCTGGAGACGAGTCCAAGGCGAGACCAGCACGTCTGCGAGATGCGGAATGGGCCCGAGTTGGCGCTGGAGCGCGACAGGCTGAAACTCCGGGTCGCGCTGCGACAATGGACGTTCCGCGCCAAACTACCGGGTCAGCAGTTCCACGATCCCTCGGCCTCCCGACGGTTCACGTGAGGGTTCGCGCCGGTGGTCACCGCCCTGGACGCGCTCGAATCCGTGAGCAGCCGGCTGACCTCATCGACAATCCCGGCGCGGTCGGTGCCGACCGCGTGGCTAAGCAGTTCGATGTCCTCGACATCCCGTCCTGCACGCAGAAGGCCGTCCCGTCAGACCTTCGAGGTCGGTCAAGTCGGGGCTTCCGCCCCTCGGCGCGGCCTTAAAGACTTCCGAGACTGACGAAGGTATAACCAAGACCTTTAAGGCCTTGCACCGTCGCCCGGAGATAACTGATGTCGTCAGAGGGATTGTAGAAGAAGCTCGCAAACCCATCGCGAACCACCAGACTCCGCTGGGCATCGGCGATGATGTCGGCGGGAAGCCGTGGCGGAATGCCAAAGTAGGGTTGCGGCGAGATGCCCCCCAAGTTATCGGGAAGCACTTTGCTGTCGTACACGTCGTGAACGACATATGGAAAGTACTGGCCCACATACCGGGTGGGGTCGATCGTGCCGGAGAGCAGCCCCACATAGTACAACGACCGCTCGGCGCGCGTCGTAAAGTACTGCGCCACGACGTGATAGTCGGTGGCGCTGGCGAGATAACTCGGGAACGTAAACATGCCGGGCGCCGCGAGGCCAGCCGCGGCGAACTCCTGTGCCGCCGCGGTGACGCGGTTGGTCGCCCAGGCCGCGGAGTCCTCCGGCACCGGCCCCAAGTAGTTCAAGGTGAAATCGGGATTCAGCGTCAACCGGAAGAACTCGCAGTCGTCGCCGGTGACGCCGGTGTACGGGTTGGCGACATTGGAATACTGATGCGTGTACCCGTGCTCGATCAAGACTCCGCCGTGCTGCTGCATGTAACGGATTGCGTTGACGAGGGCTGGCGCGTCCCTCAGCCGAATGGTCTCGGGCACACCACCGGTGTAATAGCCCAGCGGGTCGGTGTAGTACGGAATCATCTGGAAGCCAAAGGGGACGCCTTGGCTCGACAAATAATTCGCGACGTTGCGCAACACTGTGGGATCGTAGGTTGGATCGATATCTTCGAGGCGCACGAGGGCACGATGCCGGATGGTTGTGGTCGGCGCGAGGGTGTCAAACAGAAGATCACAAAACGCCAGGTAGCGATCGCCTTCCGCGATATAGACGAGGGGATTTTCGCCGATGTAGGTCAGATTGCGCGAGCGCAGGGCCCAGGGGAACGTACTTCCGTCGGGGCGCACCGCGGTCGCCAGGGCCGTCACGCCGCTGCCCATCGGGCTGAAGTAGTTCATGATCCCCGCGCTATTGGCGGAGTAGCGCTTGAGTTGTTGCCCCTGATAGTTCACCTGCGCCACTGTCGACAGATCAAACCCCGACCACATCCACCCGTAGGTCGAGGCGAAGTTCGGGGCCCGTTCTGTCAGTTGCCAGATGTTGTCGTACGCCCAGACGACGGGCTTGCTCGTCGCGAGGACATCATCCAGGAATGCAGTGGGGAGTGGCTCACCGTACGTCGACCCGATGTAGATCACCGCTGAATAATTATTCATATCACCGGCCGTATACGAGAGGACCGGCATGGCGGTCCAGGAACCGAAGTGGCTCACCAGGTTACCCACCATAATCCCGTACAGTTCGCCGAGCCAGCCCCATTGCTGGGTCGTGTCGTAGAGGACAAGCGCGCTCATGATTCGTTCTCCCCGAGGCCGCGCCCGCTCCAGGGCAGCGGAGTCGGCCGGGCCAGCTCAAGTGTGTTGAAGGGCGGTCCGACCGGTCGCAGAAACGGGTTTCTCGCGTAGTCGGGAATAGCATGAGCGCCGCGGTCGAGATCCGCTCGGTGTCGCGTTCGCGCCCTTGAGGGCGTCGCGAATGAGGGCTTCACGAACGCGCGCTTCAGAGGTAGCGCAGTAGCCGCGAGAGCCGCGGCACGCCGTGGGGCCGGTCACGAACCTGACATATCGTCCGCGCGAACCCGCCTCTGGTCGATACGCCAAATGGCCTACGACGAGTCGCCTGCGGCACCTGATCCAGGCTGTGCGCCGTTGGCAACCGGGTTACCCGCATCCCGGCCACGTGCCACAAGATCTCGTCCGAGCGCCAGCTGACTTCGCTCCCAGCGGTCGAGCGCCAGACGGCTATAAGATTTTCGGAGCGGGAACGCGAGCTGAGTCAGAAGTGTGTACGCATTCGTCGCGTCAATTACTTCGTTTTTCACCACGTCACGAATCTCTGTGAAGTCGGGTAGCTCTCTCATCGCCGCTTCCCTTCGTCAACGCCCCCACACCGCTCGCTGCGTCGCATGCCATGTCGCCTCGCCTCGCTGCGGCGCTTGCCCTTGTTGGTTCGGGTAGTAGTGTCGCTTCGCGGCAAGGTGCTCCCCGTCGGAGGAATCAAGGAGAAGGTTCTGGCGGCGCACCGGACTGGGATCCGTTCCGTGATCCTGCCGCGTCTGAACGAGCGGGACGTCGAGGACGTGCCGGAAGAGCTGCGCAAGCAGGTGCGGTTCATCTTCGTCGACGATGCCGAGGAAGTTCTGCGTCATGCTCTCACGCCCTCCGCGGACCGGCGCGAGCCCAAATCAATGGCCCAATAGTCTGCGTACTAGCTCCGGTCCGTTCTCCCAGATCACGAGGGTCACTCCCATGAGGCTCTCGCCAGCAATCCATCCGGACGCCACGGGGAAGGTGAACTCCGCCGACCACTGCGGATACTTCTTCGCGGCCCACCAGCCGAGCACGCCACCGAGGAAGAAGAGCAGCCCGTAGTACCAGTGGAAGGTCCAGGCGAGGCCCACGCCAGCCGGTGATGGGATGAGGTGCTGGTGCTTCGGAAAGATCTTCGGAAGCGCGGCGAGGACGATGCCCACGAGGCCGCCGATCGCGATAGACCAGATCTTGACGGGCCCGAGGGAGCGAACACCCTGGGAGAGCGCGAGCGCCACGGCGCGCCAGGTCTGCGCTGCGGGTGCCGGGAACTGGTCCGAGCCCAGAACGCTCGCGTCCGGCACGAGGAGCCGGAAGGCCAGCACGGTGACGAGCGTCCCGACGAAGATGCCGGCGAACTGAGCGATGAACTGTTTGCGAGGATGCGCCCCGAGCAAGTAGCCGCTCTTCAGATCGGTGAGCAGATCGGCGCTGCTGCTCGAGGCCGCCGCGGTCACGTTGGCGCTCATGAGGTTCACGTTCGTGTTTCCTGGGCTCAGGACTCCGAACGTGAGCTGGGTGATTTTCCCCATCGCGCCCACCGGCGTGGTGTCGGTCTCGCCCGTGACGCGGCAGGCGACCAGCGCCAGCGCGAACGAGAGGAGCACCGCCACCGCCGTCTGCCAGTACGGCATCTCGAGGATGACGTGGCCGAGCCACGCGAGCCCGACGAGACCGACGATCTGGCCGCCGACGAACCACGCCGCCGGCGTCTCGATCGCGGCGATGGGATCGTGCGTGTCTCTCCGGCGGCCGGCGAACATCGCGCCGAGGTCGGTGAAGGCGCGCCGCGCCGTCCGCCACTGCATGGCGAACGAGAGCAGGCTCGAGGTCACCATGCAGGCGACACCGCCCCAGAGCGTCCACTGGATGATGGTCCCGTAGCCCGATCCCTCGATGATGCCGCGGTGTTGGAGGACCGGAGCGAAGATCATCCAGCTGGTGATACTGCCCAGCAGCATGCTCCAGCACACGTGAAGCCCCGTGATGGCGCCGGCGGCGATGAACATGGGCTCCCATGAGAGCATCACCGTGCGCCCCATCCACGCCGGCCCGAACACGCGCTGGTTGAGGGTCGTCATCCACGTGCCGATCATGAACGGGGCGAGCTTCGCGCTCACGAGCACGAGGCCGTCGGCCCAGAACTTGCCCACGAGCGCGAACAGTCCCGCCCAACCTAGGGCCTTGGCGGACCGCATGCCCTTGTCCCCGACGGAGTGGAGCGCGCGCAGCGTTTCGGCGGCCGCGATGCCACTCGGGAAGCGAAGCTGCTCGATGTTGATCATCTGCCGCTTCATGGGAATCGCCATGGTCACCCCGAGCACCGCGAGGAAGAACACCCACGCGAGCATCACAGGGAGCGGCAAGGTGCTGTTGGTGATGAGCATGTAAGCCGCGAAAGCGGAAATGAGCGTGCCGCCGGTCGAGGAGCCCGCCGAGCTCGCCGTGGATTGCATGCAGTTGTTCTCGAGGATGGTCATGGGTGTGCGCACGATGCGGGCCCGGTGCAGCGTGGTCCAGATGGCGTACGAGAGGATGCACGCCGTGATCGCCACACCGAAGCCCCAGCCCGCCTTGAGGCCGATATAGAGGTTGGTGAGCGAGAGGACGCCCCCCAGCACCGAACCCATGAGGACCGCCCGCCAGGTGAGCTGGCGCATCCGGTCTCCGCGCCCGCGGTAGACGCGCTCGTACCACTGGCGCTCGATCTCTTCGGGCGTGCCCTGAAACCCGGCGATAGGCAGCGCTCCGCGCTCCTGGGCCCCGTCGGCCGAGGAGGGTGAGGGCTTGGCGGGTTCTCCCGGGCGGGCATTGCCGGCGCTCGAATTGGGATTCGGCGTGCTCACTTTCCATTTTCCTCCAGCGCCGCGCGGACCGGAATGCGATGCAGGCAGCATCATGGTACATACTGAAGCGCCCTATGAAGACTGCCCTTTTCGTCGCGCTTCTCGGCATCCTGCTCGTTCCTGTTCTAGGGATGAGCGCCATGCAACTCTCCATTGGTACTGGTCCCTGGAGCGGCGGTTACTTCCCGGTCGGCGAGGCCCTCGCGAAGGTTCTCAACAAGCATATCCCCGGGATGGAAGCAGTCACGACGCCGGCAGTCGGTTCGGCCCATGCGCTCGAGCTCGTCAATTCCGGTGAGGTGAGCCTGGCGATCGTCGGCCTTGCCACTGCCCACTTCGGCGTGCGCGGGCAGCGCGAGTTCGCCCGGAAGTACGACAACGTCGGCTTCGTCATGGCTGGCATGGATGCGGGGCAGAGCCTTGTCACTCGGGCCGTATCCAGCATCAAGACGTTCGCTGACGTCAAGGGCTCACGGCTCGCCGCGAATGCGCCGGCGTCGAAGGCGTTGCTCCTTGCTGCGCTCAAGCTCTACGGGATCGGCGAAGCGGATGTTCATGTGACGCTCATGAGTTTTGCCGAACAGATCGCGGCGTTGAGAGAAGAGACTATCGATGCGGGATTTCTGGCCGTCAGTCCACGCAACATCGACGTGGCCGGCCTTGCCTCGGAGTATCCGGTCCGGATCCTGGGCCTCGATTCCACGAAGGCGAAACTCTTCGAGGCGGTCCCGGACTGGACGCCCGTTGCCGTCAAGGCCGGGACGTATCCGGGCCAGAACCAGGATCTCCTCGTCCCGGGGACGCACACGGCGGTTCTCGCTCACTGGCAGGCAGAGAGCGCGATGATCTACCGGATCGTCAAGGCGATCATTGAGCACGGCAAGGAG
>QHSQ01000397.1 GCA_003221615.1 Candidatus Rokuibacteriota bacterium | reverse complement strand
AGCGCTCTTGGAACGTGCGCGAGGCCATCGGCGGCAGGTCACGCGTGCGCGTCCACTCGCCGAAGAAGAGCGGCAGGCGGCTGACGCGCCCGCTGCCGGCGAAGGGCCGCTGGAGCAGTCGGCCGGCCCTGGCCGCGAGGCGGTAGAGCCGAGGGTGCCGGAGCAACCGTGAGAGCAGCGTGAACGCGACGCGCTCGGTCCACGGCGCGATCTTCCCGTCGCCCACCTCGCGTCGCAGGTCGATCAGCATGCGCGGAATGTCGATGCGTACGGGACACGCATCGGCGCACGCGCCGCAGAGCGAGGAGGCGTGGGCGAGATCCTTGACCGCTGGTGTGCCCTCCATCATGGCCGTCAAGAGGATGCCGATCGGGCCGGGGTACGTATAGCCGTAGGCGTGGCCCCCGATCTGCCGGTACACGGGGCACACGTTCAGGCAGGCGCCGCAGCGCAGGCACGAGAGCGCCTCGCGCAGGGGTCCGCCGATCTGCGCGATGCGGCCGCCGTCGAGCAGCACGAGGTGGAACTCCTCGGGGCCCTCGAGCTCGCCCGCACGTCGCGGTCCCTGGACCAGCGAGGTGTAGACGGAGAGCTTCTGGCCCGTCGCGCTCTTCGCGAGGATGGCCAGGAACACCATGAGATCCGTCAGCGAGGGCACGACCTTCTCGACCCCCATCACCGCCACGTGCACGCGCGGCAGCGAGGTGACCATCCGGCCGTTGCCCTCGTTCGTGACGAGGACGACCGTGCCCGTGTCGGCCACCGCGAAGTTCGCGCCGGTGATCCCGAGGTCGGCCTGGAGGAACTTCTCGCGCAGCTCGCCGCGGGCGATTCGCGTCAGCGCCTCCGGATCGGGCGCAGCATGGCGGTTGAGCTCCCGGGTGAAGAGCTCGGCCACCTGCCCCTTCGTCTTGTGGATCGCCGGCGCGATGATGTGCGAGGGCCGCTCATGCGCGAGCTGGATGATGTACTCGCCCAGGTCCGTCTCGACCGGCGTGATCCCGGCCGCCTCGAGCGCCTCATTGAGGTGGATCTCCTCGGTCGCCATCGACTTCGACTTCACCGCCATCCGCGCGCCGGTTCGGCGCGCGATGTCGACAATGATCGAGCGCGCCTCCACCGGGGCCGCCGCGTAGTGGACGTGGCCGCCCAGGCGCTCGACGTTGGCGATCAGGGTCTCGAGGTGGCGGTCGAGCTCCTGGAGCGTCGCCTCCTTGATCGCGCGTGCCTGGTCGCGCAGCGCCTCGCCCTCGGGGAAGCCGGCGAAGGCCTCGCGACGGAGCCCGATGAACTTGGTCGTGGCGATCGTGAGGGCTTCCTGGAGAAACGTGTCCTTCATCGCGCCGTCGGCGCGCTGGCGAAACGGCGTCGCGAGCTCGTCGCTGCTCACGGGCTCCCGTCCAGGAGCTCGGCGAGGTGGAGCGCCCGTACCCTCGACTTCTTGCGCGTGAGCCCACCGCCCATCTGCATGAGGCATCCGGCGTCGCAGGCGACCAGACAGTCGGCGCCGGTGGCTTCTACGTTGGCGAGCTTCTTGGCGAGGATCTGCGAGGAGACCTCGGGCAATCGCACCGCGAACGAGCCGCCGAAGCCGCAGCACTCGTCGGCGCCGGGCAGTGGGACCAGCTCCGCGCCCCTGAGCTTGCCCAGGACCGTTCGAGGGCTCTGGGATTCGTGGAGCCCGCGCAGGAGATGACACGAGTCGTGGTAGGTGACGCGTCCGGGCACGGCCGACGTGAACTCCGTCACGCCGAGCACGCGGACCAGGAATTGCGAGAGCTCGTGCGTGCGCGCCGCCAGCTGTGCCGCCTCGCGGGCCAGCCCCGCCTTGGCCAGGAGTCCGGGATACTCGTGCTTGACCATCCACGCGCAGGAGCCCGACGGCACCACGACGTGCTCCGAATCCTTGAACAGCGAGACGGTCCGGCGGGCGACGGCCGCGGCCTCGCTGTGATAGCCCGAGTTGAAGAGCGGCAGGCCGCAGCACGTCTGGTCCGCGGGGACGTCGACGATGACACCGAGCTTTCGGAGCACGCGCACGATCGAGACGCCCACTTCGGGGAAGAACAGGTCGCCGAGGCACGTGACCATCAGCGACGCGCGGCGATCGGTCATGCGTGGGGCGGCGGCGGCGTCACCAGGACGACGACGAGCAGGCGCGCGTCGCCGTCGTTGACGAGCCCATGCTCGACGCCGGCGGGCGCGACGAGCGCGTCCCCGGCCTCCAGCGTGTGCTCGGCGGAGCCGAGCCGGAAGCGCCCGCGACCCTCGAGGACGACGTAGAACTTGTCCTGGTCCCCGTGGGTGTGCGGCCTCTGCTCCTGGCCGGGCGCCACACAGTAGAGGTCGAGGAGGGCGCGCGGCGTCGCCGCCAGGGCGACCTTCGCCATCTTGTCCGGCTGGAGCTTCGCGTGGTCCTTAACCCTGATACGCATCGGCGGCCCTCGCCAGCAACTCTACGGGATGAACGAGCGCCACGTCCAGACCGCGCTCGCGACATCCCAGGGCGATCTGGAGCAGGCAGCCCGGGTTCGCCGCCGCGACGACCTGCGCGCCGGTCTCGGCGATCCGGGTGGCCTTTCGGTCCATGAGGTCGCGGGCCATGTCGGGCTCGAGCAGATTGTAGACGCCGGCGCTCCCGCAGCAGAGCTCGCTGTCTTCGAGCTCGACCAGCCTGAGCCCGGGGATACGAGCCAGCAGCTGGCGGGGCTCATGTCGCACGCGTTGCCCGTGGACCAGATGGCAGGCGTCGTGGTACGTCACCGTGAGATCGAGCGGGCCCAGGGGCAGCTCGGCGCTCGCCAGGAGCTCCGTGACGTCACGGACTCGCGCCGAGAAGTGCGCAAGCTCGGGAATCCGATGGTCGTAGTCCTTCATGGCCGAGCCGCAGCCCGCTGCGTTGGTGACGATGAAGTCGAGATCAGGCGGAAAGGCATCGGCGAGCGCGCGGGCGCGTGCGGCGTGGGCGTCGGCTCGGCCGGCGTGAAGCTCGAGCGCACCACAGCACCCCTGGACGCGCGGAATCACGACGTCGAAGCCGGCGAGCGCCAGGAGTCGCGCGGTATCCCGGTTCACGTGCGGATAGAGGTGGCGCTGGACGCAGCCCGTCAGGAGCCCGACTCGCCCGACCGCGCGTCGCCGTGCGGGAACCACTTCGGGCATCGGCGCCGCCGCCGGGACGTCGTCGAGGAGCGCATCCATCGCGGCGAGCCGCGGGAAGATGCGCAGGACGCCGGTCGCGCGGACGAGAGCTCGAAGCCCTGAGCGCCGGTAGAGCTTGTACGCCGAGAGCGCGGCCCCGAGCCGCGCGGGCTCTGGAAATACGGAGAACACGAAGGCGTCGAGCAGTCGACGCTTCGGCGGCGGTCCGTGCCGGCGCAGCTGGGCGCGCGTCGCCTCGAGGAGCGACCCGAACCTGACCCCAGAGGGGCACGCGGTCTCGCACGCCCGGCAACCGAGACAGAGATCGATGTGCCGCTGGAATGTTTTGGTGAGGCCCACCCTGCCCTCGGCGGCCGCCCGCATCAGGT
>QHSQ01000396.1 GCA_003221615.1 Candidatus Rokuibacteriota bacterium | reverse complement strand
CGGCTTCACCACAAGTTTTCCGATCATCCCGGAGATCCCAACAAGCTTTCGTCCGACGGTTTCTGGCGGACTCTGTACCTGTGCCTGTTCCCCTACAGGTGCGAAGCCAACATGGCCAACGACCAGATCTTCAAGTCCTGGTCGTTCCGCCTTGTTTCGAGCCCGGTGTTCGCGGTGGTGTCCCAGGTGTTCAATTTCTGGCTGTTGTGGCTGCTGGTGGGCGACCTGCGTTTTGCGGCGGTGGTCTGGGGCGTGTTCCGCGTGTTCGCGATCTGGATCAACATGATCCAGAACTACTGGACCCACGACCGGAGGTTCGGTTACCGGCGCTACGATGACGAACGCGATAACGCGATGAATATCGGCGAGTGGTTACCGGTCACGGCGACCTTCAGCGCCTGCCTGCAGAACAACCATCACCATTCCCCGGGCCTGCTGCGGTTGAGCCACGAGGACTCGGAATACGATTTTGGATTCCTGACCGTCAAAGTCATGAAGGCGCTGGGCCTAGTGCGGGCGACGACCAAGGGTGCGGAAATCCCCAGGGAGTGTCCGCTGACGTCCCTGAACTTCTAGCCGGCGCTAAGCCGCCTTCTGGCGAGTGAACGGGTAGAAGGTCTGCCCCCAGAACGTGCCCGGGATTTTCTCGTTGGCCACGCCGTAGGTATCGGGCCACTTGCCCTCGGGGTAGTAATACGTCCCGAAAATCTTGTCGATCCACGGAAAGTGGATCGCGAAGTTCTTGTCGATGGCCTCTTTTTGCGACGTGTGATGCCAGTGATGGAACCTCGGAAAAATCAGGTAAGGCTCCAGCCACTTGATGGTCGGGCCGAAATTGGAGTGCGTCCAGGTAGCGTGCAGCGTGACGAAGAACAGGTAGGCCACGAGCATGTCGTGGGAGAAGGCAAACATCATGGGAATGAGGATGAACCCGCGTACCACGACGTCATCCACGATGTGGGAGCGTGAACCCGCGATCCAGTCGAGCCCCTTGGAAGAATGGTGAATGGCGTGGAAGCGCCACAGCCACGGCACCGCGTGGAAAGCGCGATGAATGGCGTATTCCGCAAGATCCGCCACCAGGATTGCCAGGAAAAATTGGACCAGCAAGGGCAGGCGGCCGATCGCCTCTTGCAAGCTCGGAACGGCGAAGAGGGTCGTGAGCTGGGTGGCGGGCAGCAGGATCAAGAAGGTCGTGATCTGGGTGGGTAAGTGGGTGGACAGGAAATACACCACGTCCAATAGCCACTCGTTGCGGAAAACACTTTGCTGCGGATAGGCCGGCCACAGCACCTCGAACGGCGAGTAGATCAGCGTCATCAGCAGCATGTCCAGCAGAAACCAGTCCAGGCCGATGGACGGGCCGTTGTGCAGCGGTTCGTTGATTGGAACACTGGCTCCGCCCCACAGGGTCGCGGCCAAGGCGAGCAGCATCCCGGTCAAGCCCAGGAGTTTTTTCTTGCGCAGGATCGCGGACACAACTCCGAAGATGATCGCCGCCACGATGACCGCCTGGATCAACATCCGGATCAGGTACATGGGGTAGTAGGGCCGCAGATTGGGAGAACTCAGCAGTTGTGGAAAGTGCAGGCACGCCACCGCCCCGAGTGCGAGCAGCCCACAGAAGGTTGACAAGACCCCGCTCCACCAGCCGGTACCAAACCCGGTGGAGGCCTTGTCACCAAACGTCTGCTCAGAAAATCCCCCGTAAGTCGAGGCTCACCATTAGGCAGCCGGTTCCAACACCACACGGTACCCCTGGCGTTCGAGCAATTGGATCGCGCGGCGTGTGACGCGATGAGTGTGGCGGCGGTCGTAGTAATCGGCGCCCGGTTCACGGTACGTCGTGCCTTCGGCGAGGAGATGATAGACCGCCCGAAGCATCGCGTGGGCCACGGCCACCACGGCTTTCTTGTGCCCGCGATGCCGCATTACGCGTCGGTATCGGGCCTGCAGCGCACTGTCCTTCGTGCGAGTCGCCGCTGCGGCGGCTTCGATGAGGGTCATCCGCAACCACCGGTTGCCTTTCCGGGTCTTCCCGGATTTGTGCTTCCCCGCGCTCTCGTTGTTGCCCGGACAGATCCCCGCCCAACTGGCCAGATGCCGGTCGCTCGGGAAACAGCTCATATCCACCCCGAGCTCGGCGATGATCACCTCGGCCGTCCGCTTATTGATCCCAGGGATCGTGTCCAGCTGCGTCAGCTGCGCGGCGAACGGGGCGAGCCGCCCCTCGACTTCCTCGCTCACCGTGGCGATCGCCTCATCCAGGTAATCGACGTGCGCCAGGAGCTGGCTGACCAGAAACGCGTGATGCGGTCGGAAGCGTCCAGCCAGCGCCTGGCGCAACGCCGGCAGCTTCTTGCGCAGCTTGCCCCGCGCCAGGTCGGCCAGCACCTCGGCGTCCGTCGTGCCGTGCACCAGCGCTTCCAGCATCGCGCGGCCCGACACCCCGAGGATGTTGGTGGCGACCGACGCCAGCTTGATCCCGGCATCTTCCAGGAGCTTGTGCACGCGGTTGGCCGCCCGGGTCCGCTCCTGGATCAGCACCTTGCGATGCCGCGTCAGGTCGCGGATCTCGCGAATCGCCGCCGGCGGCACGAAGCTGCCCCGCAGCAGTCCGTGCTCCAGGCATTGCGCGATCCACATGCAGTCCTTGACGTCGGTCTTCCGGCCCGGGACCTGCTTGATATGAGCGGCGTTGACCAGCAGACACGTGAAGGCCTCCTCGAGCACGTAGAACACGGGCTTCCAATACACGCCCGTGCTCTCCATCGCCACGTGCGTGACCCCATGCGCCTCCAGCCAGTCGCGCAGGGCCAAGAGCTCGACCGCGGTCGTCCCGAACGGCCGCACCTCGTGCCGCTGCTTCCCGTTGGGTCCCGGCACGCGCACACACGCCGCGACGGTGTCTCGATGCACATCCAGCCCGCAGCATCGCTCGATCAGCTGGTCCATCACGCTACCTCCGGGGGAAGTCTGACCGCGGCCCGGAGGACCCCCCATTCACTTCGTAACTTATCATTGGGGAGGATGAGCGCGAAGAGATTGGCTCTGGCTGTGGAAGCCGAGGCCGGAGTTCCTTAATTACGTGTACTTCGTGGAACAGGGTCACCGCACGCTTCGACTCGTTCCCTCCGCGTCCTTGTCCGTCACGCACGGCTCGGCCGCGATCCAGGCGAGCTCGCGGTCATCACCGCCCGGGCCAGCCACCGGCGCTCGGCCGTCGCACCGTCGCCGGTAATCGCGTCGGACCCCGTGCAGCACCTCGCCGCTGATCGCCGCCCCGAGGAGAGTTACGAGCATCGTGACCTACCGTCTCAGCATGTGGCGTCTATCGTCTCAGCATGTAGCTGGGCCTGACGGCTCAGGTCGCTCCGGCCGCTTCGCCTGCTTCCTCGTCACGTACCACTTTCCCGCTAGAAGACCTCCGAGCGTGCTGAGACCACTCGCCAAGAGCAGAAGGCTCCCGGGCTCGGGGACGGATACCGGGCCGGGCGCGTCCGGTCCCGCGTTTTGCGCCACCGTGGGTCCCACATACTCCCTGGTTCCCTCGCCGGCGCCGCCGCGCTTTCCATGATTTCCAGCCATAGCGTGTGAGAGCCCCGGCAACGGTGCGATCATCGCCACGGCAACCGCGATCGTTAGTGGTTTCATCGGTCTTCCTCCGATACCCCTGCCCATGGTGGAGTTCGAAGAGGTGAGTTGCCTTGTCGAATTACGTTCCCGACGGAGCGTCGGATCCATGTTCGGGTTCAACATCGCATAATCGGATTCCTCGATGGAACAGTGTCTTTCCCTTCAGGTCACACTGGATGATTACCTGAATGCCCTCACCAACAATCCGGAAAATGCAGCGTTGGGCTGAGGGACGGCTACCAACTGACCCGGGCTTGTGTTCGGGATGCGGTCAGGAGGATGTTTTGCTCAGCACGCGCACTGAGTCCACCTCGGGAGAATTGATGATGGGACTCAGCGTCTCGGTCTGGATTGGTCTGGGCTCAAGCCCTTTGGCGGTTCAGTGCCCCCTTGGCAGAACTGCGCGAGAACTAGCGGACACAATCGGCCACAAACGACACAACGAACGCACGGCCGTGCCGAGAACGCTTGCGCGACTCAAGGACGGACGAGGCCAGCACGTCCCGAGGCGTCCAGGAGGCCTTCGCCGCGATGGCGAAGCGACGTCCGGGCGCCGCCATCGTGCTGGCCGATCCACTCTCTATTCGCGAAGGGCACGCGGCGTCCTGCGCGGAGCCGGTCCCTCGTAGTCACGCCGTGACGAACGCGGCGTAGTGATCGCCCTTCGAGATGGGCGCCAGGCCGGTGACGACCTCACGCCAGCGATCGCCGCCGTCGTCGCTGCACCACACCTCGCCGGTGGCCGTCGCGGCGAAGAGGGAGAACGAGTCCCCCGAATCCTCGAGGCACATCGCCTCGAACGCCGGCCGGAGACGATCGGGTAGCCCCCCTCCAAGAATCTGCCACGTCCGACCGCCGTCGGTGCTCCTGGAGACGCGGGAGCCGGCGAAGTGGCTCTTGCGCCACGAGCCGGGACCCTTTTCGGCCGACGCGACGAACAGCAGGTCCGGCCTACGCGGGTGGAGGACCAGAAGATCGGGATAGCCGCCGATCTCGTGCTGCAGGTCGGTCCATTGCTCCCACGTCGCGCCGCCGTCGCTGCTCACGTACATTCCGATGCCAGTCGTGATGTAGATGCGGTCGGGATTGAGCGGATTGATCACGGTGCGATGGACGTCGTCGTCCATGCCCGGAATCATGCGGAACGTCTTTCCGGCGTCGGTGCTCTTCAAGAGCCCGCCCTGCTCGACGCCGATGAACAGAGTGGCGGCGTCCTGGGGATGGAAGTTGATGTGCTTGGTGTGCGCCACGTTCGGCGGGGCCGGGAAGCTCCATCGCGATGTATCCACCGACCGGAGCGCGGGGAGCTCCTGCCAGCCGCGCCCGAGGTCATCACTGTAGAACAGGTGAGCGGGCTCAGTGCCGGCGAAGACGCGGACGCCCGCACCGAGTCGGGCGCAGGCGAGGCTGTACACGTTCTGCTCGGTGAGGCCCTTGTCGCGGCGTTCCCAGGTGCGGCCGCCATCGCCGCTGGCGAACATCGAGCCCTGCTTCATTCCCGCGAAGACCGTGCCGCTGTCGGGCTCGACCAGGAGGGCGTGCACGTGCTTGTCGGTCAGAGCCCGATCGGCAACGTGCCAGCCCGGGCCCGAAGAATCCCGCTCGATGCACACCACACCCTCGATCGTGCCG
>QHSQ01000395.1 GCA_003221615.1 Candidatus Rokuibacteriota bacterium | reverse complement strand
CACCCCGACCACCCTCTCGGTGACCCGTCGGTACTGCATACTGAGGAATCGATGACTTCGACTTCTTCTTTGCTCTTAGCCCATGGCGAGCCGGCGGAGTATTTCACGTTTTCGTCACTTAACGCGCTTGGGGTTCCGCATGCGACGACTACTCGGCATTGTCCGGGGATCAGCTCGTTTGAGGAGCGGATTGTGCCGGAGGCACCGAAGCCGCCGTTTCGTGCCGAGGCTGTGGTGGCGCTCGGGGGGACCGGGCTCGAGATGGAGCGCGTGAGCTATGCGCGGCAGGTGCATGGGGCGGACGTGGCGCGGGCGCCGGCGGGCGGGGGATTCGCGGGTCTGGTCGACATTCTGGTGACGGCGGAGCGCGGCGTGCCCCTCGCGATCTTCACGGCGGATTGCCTGGCGATCGTGCTCTACGATCCGTCGGCGCGGGCGCTAGGTGTCGCTCACGTCGGCTGGCGCGGCACGGTGCGTGGGGCGACCCAGAAGGCGGTGAGGGCACTCGGCGAGGTGGGTGGGCGAGCCGGGTCGCTCCGCGTCGCGATCGCCCCGTCGATCGGCCCGTGCTGCTACGAGGTCGACGAGCCGGTCACGGCCGAATTCGCGCGCGCCTTCGGCGAGCGGTGGCGGTCGTGGGTGACGCCGTCGCGCGGGGGCCGCGTGATGCTCGATCTCTGGTCGGCCAACGAGGCCTTGCTCGCGGAAGCCGGGGTGGCGCCCGCCTCGATCGAGAATCCGCGGCTTTGCACCGCGTGTCATCCCGATCTCCTGTACTCGTACCGGCGGGGTAATCGGGGCCGCCTGGCCACCTTGGCCGCCTTGCCCTGAGAGGGCTGCCGTCGCCTCTCCGGTCCTTCCCCTCCCCCCGCACACGGCCCCCTGCTAGAATCACCCCCGACATGACCGACATTCACGCCAATCTCGACCGGGTACGGGAACGGGTCGCGAAGGCCGCGGAGCGCGCGGGCCGACGCCCCTCAGACGTGCTGCTCGTCGGCGTCTCGAAGACGGTCGAGGTGGCCCGGATCCGCCAGGCGATCGAGGCCGGGGTGCCGGCCCTCGGAGAGAACCGCGTGCAGGAGGCGAAGGAGAAGGTGGCCGAGATCGGACGTCCGGTCCCGTGGCACCTCGTCGGCCACTTGCAGACGAACAAGGCGCGCGACGCGGTGGAGCTCTTCGATGTCATCCACTCGCTCGACCGGCTGGACCTGGCGAAGGAGCTCGACAAGCGGGCCCGAGCACGCGGCCGCGCGATCGACACGCTCGTCGAGGTCAACGTGGCCGGCGAGGCGTCCAAGGGCGGCGTGGGACCCGATGGACTCGGCGAGCTGCTCGACGCGGTCGCGGCGCTGTCCTCCGTGAAGGTGCGGGGCCTCATGGCGATCCCGCCGGAGGCGAAGGAGCCCGACGACTCGCGCGTGTGGTTCCGAGCGCTCAGAAAGCTCGCCGAGCGCTACGGCTTCACCGAGCTGTCGATGGGAATGAGCGGCGATTTCGAGGTGGCGATCGAGGAAGGCGCGACCCTGGTCCGGGTCGGCACGGCGATCTTTGGACCGCGGCCGCCGCGGCGAGAGCCCGGACCGGAGGAACGATGACGATCAAGGGCCTCACGGTCGGGTTCATCGGCGGCGGCAATATGGGCGAGGCACTGATCAAGGGTCTCCTCGGCGCGAGCCTCGTCCCGGCGACCGCGATCCACGCCACCGACGTGCGCCTCGAACGGCTCAAGGAGCTCGACCGCCAGTACGGGATCCAGGTCTCGTCCGACAACGTCGATCTGGTGCGCCACTCCGACATCATCATCCTGGCGGTGAAGCCGCAGATCATGGACTCGGTGCTGAAGGAGATCGCACCGGCGGTCACGCGCAAGAAGCTCCTGATCTCGATCGCGGCCGGCGTCTCCACCGCGAAGATCCGCGCCGTCTTGCACAAGGACGCGCGGCTGATCCGCGTGATGCCCAACACGCCGGCCCTCGTTCTCGAAGGCGTGACGGCGATCGCGAAGGCCGACAACCTGGAGCCCGACGACCTCGACACCGCCGGCGAGATCTTCAGCGCGGTCGGGCGGGTGGTCGTGCTCGACGAGTCCTTGATGGACGCGGTGACGGGCCTGTCGGGCTCGGGGCCTGCCTACGTGGCCGTCGTGATCGAGTCGCTCGCGGACGGGGGCGTACGGATGGGGCTCGATCGGATCACCGCCATGACGCTCGCCACGCAGACCGTGCTCGGTGCCGCGAAGCTCCTGCTCGAGACCGGCCTGCATCCGGGTGCGCTCAAGGATATGGTGAGCTCGCCCGGCGGCACCTCGATCGCCGGCATCGCGGCGCTCGAGGAGGGCGGCATCCGCACGACGTTCATCAAGGCGGTCGAGCGGGCGACCGAGCGCTCCCGCGAGCTCGGCCTGGGGCCGAAGTGATGTTCATCGTCAACTACTTCTTCGTCGCGCTCGCGAACCTGGTCAATCTCGTCATCGTGGCCTACATCTGGATCATCATCGCGCGGGCGATCATCTCGTGGGTGAGCCCGGACCCGTACAACCCGATCGTGCGATTCCTGTATCGGGTGACCGAGCCGGTGCTGCGCCCGGTGCGCGAACGGCTGCCGATCTCCCAGATGGGGCTCGACTTCTCACCGATGATCGTGATTCTCGTGCTGTATTTTTTGAAGGAATTCCTGGTCCCGGTGCTGTACAGAATCGCCACCGAGATGGGCTAGGACGTCGGAGGCCTCATGCGCATCAGTCCGCTCGATATCCGTCAACAGCAGTTCAGCGTCAAGTGGTTTCGTGGATTCGACATCCACGAGGTCGATGCCTTTCTCGACGACGTCGCCGAGGACTACGAGACCGTGCTCAAGGAGAACGCGCAGCTGAAGGAGCAGGTCGCGACCTTCGAGGAGCGATCGCGCGGCCTCAACGAGCGCGAGCGCGCGCTGCAGGACACGCTCGTGACGACCCACCGGCTCGGCGACGAGATGAAGGCGACGGCACGCAAGGAAGCGGAGCTGCAGATGCGCGAGGCCGAGCTGCGGAGCGAGAAGATCATCGAGGAAGGCCGGGCCGAGGAGGCGCGGATCCGGAGCGAGATCCAGACCCTGCGCCGCGTCCGCCGCCAGCTGATCGAGGATTTCCGCGCGACGCTCGAGAGCTACTATCGGATGATGTCGGCCGAGTTCGGCGAGGACAAGGACGACGGCAAGAGCTGAGGCCACGCGGCTGTCGCTCCGCGTCCAACCGCGGGCGTCGCGCGACGAGATCGTGGGCTGGCAGGACGCGACGCTCCGCCTTCGCGTCACCGCGGCGCCCGTCGCCGGCGCCGCGAACACCGCCGTCGCGCGCCTCCTGGCCCGGGCGCTCGGCGTGGCCCCTTCGTCGATCAGCGTGGTGCACGGCCTCCAGGGAAGAACCAAGATCGTCGAGATCGCCGGCCTGAGCGCGCCCGAGATCCAGCGCCGTCTGGCGCTGA
>QHSQ01000108.1 GCA_003221615.1 Candidatus Rokuibacteriota bacterium | reverse complement strand
GCTGATCGCCGCCAACGACGGTCTGGGCAAGATGCTGTGGGACGGGCGGCTGTTCATGCTGGTGGACGAGATCTTCGTCTCCCTGGTCACCCTGGGGCTTCTCGGCTTCGCCACCGATCGCATGTTCCGATGGAGCATCTATACGTTCGCGGGCAAATATTCGCCGGCAACCTAGCGCCCTGCCAGGAGAGGAGCTTTCATGCTGACGCGCGGTGCGCAAACACGTGGTGTGCAGTGCCTGCTCGTGTTGAGCCTCGTGCTGTGGAGCGGTGCGGCGTGGGCCCAGACCAAGATGACCATCGCCACCGGAGTGGATCCGGTGTTCTCCGCCTACTACGTGGCCCAACAGGAGGGACTCTTCAAGAAGCACGGGCTCGACGTACGGATCAACACGGGTCCGTCGGGCTCGGCCATGGTGTCCTTCCTCATCAACGGCCAGATCGAGTCCGCCTTCGGCTCCGAGATCGCCGGGGTCAGCAATCACAACCTGGATCCCAACGTGGTGGTCGTCGCCCAGGCCACGCGCCTCGTGCGCTGGATCGCGATCGTGGGCCGTAACGTCGACACCCTGGATCAGCTGAAGGGCAAGAAGCTCGGCGTGGCGCGCGGCTCGGGCGGCGAGGTGTTCTGGCTGGCCCTGATCGACAAGCTCAAGCTGAACCCGGCGGATTACACGGTCGTCAACGTGGAGGCGCCGGAGATGGTGGCGGCGCTCGAGCGCGGCAACATCGACGCCTACGCGGTGTGGGAGCCGTGGGTCACCCGCGGCCTCGCAGCGGTCAAGAACACCAAGGTGCTCCGAGACCAGGAAGGCATCCTGGAGCAGGGCGTCTACATCTACATGAACCTCGCCTGGATCCGGAAGAATCCGGAGCAGGCCGAGGGGTTCATGCGCGCCCTCGTCGAGGCGACGGACCTCATCAACAAGGATCGAAAGCGCGCCGCCAAGGACGTGTCCGACTTCCTCAAGAGCCTCGACCCGCCGCTGGTGGAACAGCTCATGACCAAGCTCCGCTTCGAGATGGTCCTGGATGACTTCACCACTAGCCTGTTCCGCCTGGCCGAGACGCAGCTGAAGCAGCAAGGCAAGCTCACCAAGCCTCTCGACCTGGGCGCCTTCGTGTACCCGGATCTCCTGCGCAAGGTCCTGCCCAAGAGCGTCAACTACAAGCCGTGAGCCCGCGCTCGCTCTCGCAGAGCCCGGGGCGCATCTTCTATGGCTGGTGGATCGTGGCGATCGGCTGCGTCCAGGACGCGGTCAAGGGCGGGTTGTTCAACACGGGATTCACCCTGTATTTCCTGCCGGTCCTCACCGAGCTCAACCTCAGCCGTGCCGCGACCTCGCTGCCGTTCTCGCTCTCCAGGCTCGAGGCTGCCCTCGGGGCACCGTTCGTCGGATATCTCATCGACCGATTCGACGTCAGGGTGATGCTGGTCGTGGGGACGTTGCTCGCGGGGCTGGGGCTCATCCTGCTCTCGCTCACCCACAGCTATCTTCTCTTCCTCCTCGTCTTCATCGGCCCTCTGAGCTTCGGCTTCCAGGCCGGGTTCAATCAGGCCACCCTGGCGGTGGTCGCCCACTGGTTTCGCCGCAAGCGAGGCCTCGCGATGTCGATCGTGCAGACCGGCCAGGCCATCGGCGGGGTGGTGATTTTTCCGCTGGTCGCGCTGGCCGTGTTGAATCTCGGCTGGCGGACGGCCGCGGCCCTGTCCGGTCTCGTCGTGCTCCTGCTGCTTCCGCTCGTCCTGTTCATCCGGCGCTCGCCGGAGAGCATGGGGCTACTGCCCGACGGTGAAAGCGCAGCCCGCGGCGCCGCGCTCGGGCGCACGCCTCCACTCGGCGACGCAACAGAGTTCACGACCCGGGAGGCTCTGCGAACGCCGACGTTCTGGCTGCTCGCCGCGTTTCACGGCCTGCGCAACGTCCCCTATGCCGGGGTGACCGTGCACCTGGTGCCGCTCCTGGTCTGGAAAGGGCTCGACGAGCCGGCGGCGGCGTTCTACGTCGGGCTCACGGCGCTGGCGACCGTGGTCATCCGGCCGCTGACCGGGTGGCTCGGCGACCGGCAGTCGAAGCAGATGGTCGGCGCCGTGGGGGTCTTGCTGGGCGCCGCCGGTCTCGTCGTGCTGGCGTACGGTGACGGGGCGTGGTGGGCGCTCGTGCTCTTCGCCGTCTTGTTTTCGTTCGGTGACGGCGTGAACTCGGTGACGTGGGCCCTGGTGGGCGACGTCTTCGGTCGTGCTCACTTCGCCACGATCCGGGGCTGGATCAGCATGTTCCAGAGTTTCGCCTCGATGCCGGCCGCCGTGTACACCGGCTGGATCTACGACCGGACGCAGAGCTACACCCAGGCGTTGATCGCGTTCGTGATCTGCTACGGCGCGGCCGCGCTCGTCCTGTGGCTGATCCCGCATCCGACGCGACCGGCTCCGCTCGAGGTGGCGGCGAGTCAGGCGCTGAGCGTCTCCTAGAACTTCGCGCTGATCTTCGCGCCCTTCGAGGTCTGACACGAGCCGGCGCCGCCGCCGCGCATGCCCGCTTCCGCGGCCTCGAGCGAGAATCGGCAGAGCATCGTGCTGCCGCGGTCACCCTTCAAGGTCGCGATCGCCTTGTTGAGATGCGCGCTGACGAACGCGCCCCGATCGCGCGCCGCGCCCCACATGCTGTCGTCGATCTCGCCGCGAGCGTCGGCCGGCTCGGCGCCCTCCCAGGCCGGATCGATCCGACCGCGGGACATCCCCTTCTTCACGACCGTGTACGTGCCGGAGAACCGCTCGCCGTCGGGCATGACGGCCGCCATCGTGCCACTGCCGCCGAAGAGTCCCGATTCCCAGCTCATCGTGAGGGGCGCCGCCTCCTGACCGGCCACGGAGACGCGCCCGATCACCGGCCCAGAGGCGCAGCCCACGATCCCCATGGCGAGGAGCGAGATCACCAGCCTGGGGATCGTGTCGGTCTGCATGCGGTCCTTCCCCCTCGTGTCAGCGCGCCGTGCCGGGGCGGCGCATTCGTGCGGCGACGAGATGAACTTCAGGTGAGATGCGATGATAGACGATCACCGCCGGCGACGGAAGCAGACTTCCGGAGGAGCGCGCTACCTGATGCCGGCGGACCGACCGCTCTCGAAGAGGGGAACGGTGCCGGGTGCCTGAACGCCCTCGATCGAGAGCAGGCGCAGCTTCGTCCTGATCCCGCCGCGCGCCGAGAAGCCGCCGATCTTGCCGCCGGCCGCGAGCACGCGGTGGCACGGCACCACGATCGCGAACGGATTTTGACCGAGCGCGGATCCGACGTCGCGCGCCGCGCCGGGCTCGCCCAGCCGCACGGCGATCTCACCGTAGGAGAGCGTCGCGCCCGGTGGAATCGTGCGCGCGACCTCGTAGACGCGGCGGTTGAACGGCGCGACCTGCCTCATGTCGAGCTGGATGAACGACAGATCTGTCGCCTCACCGCGGAGCAGCGCCACGATGCCCTCGCGCGCGCGCTGCACGTCGGATGGGGCCGGCGATTCGAGAGCATCCGGGAACTCGCGCCGTACCCGCGCGCGCGCCGCCGCCTCGCTCGCCTCGGGCAGCCGGACGCCCACGACGCCCCGGTCGCCCCACACGATCCCGCAGACGCCGATCGGTGTCTCGAAGAGCAGGAAGCCGAGGTCCGTCACGACGTCCGTTGCCTCCACTCTCGAATCTGAGCGGTGTGCTCCCGGTAGTGTCCGGCACCGGCGCCGTCGAACGCGTCGCGGGCGGCGCCGCCCGGCGCGAAGTGAGGCTCCGGGAGCGCCGCGGCGGCGCCGACGAAATACCGATGGCTGAGATCCAGCTCCGTCAAGACGTCGGCGGTCTTCACGCCCGCCTTGCGCTCGACGAAGCGCGCGTTCCACGCATCGAAGTCATCATACGTCCCGGGCGGGTAGGGCGCTTCGCCCCTGGCGATGTTGCCGAGCGCCGGGATCATCGCCTCGTGCCAGCCGCAGATGTGAATCAGGATCTCGCGCACGCCCCAGCTCCCGAGCCACACGCGGCGCATCTGCTCGTCGGTCAGGCCCTCGACCGCCTGACGAAGCTCGGCGAACGTTTCCTCAGCCTGCCGCAGCATCGTGCTCTTGTCGCTCATCGCTTTCCTCCCGGCCCGAGGTGGTGATTACGCCTTCTGAGACCCCGGCCGGGCCCCCGTGTGAAAGGCCCCGCCGGAGACTCCCTGACCGGGAGGGCTGGTCACGGTCGGTCCATACCTGGCCGACAGATCGGTCAGAAAGATACCGACTGGAGCCGGGCGGCCGCCCGATCCAGCGCAATAAGTGCCCGTCAAATTGGAGATGACGGTATTGTCCGGAAATGGTCTGTGTTTTGCCTCTTTCGAGCCTGACCATGGTGCTCGTCTCCCGCCTTCCATGCGCTATCGGTGCGGCCCGCCGTCCCTCGCCGGCGGCTCGTCGGGCGCTCCGGGTCGATCCTTGCGCACGATAGCGAGGGTGTTCGGCACGCGGCTGGCGGCGAAACCCTTCGTCATCTCGCTGCTCGTCATCGTGGTGCTGACCGTCGTCGGATACCTGAGCTTCCACGCGGTCGGCAATCTGGTGGCCGTCAATCGAGAGATCGCGACCCGCACGATTCCGGCGATTCGACTGGCCGCCTCGACTCGGGAGGCGATCACCCCGCTCGTCCGCCTCGAGATGCGCGCGCTGGTGCTGGGTGACCCCGGATACGCGAAGGCCTGGAACGAGCGGGCGGCGCGCGTGGCGGAGGATCTCGAGCAGCTCGCCAGCTACGCGCAGAGCGCGCGCGAGACCATCCAGCTCGCCGCGGCGCGGTCCGCCTTCGAGCGGTATCGCGGCGTCGTCATCGCCGAGCAGGAGCTCCTTCGGCGCGGCGAGAAAGCGCGGGCGCTCGCCCTGACCGACGCCGAGGCGCGAACGCTCGCCGAGGAAGTCCAGGAAAGTCTCGACGGCTTGATGGCCGCGATCCATACGCGAGTCCTCGCCGCGCAGGCCGAGGCCGCGCGGCTCGAAGCCCGCACGTGGACGGGGGTGCTGATCGCGCTGGGCGCGGCCGTCGGCCTGGCGCTGCTCGTCGCGCTCGAGAACGCCCGCCTGCACGCCGAAGCCCAGCTCCACATCCGTCAGCTGACCGAGCAATCGCGGCAGCTCCTCCAGGCCAAGGTGGCGGCCGAGCAGGCCAGTCGGGCCAAGAGCGAGTTCCTCGCCTCGATGAGCCACGAGCTTCGCACGCCGCTCAACGCCGTCATCGGCTTCTCCCAGGTGCTCGCCAACAAGACGTACGGAGACGTGAACGAGCGCCAGCTCGAATATCTGACGTCGATCCTCGTCGGCGGCCGCCACCTCCGAAAGCTGGTCGACGACCTGCTCGACCTGGCGAAGGTCGACGCCGGCCACCTGACCCTCGACCTCACGCGCGTGGCCGTCGCCGAGGACATCCCGGAAGTCGTGGGCGTCGTCCAGGCTCTCGCCCAGCAGAAGAGCATCACGGTGACGGTGGAGGTGAAGGAGCCGCTCCCGGAGATCACCGCCGACCGGCTGCGCGTGCAGCAGATGATCTACAACTTGCTGAGCAACGGGATCAAGTTCACCGATCCGGGCGGGCACGTCACCGTGACGGCCGATACGGTCTTCCCGGGCGGCCCCAGCGGCTCGTGCTCGCTACGGATCAGAGTCGCGGACACCGGGATCGGCATCAAGGCGGAAGACCAGGCCCGCATCTTCGAGAAGTTCGAGCAGGTCGATGCCTCGCCCGCCCGCGAGCAGGAGGGAACCGGGCTCGGCCTCGCCCTGACGCGCAAGCTCGTCGAGCTTCACGGCGGCCAGATCGGCGTGGAGAGCGACGGCATCAAGGGCCGGGGCAGCGTGTTCACGGTCCTCCTGCCGCTCGCGCCCCCCGAAACGCCGCCCGCGAGCTGACGCGTCCGGCCCTTCGGTCAGGGGTGCGCCGTCGGCGCGGGCAACCGTTCGTACATCTCGTGCACGTCGGAGCCGTGGAAGCGCGCGACGTGATTGGTCGGCGGCAGCGGCTCCGTGTAGAAGAACTCCGGGAGCTCGTCGTCCTTCTCGGTGAATCCGGCGCGGCGGTTGAACTCGTACTCGAGCCGGAGCGCGTCACGGCCCAGCGGCTCGAAGAAGTCCTTGGTCAGGCTCGTGCCATGCGCGGCGTTGATGGCGTTGACGAGGAACTCGGTGTTCGGATTGGTCACGCTCATACCGAAGATGCAGAGCCCGAGCGAGTCGTTGGCCGCCACCCGCGCCTGGTGGGCGAGGCTCTGCTCGACGATCTGCTCGGCGTTCATCTCGCGCGTCTTGAGCCGCGGGAGATTGCCCGCGGTGTGGTCGGCGCCCTGCGCGGTCGCCATCATGGTGACGCCGGTGGCCTCGACCACGCGTGGATCGTAAGCGCTGATCGCCTGCTTCTTGATGACGGGAACCCGGCGCACGTTGTAGTGGGCGCCGACCCGCGCGGTTCCTTCCGCCCAGAGTCGGCCCTGCTCGGTGCCCCGGCGCATCTCGGCCATGCAGTCGGCCATGAACTTCACGTCGCCGAACACGCCGAGTCCGGCCTCCATCAGGACGGCCAGGGTGGCGCCGAGCTCGATGGTGTCGACGCCCAGGTCGTTCGCGAGGAAATTCATCTGCGCGAGGTCGTCGGGATCACTCAGGCCGCAGTTCGTGCCGAGTAACCCGAGCGTCTCGTACTCCACCGGCGAGACGACTTCCTTGCCGCTCGCATCGACGTAGACGTTGCTGCACTGGATCACGCAGCCCGGCATGCAGGCGTGCGTGTGCTCGCCGCCTCGCGAGACGTTGAGCTGGCTGATGTGGTCGCCGCCCATCTTGAATTTTCCGCCGCCGGCGACGTCCACCTGCTGGCCGGCGCTGAAGTTGCGCACCGGCAGGCCGCCCAGCGCGTTCTGGAGGTCGGCCATGCCCATGGTGCCGATCTTCTGGTAGAAGTTCGTGACCATGGAATCCGCCAGGAGCATCTTCGCGTAGTCCTTGATCGCGACGTTGACCTTCTTGGCGTCGGTGAAGGGGGGGATCTTGTCCAGGTCCACCACGACGGCCTTCACTCTCTTGGATCCCATCACCGCGCCCACGCCGCCGCGCGCCGACAACCGCGCAGGTCTGCCGTCCTTGTCGCTGAACGCGATGCCCGCCAGGAGACCCTGATACTCGCCGACGGGGCCACAGAGCGCGATCGTGACTTTCCGCCCGTACTTCTTGTGCAGCATCTCCTGGGCCTCGAAGTTGCCCTTGCCCAGGTACGGCGCGGCGTCGTCGAACTCGATGGTGCCGTCCTTCTTGAAATGGATGACGACCCACTCGGCCGAGGCGCCGTGCAAGGTGAAGCCCGCGACCTTGAGCTGCCCCAGTCCGTAGCTGAAGCTGCCGCCGCCGTTGGCCTCCTTGATGCCGCCCGTGAGCGGGCTCTTGCACCCGACGCTCGTGCGATTGGCGTTGGAGAAGCTGGTGCCGGCGAACGGACCGGCCGAGAAGATGAGCGGGTTGGCAGGCGACAGCGGATCGACGGTGGCCGCGCCGAGGTCGAGGAGCGTCCGGGCGATCCAGTACCGACCGGCCCGGACGATCTCCTCGCCGTGCAGCTCGCGCTTCGTGATCCCTCGGCCTGTCAGATCGATGTCGTAGTAGGTACGCATGACACGCTCCTGAAATTCGCGTTGTGGCCTGCTGCGTCAAATTAAGCCGTCGGGAGCGTGGTGTCAAATTCGCCCACGACGGAGCCGCGGAATTGACACCGCCTCGTGGCCCGCCGACACTGCTCGTTCAGGTGAACCGGTAGATGGTCGAGGCAGCGCTCAAGACCCTGCTCCTGCTCGTCCTGGCCGTTCTGGCTACCGCCTACACGCGAGGGTGGCGTCGGCTCAACGCTGTCGGACACGCGCCGCCCGTCTGGCGGACGGCGGCGTACGCTCTCGGGCTCCTGACCGTCGCGGGCGCGCTGCTGTCGCCGCTCGATGACCTCGCGGTCTCCCGGTTTTCGGCCCACATGGCTCAGCACCTGCTGCTGACGATGATGGCCGCGCCGCTCCTGCTGCTCGGCAATCCACTGTCGCTCGTCCTCTGGGGTGTGCCGCCGGGCCTCCGGCACCGCCTCGCGATGCCCCTGCGGCGAGATGCCCTGCCGCGCTCCGCGCTGTCGGCGCTGACGTTCTGGCCCGCGGCAGGCTTTCTCCACGTGGCGTCCGTGTGGGTCTGGCATCTCCCGGTGCTGTACGACGCCGCGGCCGAGCACGAGCTCCTGCACGCCGTCGAGCACGTCATCTTCTTCGTGACGGCGTTGCTGTTCTGGTGGCCGATCATCCGCCCGGCCCCGCGGCTCGGTCCGCGGCTGCACCCCGGGCTGCAGATCGCGTATCTGGTCGCCGCGACCGCGCAGAGCACCGCGCTCGGCATGTTGCTGGCGGTGCCGGAGCGCGCGTTCTATCCTCACTACACGCGGATCGCGACGACTCTCGGCATCAGCGCCGTCGACGATCAGATGCTCGGCGGCGGGCTCATGTGGAGCGGCGCGCACATGTACTTGCTGCCGATCCTCATGATCCTGTACGGCGTATCACGCGACGCCGCGCGCGAGCGCGACGACGCGACGGTGTAGCCTTGCGCAACGGCACCGACTGAAGGAGACAACGCTCATGGGTCTCGATCTCCTGATTCGCAACGGCACCGTCGTCGACGGCTCGGGCGCCGCGCGCTTCCGCGGCGACGTCGGAGTCAAGAACGGCTCGATCGTCGAGATCGGGCGTATCCGGGCGGCGGCCGAGCGTACCATCGACGCCGAGGGGCTGATCGTCGCGCCGGGCTTCATCGACGGTCACACCCACATGGACGCGCAGGTGGCGTGGGACCGGATGGGGAGCTGCTCCTGCTGGCACGGCGTCACCACCGTGATCATGGGCAACTGTGGCTTCGCGCTGGCGCCGTGCAGGCCCAGGGAGCGCGAATGGTTCGCGCGCTGCCTGACCGCGGTCGAGGACATCCCGACCGAGGCGATGATGGCGGGGATCGACTGGACGTGGGAGACCTTCCCGGAGTATCTCGCGACCGTCGACCGCCTGCCGAAGGCGATCAACTACGGCGCGTACATCGGCCACTCGGCCTTGCGCATGTACGTCATGGGCAAGCGCGCGTTGAGCGAGCCCGCGACGGAAGACGACCTCACGCGGATGGCCGCGGCCGTGCAGGAAGCGATCCGCGTCGGCGCCATGGGATTCTCGAGCTCGCGCGCGACGACGCACGTCACGCCGGACGCTACCCCGGTGGCGAGCCGGATCGCCGCCTGGTCGGAGGTCGATCGCCTGGTCGGCGCCATGGCCGAGCTGAACGCCGGTGTCTTCCAGGTGGGTCCGGATACGTCGGGCGGCGAGGCGCAGCGGAAATTTCTCGCGCGGCTCAAGCAGGTGGCGGTGGAGACCGGGCGGCCGGTCATGTTCGGCACGATCTCGAGCCGCCAGGGCGACCGGCCGAATCCGTGGACGTATCAGCTCGAGTATCTGGACGACTGCGCGGCCGCGGGGGCGCGGATGTGGGGACAGACCACGACACGCTCGATCAACGCCATCTTCTCGCTCAAGTCCTATCTGCCGTTCGACGTGCTGCCGGCGTGGCGACAGCTCCGCCGCTTGCCGCTCGGCGAGCAGAAGCAGCGTCTGGCCGATCCGGCCACGCGGCGACAGCTGGTCGCCGAAGAGGCCGGCATGAAGCCGCGCGACAACGTGTTCCAGGGCGGCGGCGCCGCCACGACCGACCCGCGCAAGCCCGACTACGCAAACCTCTACGTGATGAAGGGCGTCGACTGGAACGATCCGACGGTCGCCCAGCTGTCGGCCGAGCTGCGCCGCCACCCGGTCGAGGTCATGATCGATCTGGTGCTCGAGAACGACGACCAGGTGTTCGTGCAGCCCCTCGTCAACGAGGACCCGGAGCACGTCCTGGGTATGCTGCGGCACCCGCGCACGCTCGCCACGTTCTCGGATTCCGGCGCGCACGTCTGTCAGGAGATGGGCTCGTCCCTCCAGACTCACCTGCTGAGCTACTGGGTGCGCGCGAGGCAGGTGTTCAGCCTCGAAGAGGCGGTACGGAAGCTCACGTTCGACAACGCCTCGGCGTGGGAGATCAACGACCGCGGGCTCGTGCGCGCGGGCTACCGGGCGGACCTGGTGGTGTTCGACGACAAGCGCGTGCGGCCGGCGATGCCGACGGTGGAGACCGATCTGCCCGGCGGCGCCCGCCGCCTCGTGCAGAAGGCGGAGGGCATCGCCGCCACCGTCGTCAACGGTCAGGTCACCCTGGAGAACGGCGAGACCACGGGCCGCACGCCGGGTGTCGTGCTGCGCGGGCCCGGCGCGCGCCCGGCCTGACCCCTTCCTCCGTCGTGGCTCGCGATCTCAGAAAATGGCGAGCGGATGCGCCGGCGCGCCCGTCGAGCCGACCAGCCGGATCGGCGTCGCGGTGAAGAGGAACTCGTAGCGTCCCTCCTCGGCGCACGCGCGCGCGAGCCGCTCGGGATTCGAGTTGTCCACGAGCACCAGGCCCAGGAACGGAATGGCCAGGTGCGTGCTCATCGCGAAGCCCGGATAGCTGGTCGGCCGCT
Organism: Candidatus Rokuibacteriota bacterium; assembly: GCA_003221615.1. Lineage (GTDB taxonomy): Bacteria > Methylomirabilota > Methylomirabilia > Rokubacteriales > CSP1-6 > AR31. The sequence goes on along the minus strand of QHSQ01000108.1, from coordinate 64,873 downwards.
CGTCCATCATGTCCCACGAGATCGCGGCGATGTCCTTCTCGCGAAACCACTCCAGACACGACAGATGCATCCCCGGATGCGGGGACACCCGGGGCACCCAGTCGGGATTCGCCTTCCGAAAGGCCTCGTCGCCGTTGCGCACGACGACGACGTCGCCCGGCTCGACCGTCACGCCCGCCCGTGCGGCCACGGCGTCGAGCTCCTTGGGCGTGACCGGCTGGCCGACGGTCACGTAGCCCTCCTTGCGGCCGGCGGCGACGTCGAGGAGCACGCCTCGGGTCGTCAGGCCGTCGAAGTACGCGTCGATCGCGCACCAGGTGGCCCCGGCCGCGGTCAGGCTGTCCTTGAACGCGCGGCCGTTGTAGAGCTCGCCGTCCCAGGCCACGTGGCAGAGCGCGTCAATGTGGGTGATCGAGAACCCGTGGTAGACGAGGTCGAAGCGATCGAGCACGACGTCGGCACGCTCACGGCTCGACGGGAACGTCACGTTGTACATGATCGCCGGCTGGGGCCCGATGTCGCGCGCCAGCGAAACCGTGCGGCCGGTCCGCACCAGGGACGAGGCCTGGGCGCGCTTGACGGCGGTGATGAGGTTCGCGGTGCCGCGCTGATCGTCGTGTCCCCAGCGCCCCCAGTTGTTGAGCTCCTTGAAATACCCCTCGACGCGATCCTGCGTGGGTGGCTTCCAGTCGGCCATCGCCGCTCCTCTCGATGAATTCGGCTAGTAGTACACCGCGCGTCCGGCCCCGCCGGTCGCCACGACCAGCTCGCCGGTGACCGCCCAGGCCTTGTCCGACGCCAGGAAGACCGCGAGATAGGCGATCTCCGAGGCGTCCACCATGCGCCCGATGGCGTTGCCGCGCGGCGAGTCGTGGGCGAAATCGCGCTTCTCGACGTCGTCGACCGAGATGCCGAGCTCGGCCGCGCGCGCGCCCAGAAGCCGTGGGGTGCGCTCGGTACGCGTCGTGCCCGGATGGATGCAGTTGACCGTGATCCCGAACCGGCCGAGCTGCACGGCGAGGGTCTTGGTGAAGTGCACCAGCGAGCCGTTGCGCGCGCCGCCGCTCAGGTTTCCGGCGTTGCGGGCGTTGGTGCCGCTGATGTTGATGATCCGCCCCCAGCCCTGCTGCTTGAGGTAGGGAATCGCGGCGCGGGCGCATCGCAGCGCGCCGACGTACTTCACGTTGAAGTCCTGCAGCAGGTCCTCGTCGACGATCGTCTCGATCGGACCGGTCGCGGTGGCGGAGCCCCCGGGCGGCGAGCCGCTGTTGACCAGGATGTGCAAGCCGCCCAGTCGGTCGGCGGCCTGGGCGACCGCGCGGTCGACTTGCTCTCTGCTGGTCACGTCGGCGACGAGCGGAAGAACCCGGCGACCCGTCTGGCCTTCCAGCTCGCGCGCGGCGGCCTCCAGCCGGTCCTTCGTGCGCGCCACGATCGCGACGTCGACGCCCTCGCGGGCCAGCTCGAGCGCGATGGCTTTGCCGATGCCGAGACTCCCGCCCGTCACGAGCGCGCGCTTGCCTGTCAGTCCGAAGTCCATCGCGTCACCTCTTCAACGTTTCGGTATGAGCAGATCCACGACCGCGGCCATCTTCAGCACCTCGTCCAGACGCCAGAGCGCCTCGAGCACGCCGGCCGACTGCGCTCGCCCGAGGGCGGCCGCCGAGAGATCGCGGAACTTCCTCTCGACGTCGGCGTCGGTCATCGGATTCCTGGCGTGGCCCTTCGGGTAGTCGGCTCGCTCGGTGAATCGCTGGCCGGAGCGCGTGATCACCTCGATCCGCGACGCCAGCTCTTGAGGAAAGCGTCGCGTGAGCTCCGCGTCCTCGACGACGCGGATGCGGTTCATGAGCGGCCGCAGGCTCGGATCGAGATAGCGCTTCGGCTCGAAGCTGGCCGGGGTGAGCCGGCCGTCCACGAGCGCCACGGCGAGCATGTAGGGAAGACTGTGATCGGCGGTTTCGCGCGTGCGCGGATCCCACTTGGCCGGCTCGCTGCCGATCTCGCTGTGGGCCATCGCGTAGATTTGCACCTCGAGGGCCTCGATCTCCTCCGCCCGCACCCGGTCGCGCAGGCCGAGCGCGATCGCGAGCGGCGCCTGGGCGTGATACTCGGCCGCGAAGAACTTGAAGTTCGTGCGCTCGATCGCGAAGGGCCGGCCGGCGCCGCCGAGGTCGCCGAGCTCGAAGGGCCCCGTCACTTGCTCGCAAAGACCGTGGCGTCCCTCGAACGCGGCCGTCGGCCCGGTCATCCCGGCCTTGGCCAGCTGCGCCGCGAAGAGCCCGGCCTTCGCGGCCGCCGCGGTGGCGCAGCCCTTCCACATCGCAAGCTCGCCGGCCCGCGTCTGACGGGTCGCCACGTTCGCGGAGACCGCGATCGCGATCGCGTCGGCCATCTCCGGCACCGACAGGCCGAGGAGAAGCCCCGCGCCGGCCGCCGAGGCCGGCGCCACGAACACGCCCTGGTCCCAGCCGCGATCACGGAGCGCGACGTGATCGGCCAGGGCGCCGAAGACCTCGTAGCCGGCGACCGTCGCGAGCAGGAAATCTCTTCCCGACGCTCCCTGCATCTCCGCCGCGGCCAGGATGGCGCCGAGCATGTCGCTCGGATGGCCGGAGCCCCGCGTGATGTACGTGTCGTTGGCGTCGAGAAACCGGATCATGACCGAGCCGGCGAAGGCCGCGGCCTCCGGGGTGGTCGCGCGCCCGTCACCGAGGAGCCGAGCCGACGACGCGCCGCTCGAGGCCGGCGCGACCCGCCGGGCGATGACGGCCGGCTCGCTCGCCGCGCCGCCCATGGCGCAGCCGAGCGAGTCGATCACGTGCCGCTTGGCTTCCTGAACCGTGCGCGGGCTGAGATCCTCGTAACGGAGCGAGGTGACGTAGCGAGCCAGCGTCTCGGTCGTTCGATCCATGTCGTCCTTTCGCGCCTCGGCCGGCGGGGAGCCCGACCGCCCGCAGCGCGCGCCCTCGGCGTCAGGGGAGCAGGATCAGCTTGCCCGTCGATTCACGCGACTCGAGAAAGCGATGGGCCTCCGCCGCCTGCGCCATCGGGAACGTCTTGCTGATGTGGAGCTTGAGGCGCCCCTCGCGCATCAGCGCGAAGCACCGCTCGGAGCCCTCGCGCGTCTTGTCGGGGAAGCCCCGCGTCAGGGTCGGCAGCGAGAACGCGCTCACCTTCTGCGACTTCGGGGAGAGCGCCGAGAGGTTCAGCGGATCCGGCGCGCCGCCCGCGCGGCCGTAGAGGATGATGTGCCCGAAGGCGGCCAGGCAGCGTAGCCCCTCCTCGAAGGTCGGCTTGCCGACCGCGTCGAGGATGAGATCGACGCCGCGGTCATTGGTCAGGCGCAGCACCTCGTCGGCGAACTTGTCCTTCACGTAGTTGATGATCGCGTCGGCGCCCGCCTCCTTCGCGAGCCCCGCCTTCGCGTCGCTCGAGACGGTGCCGAACACGCGAGCGCCGGCCACCTTGGCGAGCTGCACGGCCACGAGCCCGACGCCGCCGGCCGCCGCGTGCACGAGGACGCTCTTACCGGGAGTCGTCGTATCCATCGTGTGGAGCAGGTGATAGGCGGTCAGGCCCTGGATCAGGAACGCGGCGCCGTCGACGAAGCTCACCGAGTCGGGCAGCGGGACCACCATGAACGCCGGCGAGACGCAGTACTCCGCGTATGCCCGGCTGGTGAGGGCGGCCACGCGCAGGCCTGGTCGGAGATTCGTCACGCCCTCACCGACCGCCTCGATCACCCCCGCCACCTCCCGTTTGCGCGAACACGATCGCCTTCATCCCTCTCCTCCTTGGAGCGAGGCCCACACTATCGCAGAACGCGCCGTCGTTGGGGCGGCCCAATTGGGAACAGGTGGGCCCGCCCTTTCCGGCCCGGCGGGAGGACCACGCGAACGGGCGCGGGGATCTCCTGACTTGACCGAGGCGGCATTTCTTGTGGTATTTCTACAAGTTGCGTAGGTACCTCGGCATGGACACAAGGCTCTCGAGCTATGTTCGGACTCCGGACTGGCCAACGCCCGTCCGCTACACCATCGCGGTCGTCGCCGCGCTCGGGGCGGGCGTGCTGCGCGGGGTGCTGTCACCGATCTGGGGCGAGGATCTGCCCTTCCTGACGTTCATACCCGCCATGGTTCTCAGCGCATGGGCAGGCGGGTTCTGGCCGGGCCTCCTGACGACCGTGCTCGGGGCCGCGATCGTCCAATATTTCTGGCTGCCTCCGTCTTACAGCTTCAAGATCGGGAGCCTCGCCGACGTCGTCGGTCTTCTGTTCTTCATCGGGATCGGCGCGTTGATCAGCGCGCTCAGCGGGACGATGCACCGCGGCCGCCGCCGCCTCGAGAGCCTGCTCCACAGCATCGACGAGGGGTTCGTCGTCTTCGATCGAGACTGGCGGTACCGCTACGTGAACGACCGTGGCGCCGTGCTGCTCCGCCACCCGACGCCGATGATCGGCAAGGCGATCTGGGAGTTGTTCCCCGATATCGTCGGGACCGACGTCGAGACCCGGCTGCGGCGCGCGTCGGTCGAGCCCGCGCCCATCGTGTTCGAGACGTTGTACCGGCCGTACGGGCGCTGGTTCAGAGCTCGCGTGTTCCCGACCCCTGACGGGTTCTCCGTTCTGCTCGAGGACACCACCGACCAGAAGCGAGCCGAGGAAGCCTCGCTGAGGCTCGCCGCCATCGTCCGCTGGTCCGATGAGGCGATCGTCGGCAAGGACCTCGACGGGATCATCACCGCATGGAATCCAGCGGCCGAGCGGTTGTTCGGCTTCACGGCACAGGAGGCGATCGGCCGATCGATCAGGATGATCGTCCCGGCCGACCGTCAGAGCGAGGAAGACGACGTCCTGAGTCGCCTTCGGCGCGGCGAAACGATCGAGCATTTCGAGACCGTGCGCATCCGCAAGGATGGCACGCCGATCGACATCGCCTTGACCGTCTCGCCGATCAAGGACGCCGGCGGCCGCATCGTCGGCGCCTCGAAGATCGCGCGGGGCATCGGAGAGCGCCTCCGCGTCGAGGCCGAGCGAGCCAGGCTCCTCACCGCCGAGCAAGTGGCCCGGGCGCGCGCCGAGTCGGCCGAGCGTCGTGCCACGATCTTGTCGGAGTGGAGCGCCATCCTGAGCTCCTCGCTCGACGCCTCCACGACCCTGCGCACGGTGGCGCAGCTCGTGGTGCCGCGATTCGCGGACTGGTGCATCGTCGATCTGGTGACGCGTGAGAACACGCTCGAGCGTGTTGCCGTCTCCGCGGCCGGCGCCGACAGCGACGCGCTGCTGGCGGAGCTTCGGCAGTACGCGCCCGACTGGGCATCCTCACAGCCGTCCGCCGAAGCGATCCGGTCGCGGAGGACGGTCGTGATCCCGGAGGTCACCGAGGAAACGCTCGTCTCCACCGCTCGCGACGATCGGCACCTGGCGATCATGCGTCGGCTTCATCCGTACTCGGCGCTCGCCGTGCCGATGACGAGCCGACTGCGGGTGATCGGCGCCATCACGCTCGTGAGAACCACGCCGGGCCGTCAGTACGACGACGCCGACGTGGCGATGGCGGAGGAGCTGGCGCGCCGCGCGGCGCTCGCGGTCGACAACGCGACGCTCTATACCGAGGCCGAGCAGGCGCGGGCGCAGGCCGAGGGCGCCAATCGCGCGAAGGACGAATTCCTCGCGGTGCTGTCACACGAGCTGCGGACGCCGATGAACGCGGTCTACGGCTGGGCGCGCATGCTCCAGATGGGCCAGATCGACGCGGCGACGACGCCGCGCGCGCTCGACGCGATCGTGCGCAATGCCCACGTGCAGCTGCAGCTGATCGACGACCTGCTCGACGTCTCCCGCATCATCAGCGGCAAGATGCGGCTCGACATCCGCTCGGTCGATCTCCCTCGGGTGCTGGAATCGGCGCTCGACGCGGTGCGGCCGGCGCTCGAGGCCAAGGGGCTCCGGCTGCAATCTCTGATCGATCCGAGCGCCGGCCCTCTCAACGGCGACCCGGACCGTCTGCAGCAAGTCGTCTGGAACCTCTTGATGAACGCGGTCAAGTTCACGCCGAGAGACGGCCGCATCCAGCTCGCCCTGCGGCGGGTCGGCTCGCACCTCGAGATCGTCGTCAGCGATACCGGCGCCGGCATCCGCCCCGAGCTGCTGCCGGTCGTCTTCGACCGCTTCAAGCAAGGCGAGAGCGGGAGCACCCGCACCCAGGGCGGCCTCGGCATCGGGCTCGCTCTCGTTCGCCACCTCGTCGAGCTGCATGGAGGCTCCGTGACCGCCGAGAGCGCCGGCGAGGGCCAGGGCGCGACCTTCCGGGTGAAGCTTCCGCTCTTGGCCGCGGCGGCCATCGAATCGAAGGAGGACCGCGCGCACCCCACCGTCGGGGAGCCCGTAACGGCGTACCACGGTCCGTCGCTCCGGGGTTTGCGCGTCCTCGTCGTGGACGACGATCCCGACGCGCTGGATCTGATCGCGACGATCCTGAGACGCGCAGAAGCGGAGGCCCGGCTCTGCTCGTCGCCGCCCGAAGCGCTGGCGATGCTGCGATCGTGGAAGCCGCACGTGCTCGTGTCGGACATCGAGATGCCCGGCGAGGACGGCTACTCGCTGATTCGCAAAGTCCGTGGGCTGGCGGGCTCCGACGGCGGCCAGATTCCGGCGGTGGCGCTGACCGCCTACGGAAGGCCCGAAGATCGGGTGCGCTCGCTGTCGGCCGGCTACAGCATGCACGTCGCGAAGCCGGTCGATCCGGTCGAGTTCGGCGTGATCGTGGCCAACCTGGCCGGTCGGTCGTTCACCGGGTGAGGCGCGAAGCCGGCTACCTCCTCGCCGTCGGATTCGACGGGACGCACCTACCTGGCTCCGTCGTGGCGCTGGCGGAGCAGTCCGGGCTGGGCGGCGTCGTGTTGTTCACGCGCAATTGCCCGAGCCTCGAGACGGTGCTTGCGCTGACCGCAGAGGCCCGGCGGCTCGATCCCGATCTCCTCGTGATGGTGGACCACGAGGGCGGCCGCGTCCACCGCTTGCCGCCGCCGTTCACGCGGTTCCCCTCCGCGGCCGCCGTCGGACGCTGCGGCGATCCTCGTCTGGCCGCGGCGGTGGCGAGAGCGATGGCGCGCGAGCTGCGCGCCGCCGGGTTCGACTCCGGCCTGTCGCCCGTGCTCGATTGCCTCCTCGATCCGGCGAACACGGTGATCGGTGACCGCGCCTTCGGCACGGCTCCAGACGCCGTCGCCGCGCTCGGCGTGGCGTTCGTCGAGGCGATGCTTCCGTCGGGTCTCGTGCCCGTCGCCAAGCATTTCCCGGGACACGGGCTGACCTCGGTCGACTCGCACCACGCCTTGCCGGAAACGTCGGCGACCCTCCAGGACCTGGAACGCGGCGAGCTCGTCCCGTTCCGTGCCGTGCTCACGGCGGGTTGCCCCGCCGTCCTGGTCGCCCACGTCCGATACCGCGTGCTCGATCCGGAGCTTCCGGCGTCACTCTCGCCCGAGATCGTCTCGGGCCTGTTGAGGCGGCGTCTCGGCTTCGACGGGCTGATCGTGAGTGACGACCTCGAGATGGCCGCGGTCGCGAGCACCTGGGGTGTCGCCGAGGCCGCGAGGCGGTTCCTCGGCGCCGGAGGCGATCTCGCGCTCATCTGCCGGAGCGCCCAGGCGCGCGACGACGCGGTGGCGAAGCTCGGCCGTGACATCGAGCGAGGAGTGCTCGACGTCGGGCCAGTGGAGCGACGCCGCCGGGCGATTCGCCGCCTCATCGACACGGCGGGACCTCGCCCCGACCTCTCGGTGATCGGCTGTGCCGAGCATCGGGACCTGGCCGAGGAGGTGGCGCGGCGCTCGGCCGAGCGGGGCTGAGCGTGCGATGCTGGAGACGATGCCATGCTGGAGACGAGATGAGTGATCCGCGGCTCGCGCGACGTGCGTTTCTCGCCAGCGCAGGGAAGACCCTGGCGACTGCCGGAGTGCTCGCCTGCCTACGCCCGGACCGCCTAACGGCCGGCAGCGCTCAGGACGCGAAGGTCTTCGAGGGGCGAGAGGTCTTCGACCGCGTGCTGACGCAGGCCCGCGAGCGGCGGTGGAGCGATCTGCCGATCGGCGAGCGGATCGGCGCCATCGGCATGGCCCTGCGTCAGACGCCCTACGTCGCCTCGACCCTCGAGCTCTACGACGATCGTGAGGTGTGCTCGGTCGATTTTCGCGGGCTGGATTGCGTGACGTTCTTCGAGCTGGCGCTGGCCCTCGCGCGGATGCTCAAGCGCGAGCGCACACCGGACGCGCTCCTGGCGGAGGTCACGTTTCTCCGCTACCGCGGCGGCCAGCTCACCGACTACGCGTCACGACTTCACTACCTGAGCGACTGGTTCGTCGACAACCAGGCTAAGCGCGTCGTGCGCCTGATCACCCCCGAGCTACCCGGCGCCGAGCGGTTCACCCGCAAGGTCAACTTCATGAGCACGCATCCCGCCGCCTACCGCCAGCTCAAGGCGAGCCCCGACCAGGTCGCGAAGATCGTGCTGGTCGAGGCCGAGATCAATGCGCGCCTGACGCACTATCTCCCCAGGGAGAAGGTCGCGGCGGCCCAGCGGCTCCTGCTGACCGGGGACATCATCGGCATCACCACGACGATCGATGGCCTCGACTGCGCGCATTCGGGCGTGTGCTACCGCGACGAGGCGGGTGTCCCGCGACTCCTGCACGCGTCGACCGCGCGCAACGCCGTCGTCCTCGACGAGGACCTGGCCACCTACGTCGCGAGCGTGCGGACGCACAGCGGCGTCATGGTCGCGCGCCCCATCGAGATCCCGTAGGGCTGGGCGAAGCGCTCGGAGACGGTCCCGCCGCCCGCGCTCCCGGCGTTCATGACCGCGCTCGAGAGCGCTGCCAAGCGCGTGCGCGGAGGCGCGAATCCTTGACCCTGCCGGGTGGGGGCGGTAATGTCGGCTCACCGCTGCGCGTGAGAGGGATGCTGACATGAGTGACCGGGTCCACGCCTTCACGACCGCGACCGAGATGCTCGCCGCGCTGCGCGCCCGCCGAGTGTCGGCCGTTGACCTTCTCGATCTGCACCGGCGGCGAATCGAACGGTACAATTCCGAGCTGAACGCGATCGTCGAGCCCGACTTCGAGCGGGCGCGCCGCGACGCCGAGGCCGCCGACACGCGACGCGCGCGCGGCGAGGACGCTCCGCTGCTCGGCCTGCCGATGACCCTGAAGGAATCCATCAACGTCCGCGGGCTGCGCACCACCGCCGGCATGTTCACGTGGAAGGACTTTCGGTCGGAGCACGACGCGCCGGTCACGATGCGCGTGCAGGGCGCGGGGGCCGTGGTCATGGCGAAGACGAACGTGCCCCAGATGCTGTCCGACTGGCAGTCGAACAATCCGGTGTACGGGCGGACCAACAATCCCTGGGATCTCGGCCGCACGCCCGGCGGCTCGACCGGTGGCGGCGCGGCCGCGCTCGCGGCCGGGCTCACGCCCCTGGAATTCGGGAGCGACATCGGCGGCTCGATCCGCGTGCCGGCCGCCTTCTGCGGCGTCTACGGTCACCGCCCGAGCGAGACGGCGATGCCGCGGAGCGGACAGTTCCCGATGCCGCCGATGCCGAACGCCGCAGTCGTGATGGGCGTGCAGGGCCCGATGGCGCGCTCCGCCGAGGACCTCGAGCTGGCGCTCGACGTGGCGGCGGGCCCCGAGGTCGGCGAGGACGTCGCGTGGAAGATCGCGATTCCGGCGGCACGCCGCGATCGGCTCGCGGGCTTCCGCGTCGCGGTGCTCCCGCCGCTCGACTGGGTGCCCGTCGACGCCGAGGTGGCCGCCGCGCTCGAGAGCGTCGCGGCGGGCCTCGGCCGTCTCGGCTGCCAGGTGAAGGTGACCCAGCCGGACGGGCTCGGCGATCATCGCCAGCACTACGCGCTCTACCTGTCGCTGCTCGCGGCCGTCACCTCGGCTCGCGTCCCCGCCGCTGACCGGCGCGCGCGCCTCGAGGTGCTGCGCATGCGCGATGACGACTGGAGCCGAGCGACCCAGCGCGGGATCGAGAGCGGCGCGCCCGACTACGTCGCCTGGTTCGGTCAGCGCGAGCAGTACCGCGCGGCGTGGCGCGCGTTCTTCCGCGAATGGGACGTGCTCCTGATGCCCACGTTCATCACGCCGGCGTACCCGCACTGGGACAAGCCGTGGCCCAACACGCCCGAGTCGATCAGGAAGACGCTCGACGTGAACGGCAAGCCCGTGCTGGAAGAGCTCGGTCTGTTCTGCGCCTCGGTGGCGACGCTCGCCGGTCAGCCGTCGACCGCGTTTCCGGCCGGCCGGAGCCGCGGCGGTCTGCCGATCGGCCTGCAGGCAGTCGGGCCGTATCTCGAGGACCGCACGCCGATTCGCTTTGCATCGCTGGTCGGGCGCGAGCTCGGCGGCTTCGTCCGCCCGCCCCGATACGAGGGAGACTGAGAGGCCCATGAAGATCAGCGCGTTCCACCTGATGCCGTATCGCGAGCTGCCCGCCGATTTCGAGCAGCGTTACGAGTCCGTCTGGGTGACGCCGCCCTGGTGGGAGCTGGCCGACGCGCGCCGCGTGGGCCAGTACTACAACTGGACCCTCGACGAGCTCCAGTACGCGGCGAAGGTCGGGTTCGACGGGGTGTGCACGAACGAGCATCACCAGAACGCGTATGGCTTCATGCCGAGCCCCAATCTCATGGGCAGCGTGCTCGCACGGGCGACGAACGGCACCAACGTCGCCATCGTGCAGATGGGCGCGACCCTACCGACGTCGAACCCGCCGCTGCGCGTCGCCGAGGAATACGCGATGCTCGACTGCATCAGCGGCGGGCGGCTGGTGGCTGGCCTCCCGCTCGGCAGCCCGATGGACGTGAACCTCTGCTACGGCATCACACCGATGGAGCACCGCGAACGCTACCGCGAAGCCGTCGCGCTCACCCTGAAAGCTTGGCAGGCGCGCGAGATCTTCTCGTGGAACGGGCGCTACTTCCAGCTGGCGAGCGTGAACCTGTGGCCGCGGCCGATCCAGCAGCCGCATCCCCCGGTGTGGATCCCGGGCTCGGGCAGCATCAGCACGTTCGACTTCGCCGTGGAGCACGACGTCTGCTACTGCTTCCTGAGCTACTCCGGCGCCAGGTCGGCGAAGACGATGATGGACGGCTACTGGCGCGTGGTGGCGGACAAGGGTCGTGACCTCAATCCCTATCGCGCGGGCTTCCTGCAGCTGGTCGTCGTGGCCGAGAACGACGCGCGCGCCGAGGAGAAGTACGCCCGGCACGTCGAGTACTTCTATCACAAGTGTCTGCACGTCCCGGCGATGTGGTTCTCGCCGCCGGGCAACCAGGACTACCGGAGCCTCGTGGCGACGATGAGCAATCCGGTGCGCCGGGCCGAGAATCCCAAGAACCTGCGCTACCGCGACTTCGTCGAGAAGGGCTTCGTCATCGCCGGCAGCCCGGCCACCGTGCGCGACCGACTGAAGGAAGAAGTGATCAAGAGCCTGCGCGTCGGGAACTTGATGGTGCTCCTCCAGATCGGGTCGATGCCGCACGAGCTGGCTCTCGAGAACATCGAGCTCTTCGGCCGCGAAGTGCTGCCGGGCCTCCGCGACGTCTGGGACGACGAGGGCTGGGTGAATCGCTGGTGGCCCGAGCGGCTCCGCCAGCACGCCACGCCCGTTGTGGCCGGAGTCGCGGCGGGCGGCGCATGAGCGTCCGCGCGGAAGCGCCGGTCACCGGCGGCACGCAGGAGCGTACCGTCACGGTCTGGCAAGGACGCGTGCGGATGCGGGTCGTCTCGAAGGGACGCGGGCCCGCGCTGGTCTTCTTTCATGGTCCGTGGGGACTCACGTGGGACCCGTTCCTCGATCGGCTCGCCGAGAGTTTCACGGTCTATGCCCCCGAGCATCCTGGGACCACACCGGAGGCGCACGACGACGTCTATCACCTCGACGGGCTCTGGGACCTCGTGCTGTGCTACGAGGAGCTGCTCGAGACCCTGGGGATTCGCGACGCCGCGTTCGTCGGCCATTCGTTCGGCGGCATGGTCGCCTGCGAGGTGGCGGCGGCGTACCCCGATCGGGTCCGGCGCCTGGCGATGATCGCGCCGCTCGGCTTCTGGCGTGATCCCGACCGCATCGTCAACTGGATGATGCTCGAGCCCACGGCCCTGCGCGCTCACATCTTCCGCGATCCCGAGGGCGACGCGGCGCGCCGCATGTTCCCGCGAACCGACGCGCAAGACGCGGCGACGACGGAGGCTCGCGTGCGACTCATGTGGGCGATGGGCACGACCGGAAAGTTCATCTGGCCGATCCCCGACAAGGGTCTGAAGAAACGCATCCACCGCGTCAAGGCGCCGAGCCTGCTCGTCTGGGGACGCGAGGACCGTCTGGTGCCGGCCGTCTACGCCGAGGAGTTCACGCGGCGTCTCTCCGGCGCCCGCGTCGAGACGATCGACGGCGCCGGTCACGCGCCGCACCTCGAGCAGACCGACACCGTGGCCCGCGTCGTCCGAGACTTCCTGAGTCAGTAGCGCGCCGCAGGGGGCCGATAAGGGCCCATCTTGCGTTTGACGAGCATCAAGCGTAGCGCCAGCCCCACGAACACAAATCCCGCGGCGGCGATCGCGACTTTCGGGTTGAGAAGGTTCGTGGTCAATCCCTGCCAGTAGACGCGCCTCGGCGAAGGCGTCGGCCCGGACGCGAGCGCGGCATTCCGGTCTCGCCACGCGCGCGCGAACGGCGGCACGCCGATCCAGATGAGATAGGCGGCGCCGGCCCAACGAAGCACGTCGAACGCGAGCGGCGAGGCGGCGATCAGGGCGGACACGCCGACGAGGGCGAGCGACAATGAACGAGCAAGCCCGTCATGATGCCGGCGGACGCCAGGAGGCCACCACGCGGGCCGCCCCCGAGGCCGGCGCCGAGGACGAACATCGTGTCAGGGCCGGGAGCCAGGGTCAGCAGGAGCGCGGCGGTCAGGAAGAGGGCCTAGAGCTGCGGATCGAGGATCATGAGCGTGCCCCGGCGATCCGATTGCGCGCCGCTCAGGAGGGCGTGGTTTGCTTTGCTCGCGAGCGGTACTGCTCGGGCACGGCGTCCAGGCGATCGGTCCAGTAGACGACGCCCTGCGCGTCGGTCCAGCGATAGAGATGGCCCACACGGGCGGGGGGCGCGATGCTGCTCGAGCCCGGCTCTCCCGCCGGCGGGGCAGTGGGGGCCGCGGGAGGCGCCGACGTCGGAGGATTCGGGATCCACACCCATGTGTACGGCGACGCCACGCCATCACCGCGCAACTCGTAGCGTCCCGTCGCAAACTGCACGACGTTCGGCGCGGGCGGCGCGGTGGGCGGCGCCGGCGCGACGGACACTGTGCTGCTCGGCGCCGGAGCGTAGCTCACGGGCGGGCTGTAGCTCGGAGGATCGTAGTAGGGCGGAGGATAGTACGCCGGGGGCGGATAATATGCCGGTGGATACGCATAGTCATAGCCGAAGGCAGGCGCCGCCGCCACGATCGCGAACGGAAAGAACGGTCGTACGAACGGCCGAACGAACGGGCGGTGGATGAACTGATGATGCGCGAATCCCGGCCGCGTCACGACGGCGCGTCCGCCTCCCGCGACGATGCCGCGCCCACCTCCGCCGACGATCACGCGCCCGCCGCCTCCGACGAACGCGCGTCCACCACCGGCGACCATACCGCCCCGGGACCGTTGAGCCCAGGCGTGGCCCGGCGCGAGCGCCACACCAGCGGCGAGGGCCAACACGACACCAGCGATTATCAGGCCCTTGCTTGCCATCGACCTCTCCTCACTATCCTCTCCTCACTATATGGACGCATTGAGTCTGCTCGCGTGTACCCGGCACCGTCAAGTCGGGATCGGGTCCCGACCCGATGAAATGCGGCGCCATGGTTACCCGTCCAACCAGATGAATCAGCGGATGGAAAGGAGGGTTCCTCATGCTCAGGCGTGCGGGAAGGCCGGCAATCTCGGCTGCTCTGGCTCTGATGCTCGCCTCTCAGACTGTTCTCGGTGTGGGAGCCGTCCGGGCGGCTGAGAGTGACGACGGCGCGATTGGTAACACCCCGCCCCGGCTGAGCTATGCCGAGGGCGAGGTCTCTTATTTTCGGCCGGGGGCGTCGGACTGGGCTCCCGCGCAAGTCAACACGGCCCTGGCGCCCGGGGACGAGCTCTACACGGGTAACCGGGGCAATCTCGAGCTCCAGGTGGGCGCGCGCGCGTTCGTGCGGGCATGGGGCGACTCCCAGCTCGGTCTCGTGAACCACGAGCCGGATTTCCTGCAGATCAAGGTCACCGGGGGCCACGTCGCGCTCGACCTCCGCAGCGTCGATCCGGGCCGCACGGTGGAGATCGATACGCCTCAGGCGGCGTTCACGATCGAGCGCGCTGGCTACTACCGTGTCGACGTGACGCAGAGCGGGAGCTCCTTCGTGACGCGGCGCTCCGGACAGGCGACGATGACGCCTGCCGGTGGCCAGGCCGTGGCGATCGCGTCGAGCGAAGAGGTGGTGCTCGAGGGCGTGGAGACGCCGACCGTGCGGAGCTACGTGGCCCCGGAGCTCGACGTGTGGGATCGGTGGAACTACGCGCGCACCGAGGACCTCATCGATACGATCAGCTCTCGCTACGTCTCCGCGGGCGTGTACGGCGTCGATGACCTCGACCATTACGGCGACTGGCGAGTGGTTCCGACGTACGGATCCGTGTGGGTTCCCCAGTCGGTTCCTGCCGGGTGGGCGCCGTACAGTACTGGCCGCTGGGTCATGGATCCGTATTACGGCTGGACCTGGGTCGATACCGCGCCGTGGGGCTGGGCTCCATATCACTATGGCCGCTGGGTCTTCGTGAGTGGCTACTGGGCGTGGGCGCCGGGGCCCGTGATCGTCAGGCCTGTTTACGCCCCCGCGCTGGTCGCGTTCTTCGGAGCGCCGAGCGTCCGTGTGGCCATCGGCGTCCCCGGGGTGAGCTGGGTCGCGTTGAGCTGGGGTGAGCCGCTCGTGCCGTGGTGGGGCAGACCCCAGTTCGTCGGCCGGCCGACCTGGGTCGGCTGGGGCGGGCCGCGCTTCGTCAACAACGTCGTCGTCAATCGCACGACGGTCGTGAACGTCACCAACATCAACGTCTACAGGAACACCAACGTCCACAACGCGGTCGTCGCGGTTCGCGAGGACCACTTCGGCCGCAGCCCTGTTCAGCAGGCGCGCATCGCGCAGATCGACGCGCGCCATCTTGAGCCGGCGCGCGGGCCGATCCGCGTGGCTCCCGACGCGTCGAGCTTCGTCGCGGCGAGCGGGCGCGCGACGCGGCCGCCCGATCACACGATCACCCGGACGGTGGTCGCCACGCGCGCGCCGCGGCGAGACGGCCCACGGCCTGCAGACGCGGCCCGAGTCGAGGGCGCGCATAACGAAGGTCCGCGCGCCGACGGCCCGCGGGCGGGGAATGGTGCCGGCGCACCGCCGCCCCGGATCGTGCCGGCGCCGAAGCCGGCATCCACTGGAGCTGTGTCCGCGAGGCCCACGTTCGGAAACAGTCAGGTGGAGCGTCAGCGTCCACCTCAGCCGCGGCAATTCGGAGCCCCGGAACCGCCCGAGGCGATGCGCGGTGCGCGGGATAACGAAGCGCAGCGCCCCAGCGGCAACCCGCAACGTCCCGACGGCAACGCGCCGCGTCGAGACGGCAACAACGCGCAGCGCTCCGAGGGGAACACGCAGCGCCCCGACGGGAACGCACAGCGTCCCGAGAACAACGCACAGCGTCCCGGTAGCGCGCAGCGTTCCGACAGCAGCGTGCAACAGCCGAACAGCAACGCACAGCGTCCCGACAGCAACGCGCAGCGTCCAGGCAACGCTCCGCGACCCGACGGGAGCACGCGGCGCCCCGACAACAGTCCGGCGCGCCCGGATGGCAACACGCAGCGTCCGGACGGCAATGTGCAGCGTCCCGGGCCCGGGCCGGCCGCTCCGCGCGAGGACGCGCGCGGCCAGCGGCAGCCGCCGCCGCAGGCCCAACAACCGGCGCCCCATCCCCAGCGGGTCGAGGGGCGGGGACCACAACAGCAGCAGCGGCTTCCCGGAGAGCCGGCAAACCGCATATCGCCCGAACGGGCCGAGTCGCGGCGCCAGCAGCCCGAAGGTCAGCAGCCAGAGCGTCGCGGAGGCGGCAAGGAGCAGCCGGGCCGCTGAGGCTTCCCTAGCGCCAGAGCTGTCGCGTCGCCAGCGCGGCTCCCTGCGCGAGCGCTTCGAGCTTGGCCCAGGCGATCTGTGGATGGACGCGGCCGCCGAGACCGCAGTCGGTCGAGGCGATCACGCGCTCCTTGCCGACGGCATTCGCGAATTTCGTGATGCGCTCGGCCACGAGCTCGGGATGCTCGACCACGTTCGTCGCGTGACTCACGATCCCGGGCAGGATCAGCTTGCTGTCGGGTAGCTTCACGTCTTGCCATACCTTCCACTCGTGCTCGTGCCGCACATTGGCGGCCTCGAACGAGTAGGCGCGGCACTTGACCGCCAGCATGACCTCGACGATGTCACGCATGGGTACGTCGGTCGTATGCGGGCCGTGCCAACTGCCCCAGCAAAGATGAAACCGGATCCGGTCTTCCGGGAGTCCCTTGAGCGCGTGGTTGAGCGCTTCCACGCGGACCATCGAGAACCTCTTGTAGTCGGCCACCGCGGGCTCCGGATTGACCATGTCCCAGTTCTCGGCGATCGCCGGATCATCGAGCTGCAAGACGAGCCCGGCGTCGACGATGGCCTTGTATTCCTCACGCATCGCATCAGCGCACGCGAATAGAAACTCCTCTTCGGTCTTGTAGTAGCGATTCGCGATGCGTGAAGCGCTGCCCGGCGCGATCGAGGTCATGAAGCCTTCCTGGACACCTGCAGCGTGCAGCGCCGCCTTGAAGTTCGCGATGTCGGACTGGATGGCTGCCTGTCCCGTGTAGGTCAGCCTACCGACGCACACCGGCCACAATGCAGAGCGAGGCCCGGTCGTGATGCCCGAGTCGGGGTCGGCGTAGGCGGCCGCGAACCTCACGCGGTCGCGACGATCGGCAAAGCTCGTCAGCACCACCTCGCCGGGCCGGGATCGCTGCGCTGGCATGTCGTAGAGCCCCGTGGTGCCGAGCTCGAGCCCGCCCAGACGCTGGAAAGAGTAGCTCCACCACGCCCGGTAGTTGACCTTGTGTCCCATCGACTTCCCGAACTCACCGTCGCCGGGAATCGCGATGCCTGCCTGCTTCTGGAGGCGCACGACCTCCGCGACGCTCGACCGCAGCTCGTCCTGGAAGCGGCGCTCGTCGGTCGCCATGCCCGACTCGCGCGCACGATTGGCCTCGATCAACGCATCAGGGCGTGGCAGACTCCCCGCATGGCTAGTCAGAATCTGATCGCGGCTCTGCCTCATGGTGCGTCCTCCACGCGTGAGCGAAGTGTCGGGAGTGTACTCGATCCCGTGCTCAGGCGCTTCCCACACCGACGCCCCAGAATGTGTAGAAGTTACCGTGTGCCGAGTAACTTTTACCTGTCCCCGAGCGCCCAGGCTCACCAGGGGAACCGACTGGAGCGCTCTGCCTCTGACCTGACGCGGGCTTTCTGCGCTGAGCCGGCCACCTCGAGGTCGGGCCCTCGCCACCCGGGTCGGCATCCGCGTTGCTACATTGGAGGTACTCGTGGCTGATCAGCCGACGTGCCTGTGCATCATCTCCGGAGAACGGATTCGCGGCGGGGACTTTATCGCGGCCCTCCGAGCGTCGCTCCGTCCCCACGACCAGCTTGAGATCATCGTGGATCGCCGCGGCGGCGAGACTCAGGGCGAATGGGAACGCGCGGTGGATCGCCGTCGCCGGCCTCAAGTCGATGCCGCGTTGCGGACCAACGGCTTTGCCATGGTTCCAGCACCGGCTTCGGAAGACGACCAGACTCCGCCGTCGCGTTTGCGTCCCTCGGCGCCGAGCGGGCGCCTTGGCGTCGACGACGACGAGGAACGGCTGGAGGCGATCCGCGACTTCAAGCGCGAGCGCTCGAGCAGTCTCGCCCCGGAAGGCAACCGGACTCCGCTGTCCCGTTTGGTTCCCTCGGTGCCGAGCGGGCGCGCTTTCGACGATGACGACGATGAGCGGCTGGAGGCGATCCGCGACTTCAGGCGCGAGCGGTCGAGCGGCCTCGTCCCGTGGCTCGTCGCCGGGCTGGTCGCGGTGGCAACCGCCGCGTTTCTTCTATCGCCCACGGGGCAGAGTCTCAGGAACAACCTCGTGCAGCGAATCTCGCCGGAGGCACCGGGCCCGTCGAATCAGCCAGCTCAGACGGCCGACACTTCGGCCCCGACGCAGGCTCCGGCGGTGGCCGAAAAGCCTGCCTCGGCCCCCACTCGTACACCAGGCGCCGAGACCGCGCCTCTCGAGCGGACGACTCGCGGATCGGCGTCGCTTGGCTCCGCCCCCACGGAGCCCGCGCCGTCGCGTGACAACGGCGCGGTCACCTCGCCGAGCGAGAGCAGCACGCCGCCGGTCGAGAGCGCCGCACCTTCGAGAGCGGCGACGGGAATGGGTTCCAAAGCCAGACCGAGATCGATCGAGCCGGTTCGGCCGAGCCCGAGCACGCCGGTTCCCGCGCCGGCTCCCAGAGAGACCGCGAGTGTCCCGTCGTCACCGGAACCGGTGTCGAGGACGATCGCGCCGCGGTTTGCTGGTCTGCCTCGCATCGAGCTGATTCGCGAGGCCAGCGCATCGGGTGGGGCGTACGCGGTCAGGATCGCGGACCCGACGGGCAAGCCGCTGTCGGACGCCGAGGTGTTGCTGATCGCCCGCATGGCGGACGGTACGCTCGAAAACGTCCGGATGGGCTTCGTGCCCGAGCAAGGCACCTATCGAGGGACGTTGCCCCCTGTCCGGTCGGCGCCGGTCGATCTCCGGATCCGCGTGATCACAGGTGACAAACGAGTCGAAATTCCTATTGGCCCGTAGCGACACCCGGCGCCCACGATGGATGCGATGAACCCCGCACGCCGGAGCCTCTGTATCGTCTCGCGCGATCCACTGCAGTGCAGCGATCTCGTTCTGAGCCTGCAGGCGTCTCTGGACCCGGACGACGAGGTCGAGATCGTCATGGATCGGCGCCGGGACCGGAACGTGTTCCAAACGAGCGCCGCCGAGCCGGACCGGGGACTTGTCGATCGCCGTCAGAATCCACAGGTGGATCTCGAGGTGAGGACGAAGGGATTTGCCATCGTGCCGGGGGCGCCGATGACGGCGCGCCGTCTCACGGAGCCCGACGACGATCGCGCGCGGTTCGAGAATATCCTGAGCTTCAGGCGCAGACGCGAGGCACGGCCGCGGCGCGTCGTCGGCGCCGCCGGCGCGGTCATGGTCGCGCTGATCTTGTCGCCGCCCTCGAGCAGTCTCTCTGAGCGAATACCCAGCGATGCGTCCTCTTCGTCGGGAGCGACGACACACGAACCCTCGACGCTCGCGCCTCGCCCTGAGCAGGCTCCTTCGGCCGGAGCGGCTCACGCGCCGATCGTGAGCGGCCCACCGACAAACGCACCGGCGCCTGCCAACGTCTCGCGCGCGCGCCCGAATCCGCCCGCGGCGCGGACGACCGCTACCCGGGCGCAGAAGACCAGGCGCGGCACGATCGAGACATATGCGGAGCGAGTCGAGGACGCGACTGGACGCATCGTGTCGAAAGCCAAGGGCCTGATGGATCGCGTCAAGAGTGAAATCGTCGGGCATGCGCCGATCGACATCGGCGGCGAGCCGGCGATCGACGACGCTCCCGTCGGCATCAAGCCGCGTCCCGCCCAGACTCCTTAGCTCGACGAGGGTCGCTCCGGTCGGCGAGTCGGCCGCGCCTCAGTTTGGGGTTGCGTTCGTCCCGGAGTGGGCCCAGAGTAGCGACCTCGATTTAGAGGCGCGCCGCTGCCGGCGGGGCCTCAGCCCCGCGACCGGCCTGTGGCGCACACAACTGGCGACTGGTCAGGGCCTGTGCGCACGGACCCGGCCGGAACGAGGGCGCGCACTCTCATATGCTCGCCGATCGCAAATATCTCCTGAGCCTGGCGGGGATCTTCGGCCTCTACGTCCTCGCGGGAAAGGTCGGGCTTTCCCTCGCGTCGGTCCACGCGAGCGCTTCGCCGGTTTGGCCGCCGACTGGAATCGCGCTCGCCGCGTTCTTGACACTCGGCTACCGCCTCTGGCCGGCGATCTTCGCGGGCGCGTTCGTTGTGAACGTCAGCACCGCGGGCTCGGCGGCGACGGCGGTGGCCATCGCGCTGGGCAACACGCTCGAGGGACTCCTTGGCGCGTTTCTCGTCGTGCGATACGCCAACGGCGCGCGCGCGTTCGACCATGCTCAGGACGTCTTCAAGTTCGCCGTGCTCGCGGGCCTGCTGTCGAGCCTCGTCAGCGCGACCATCGGCGTCGTCAGCCTCTCGCTCGGCGGATTCGCGGGATGGGGCGATCTCGACGGCATCTGGCTCACGTGGTGGCTCGGCGACGCGACAGGCGCGCTGGTCTTCGCTCCGCTCCTGGTTTTGCTGGTGCGCGACTGGTGGTCCGGCCCCTCGTCTGGCCGGTTGCTCGAGGCCGCCGCCCTCTGGCTCACGACGACGTTCATCGGGCTCGCGGTGTTCGGCGAAGGGCTGGCGCATCGGGGGCTGATGACGCTTCCGCTCACGTTCCTGTGCACGCCTCCGCTCGTCTGGGCCGCCGTGCGCTTCCGTCAGCGCGAGGCCGCGATGCTCGTCGCCGTGCTGTCCGGCATCGCGGTCTGGGAAACGCTTCGCGGCTTCGGGCCTCTGGCGAGTGTGCCGACGAACGAGTCGCTGCTGCTGCTGCAAGTCTTCATGGGCACCGTGTCGGTGATGGCCATGTCGGCCGGGGCCGTCGTCGAAGAGCGCCGGCGCATCGATCAGGAGCGCGAGCAACTGCTCGTGAGGGCCGAGGCCGCGCGCGCCGAAGCCGAAGCCGCCAATCGGGCGAAGGACGAGTTCCTCGCGATGCTGGGTCACGAGCTTCGCAATCCGCTGGCCGCCATCATCAGCGCGGTCAGCGTCCTCGATCGGATCGGCGGCCACGACGACGTCGCGATGCGCGCGCGCGAGGGGATCCGTCATCAGATCACCCATCTCGGCCGGTTGGTCGACGACCTCCTGGACATCGTCCACGTCGCCAGCGGCCAGATCGCGCTCTCGTGCGAGCCGTTGAACCTGGCGACAAGCGTTCAGCGCTCGGTGAGCGACCTGGCGAGCACGGGAAGGCTCGAGCGCCACGTCGTCGATGTTCGGGCCGAGCCCGTCTGGGCGAACGCGGACCCGACGCGGCTCAACCAGATCGTCTCGAATCTGCTAACGAACGCGATCAGGTACACCACGCCCGGCGGGACGATCCGGATTCGGGTCACGGGCGAGGAGGCTCTTGCCGTCATCGGCGTCTCCGACACGGGGATCGGGATTCCGCTCAAGCTTCTTCCTCACATGTTCGACTTGCCGCTGCAGGGCGAGCGGCGGCTCGATCATGCTCAGGGCGGCCTCGGCATCGGCCTTACCCTGGTGCGCCGGCTCGTGGAGCTTCACGGTGGGAGAGTCGAGGCCTTCAGCGATGGGCCGGGGCGCGGAAGCGAGTTCGTGGTGCGTCTGCCGCGAATCGCGCCCGTGAAGCAGACCGACTCGCAGTCAGTGCTCCGGGTGATCGGAAAGGTCTCCTCCGTTCGGCACTGAGGCTCGTGACCCCGGTCACCGACAGGCCCGGCGAAGGTTATGCACTGCTGTGGATAACTCTGTTGGTAACCGCTCGGTTGTGCCACGCAACATCCTGGTAAAACTGGGATTTATGACATGAGAGAAATCCACAGGCTGGCCGTTTCGGGCGCCACCGTCCTGGACGGTACCGGACGTCCTCCCCTCGAGAGCGCAACGGTCGTGATCGAGGGTGACCGGGTTGCCTCGGTCGGGTCGGCGGTGACGACACCAATTCCGCCGGACGCGACGATCATCGATGGCAAGGGGAAGTTCGTCACTCCCGGGCTCGTCGACATGCACGTCCACGTGTACACGCCCGAGAAGTGGCATCCCGAGTTCTTTCTGGCCGCGGGCGTCACTACGGTGCTCGATCTCGGCGGCCAGCTTCACGACGTCGCGGGCTATCGCGCCCTGATCGAATCAGGCGCGAGGCCCGGCCCGCGCATTCTCTTTACAGGACCGATGCTGGAGGAAGGCGAGTTGTACGCGGGATTCGCCGGCTTCTGCCGTCGGTTCGACTCGACGAACACGGAGGCCGAGGTCGATGCGCTGGCGGACGCGGGCGTGGACGCCATCAAGCTCTATGTGACCGTGAGACCCGACACGGCGCGCCGCGCGTGCGCGCGCGCCCACGCGCGGGGCCTGCCGGTCTTCATGCACCAGCACGCGACCTGGGGCGTCGAGGCCGCGCTCGCGGGCATCGACTCGGTGGAGCACGTGAACGTCTTCGGCCAGCTCGCGCCTCAGGGGTTCTGGCTGGCCGAACCGGCGAAGCTGAACCCCTTCGAGTACGGCGGCTGGCTCTGGCGCTGGCTCGGCGATTTCGATCCGCGCTCCGACGCGGTTCACCGGCTCTACGACGGCCTGATCGCGGCCGGTACGGCGCTCGATCCGACCCTGGTTCTCTATGCCGCGAGGCCGGGCGCTCTCGGCGACGATGTCGGCGACACGTCGATGGACGATCCGGAGCGAACGAAGGCCCTGCCACTTTTACCCTCGGCGGTGGGCAAAGAGCTCGTCGGCCGGTGGGCCGAGCGCCGCGCCGCCGCGCACGGCGCCTCGGAGGCGGCCAGGCATCGCATGAGACGTGCGTGGGACAACATCCTCACGCTGGTCGGCGGCTTTCATCGGGCGGGCGGGATGGTATTGGCGGGAACCGATTGTCCGAACGTCGCGATCGTCTCGGGCTTCTCGCTGCATCGGGAGCTCGAGCTTCTGGTGCGCGCGGGTCTCTCGCCGATGGAAGCGATCCTGGCGGCGACCCGGCGGCCCGCAGAGCGTCTGGGGAAGCGCGAGCTCTTCGGGACGATCGCGCCGGGTCGAGCGGCCGATCTTCTGCTGCTGACCGCCGATCCGCTGGCCGACATCCGGAACATCGGACGCATCGAGCGAGTGATCGCGCGCGGCGCGGTCTACGAGCCGGACCAGCTCCTCCGGGGGCTTCGAACCGGGTAGCGCCGCTACCCGGCTCGCGACGACTAGCCCGTGGCGGCCTGAGCGGACGGCTCGGTCGCGCCCACGCGGCTCAGCGGCCGCCTGACGCTCGACCGATTGGCCCCCGTCGCGCGCGGAACCGCGATCCACCGGTCGACCTTCAGCTCGGCGTCGGCGTCGGGCCGCGTCCGCCGATCGCCCTGGCGCCGCTCGGGTCGGTGCGCGCCGTTCCCAGATCGACGATCGGTGAGGCGGCGGTCGACGATCACCTCGACCGTCGAGTCGTCGGCGAAGGTATGGCTCAGCGACCGACACGCATCTTGCCCGCCTCTCGGGACCACGATCAGTATCGAGCGCTCACCGTTTAGCATGGCCGGATTCTCCTTAGGTGAGCGTAAATCTTACTCCCAAGACGCCGGGAAACCAGCAAGAACTATCAGGGATTTCGGCGAAGAAATTCGCGCAGTTGCCGAGGTGGACTAGCCCGCCCAGGCGCGATAGACGGTTCCGAGCGCGCCGCGCAGACCCGAGCGAACCGAGTCCCAGTCCGCGCGCGGTTCACCGAGCAGCACGATGTAGCCCACGGGAGTGCTGCCCAGAAACGCGGATCCGCTCACGCTCGCGAACTGTGCCGTCGGAAACGTTCCGCGCCGAAGCCGAGGGCCGCGAAGCTCGAGCTCGCGACCCAGCGCGGCCGCCAGCGCTGACAGCGGCTCGGCCTGAACCTCGCGCGGAAGATTGGCGGCGATCACGAGCCCGTCGGGAGCGACGACGAGCCCGCCGATGATGTGCTCGAGCTTCAGAAGCTCGGCGAGCACGGCACGGAGGTCGCGCCCGTCCGCGGGACGCGTCGCGACGGCGGTGGCGCTCATGCGAGCTCCGAGCGGCACCTGCGCCACACCCGCTCGAGGTGCCCCAGCGCCGTCGTGCACTTCACGTCGCGGTCGAAGGACAGGGTCAGCAGCGCCGCGTCGTCCCTGCGCAGGTACGTCGTCTCGGCCGCGCCCTCGATGACGGCGTGACGCAACGGACCGAGCCCGGCGCGTCCGAGCATCGCCGTTGCGACGGTCGCGAGCTTCACGGCGCGAGCGGTGACCGCGTCGGTCCGCGGTCCATGCGGCTCGGCGACGATCACGGTCGCATCGGCTCGCATGAACAACGCTTCGCGGCTCTCGGCCGGCAGACGCAGACGGTCGGCGTGGGCCGTCCCGTTCGACGTGGTGTCGCGCTTCGTGTCGGCGGTTATCAGGAGCCCCCGGGCGACCTCGAGCAGGGCGCGTGCCTCCGGGAAGTCCGGATAGCGTGCCAGCGCTCGATTGAGCAGCGCGCAGCACGCCGACGTCTCGCCGTCCTCGAGCTCGACGCGCGCGAGCCCCAGCAGCGCTCGCGGCTGCGTCGGCTCGAGCGCGAGCACTCGCTCGAACGAGGTCCTGGCCTGGCCGGTCTCGCGCAGGACCATGTGGAGCGAGGCCGCCAACAGATGCCCCACGACACTCTTCGGATCGTGGACCAGCGCTTCGTCGACGAGCCCGGCCGCGCGCCGGTAGCGTCCCTCGTCCCGAAGGCGCTGCGCCCGCAACATCAGTGCGCTCGTCGGCTGTCGTTTCGTGCCCCGGACCAGGTGCCAGATTCGCGCGAACAGCATGGCGCCTTTTCGGCGCTTTCAAGATCTTCGCCACATGCCCTCGGCGCCCATCGGGCCCTGACCTGTCGCGCGGTTGACGAAGGCGCGCCACGCTGGCACGGGACAGTATTGACAGAAGTTGTCATCGGAACGGACTAGTTGTCACGAGCACGAGCCGCGGAGCGAGTTAAATCGCCTAAGTACCGCGTTTGTTCGAGCGTAAAGGCGCGCGCCATCGACGCTGGCGGTGGCAGATGGGTTGCACCGAGGCACATACGGCGGACACGACGGCAGAACCGCCCCGGGAGGCCTGCGCCCCGATGCCCAAGGTGATGGTGGTCGACGACGCGTACTCCGAGCTCCAGGTGATGGAAACGATCCTCCGATCGGCCGGGTACGACGTTGTCACGTACCTCGACGGCGACCAGCTGGAGGAGAAGATCGCCAAGGAGCAGCCGGACGTCGTGCTGCTCGACATCGTGATGCCCAAGCGGAACGGCTTCGAGGCGCTCCGCGGCGTGCGCCGGGACGAGCGCACCAAGCAGGCGCGCGTGATCGTGGTCAGCTCGAAGAACCAGGAAAGCGACCGCATCTGGGGCATGCGCCAGGGCGCGGACGAGTACCTGGCGAAACCGTTCACGGCCGACCAGCTCCTCGCGATCGTCAGGCGGTTCCTCCGATGAGCACCAGTCTGCTCGACAGCTCCGCGGCGGTCCGCGCCTGCGTGTTCGCGCTCGCCGGCCAGCCGTTCGCGTTCGACGTCATCCAGGTGCGCGAGGTCGCGATCTTCGAGGAGTGGACGACGGTGCCGCTAGCGCCGCCGCATCTCGTGGGTGTGGCCAACCTGCGCGGCGACGTCGTACCGATCGCCGATGCCCGTGCAGTGCTCGGGCTCGCCGCCCGCCGCGGCGGGCGCAAGCTGTCGACCTTGATCGTGGAGGCCGAAGAATTCGAGGTCGCACTGGTCATCGACGGTGAGGTCAGCCTCGAGGCGTTCGGCGGCATCGTGACGCTCGACGAGTCGAGCCCGCAGCCCCACGCGCGGTGGGCCCTCGGGTTTCTGCCCGACGGCGAGCGGCTCGTACCCCTGCTCGATCCGGGACGGCTTCTGCGGGCGCTGAGAGAAGCGCAGCGGGAGGAGGAATGACGATGAAACGGCGAACGGTGCTCAAGGTGCTCTCGGCGGCCGCGGTGGGCGGAGTCCTGGGCCGGAACCGTTCGGCGTGGGGCCAGGCGGCCGCCCGGAGCGGCATCGATGCGCGGGGCGCCAGCCCCGGCGTGAGCACCAAGGACATTCGGATCGGTATGAGCGCCGCCTTCAAGGGGCCCTCGGCGGGCCTCGGGGTCGAGCTCTATCGCGGCGCGCTGGCCTACTACAGCGAAATCAATCAGCGCGGCGGTGTGCACGGCCGCGCGATCTCGGTCGTCGCGCTCGACGACGGGTACGAGCCGACTCCGTGCATCAAGAACACGATCGAGCTCGTCGAGAAGGAGCAGGTCTTCTTTCTCTCGAACTACGTCGGCACGCCGACGCTCACGCGCGCGCTCCCGGTGATCAAGCGCTATGCCGACCGCCAGGTGATCCTGGTCGGCAACTTCACGGGCGCCCAGCCGCAGCGCGAGGAGCCCTATCTCGAGCAGGTCTTCAACATCCGGGCCTCGTACCGGCAGGAGATGGTGGCGCTCGTCGAGCGCTTCTGGCAGACGGGCGTACGTCGGTTCGGCGTCTACTACCAGATCGACGCCTACGGCCGCAGCGGTACCGACGGCGTCGCCCGCGGGCTCGCGCACCGCGGAATGCGGATCGCCGCCGAGGCCACCTATATCCGCGGCGCCAAGTTCGAGGACGACATGACTCCGGCCGTGCAGGCGCTTCGCGAGGCCGGCGTCGAGGCGGTGCTGTGCACCGGCGCCTATCAGGGTTGCGGCGCGTTCGTGCGGACCGCGCGGGACCTGGGCTGGACCGTGCCGATCTCGAACGTGTCGTTCGTCGGCTCCGAGGCGATGTTGCATCTCCTCCTCAAGCATGGCCAGGCCACCGCGCGCGACTACACGCAGGCGCTCGTCAATTCACAGGTGGTGCCGAGCTACGACGACGTGAGCCTGCCCGGCGTCGTCGAGTATCGGGCGCTGATGGAGAAGCACAATCCACAGATTCCCGACTATCTTCGCGATGCCAAGCACGCGCCCGAGCAGCTCAGCTTCCGGAGCCTGGAAGGCTTCGTCAATGCCCGGGTGATCGTCGAGGGATTACGGCGCGCCGGACCGAACCCGACGCGCGCCGGATTCCGCCAGGCGCTCGAATCACTGAGGAGCTTCGACCTCGGCATCGGCGCGCCCCTCACGTTCGGGCCCGAGCGGCATCAGGGGCTGGACAACGTGTACTTCACCAGAGTGGTGAACGCTCGATGGGCCCCCATCACGGACTGGGCGGCGGCGGTGAAAGCATGAACAAGCAACGGACCGTGCGGCTGGGTCTCCTCGGGAAGATCATCCTGTTCCTGGCGGTGACGCTCGTTCCGCTGGCGACGATCACCTGGTGGATCTCGGTGCGCGCCCTCACCACGAACCTGACGGACGAGTTCACCTCCAAGGGCAGCGCCATCGCCAAGAGCCTGGCCAGCTCGGGCGTCGACCTGCTGCTGACCCGCGACGCGTCGACGGTGCAGGCCACCGTCGACCAGTTCGCCGCCATCAACGGCGTCAAGTACGTGATCGTGTACGACCCGCAGAAGACGCTGGTCGCGCACACGTTCTCGCCGCTGGTCCCGGCCGGGATCGTCGACCGCAACCTGGTGCCCGGCGAGGCGACGCAGCAGGTCCGCGACATCGCCTACGCCGACCCGGTCACGGGGGCGGTTCAGCAGATCATCGACATCGGCGTGCCGGTCCTCGCCGGCCAGCTCGGAACGGTTCGCGTGGGGATGGACCGCTCGATCATCACCGCCGCGGCGGCCAAGTCCGGCCAGAACCTGCTCCTGGTCTTCGGCGGCGTCGCGCTGCTCGCGGTCCTCGCCGGCGCGGTCTTCGCCCACCAGATCACCAAGCCGGTCATCCAGGTCGTGCGGGTCGCCGAGCGCGTGGGGCAGGGCGATCTCTCGAGGCTCGTGGTCGTGAAGTCACGCGACGAGATCGGGCAGCTCGCGAACACCTTCAACGACACCGTGGTCCGGCTGCGGTCGCTGGTCCAGACCGAAACGGAGCGTGACGAGGAGCGCCACAAGCGCGAGGAGCTCCAGCGCAACATCACGCGGTTCCTCGACATCGCGACCGAGATCGCGCAGGGGGACCTGACCAAGCGCGGCCAGGTGACCTCCGACGCCCTCGGCAGCGTCGTCGACGCGATCAACGTGATGGTCGGCGAGCTGGCGATGATCATCAACGACGTGCGCGATACCGCGCAGCAGGTGCTGACGAGCGCCACGGAGATGATCGGCGCGATGGAAGCGACGGCCGGCGGCGCTCAGACGCAGTCGCGGGAAGCCGTGGGCGTGAGCGACGCGATGGAGAATCTGACTCGCTCGATGCGGCGGGTCGCCGGGAACGCGGAGGCCTCCGCGGAGGCCGCCAAGCTGACGCTCGACTCCGCGACCAAGGGCGAGCACGCGGTGCGCGCCAGTCTCACCGGGATGCAGCGGATCCGGGGCGAGGTGCAGGGGATCTCGAAGAAGGTCAAGAGCCTGGCCGATCGCTCGCTCGAGATCTCCGAGATCGTGAACACGATCGAGGACATCGCGTCGCAGACCAACCTCCTGGCGCTCAACGCCGCCATCGAGGCCGCTGGCGCCGGCGAGTCCGGCCTGCGCTTCGCGGTCGTGGCCGAAGAGGTGAGAAAGCTCGCCGAGCGCTCCGGCAAGGCGGCCAAGGACATCGTCGTGCTGATCAAGGCCGTGCAGGCCGAGACCCAGCAGGCGGTCGTGGCCATGGAAGAAGGCACTCGTGAAGTCGAGGCGGGCTTCAAGGTGACGGTCGAGGCCGGCGAGCGTTTGCACCAGATCGGCGAGATCTCGCAGAAGTCCGCGGCGCTGGCGCTGGAGATCTCGCAGACGACGCAGGACCAGGTGCGGGGCGTCGAGGGCGGCGCGGTCGCGGTCCAGTCGATCGCCGGCGTGGCGGTCGAGACCGAGAAGGCCGTGGTCGAGACGCGGAAGACCATGGATCAGATGGTCCGCGTGGCCGAGGCGCTCACGGCGAGCCTCGCACGGTTCAAGCTGAGCAGCTGAGGCTCCGATCGACTGGAGGTGGCGTGGCTGAAGACGACCGGCAGTTTCTCCTGAGTGTCTTCCTGATGGAGGCGTGGGACACCCTCGCCGCCGTCGAGGACGGCCTCGCTACGCTCCGGGGCTCGGCGGATCCGACCGCCGTGGTCGAGCATCTGGCGGTGGTGACGCATCGCCTCCGCGGCTCGGCCGCCCTCAGCGGCTTTCCTCAGGTGGCCGGTCTCGCCGCGGCGATGGAGGGGGCGGTGGAGCGAGTAGGCGCGACGCCCCCGGGCACGGATCGCCGCGCCCTCGCGTCACTCGGCGACATGGTGTTCTGGCTCAAGACGGCGCTCGACGGTATCGGCGAGACGGGGGTGGAGGACGCCGAGGCGATCGCGGAGTCACTCGCGGGGTTGGTCCCCTCGACGCCACCGCCGCCGGCCGATGAGACGTCGCGGCGGCTCGCCGAGCTCGACCGATTCTTCACCGACCAGGCGGACGTGCTCGAGTACTTCGTGCCGGAGGCGGTCGAGCACCTCGAATCGATGGCGCAGTCGCTGGTCGCGCTCGAGGGCGAGGGCGCGACCGAGTCCGAGATCGCGGCGCTGTTCCGGGCGGTCCACACGCTCAAGGGTGCCGCCTACACGGTCGGGTGCGGAATGGTCGGCGACCTCGCGCATCGGGTCGAGGACATGCTCGGCCAGATCCGCGAGCATCAGCGCCCGCTGGATCGAGCCGCGATCGAGACCGTCTTCGCCGGCCTCGATGCCCTTCGCCTCCTCGTGCGGAGCGGGGAGGACCGAGCGGAGACGCGCGCCACCGCCTACGAGCGCGCGATGGGGCTCCTCGCTTCATTGCCGGCGATCGGCACGGGGACGACGCTGACGCCTCAGCCAAGCGTCCAATCGGTCGAGCATCCGACCGCCGACGACGCGGCGGCGGTGAGCGCGGTCGCGACGAGCCAGCCATCCGTCGCGGAGGCGCCCGAGCGTCTCGAGCCGGCGGTGGCCGCCGAGCGCGTCGCCCACGCTCCCGAGCCCGTCACGCGTGGCCCGGAGCGGGGCCGTTCGGGCCGCGAGGCCGCAGCGCGTAGGGTGCGTCCGAGCATCCGCGTCAGCCTCGATCGACTGGACGCGCTGATGAACCTGGTCGGTGAGCTCGTGATCACGCGAAGCCGCCTGGAGCGCCACCTGGTCCAGCTCGAGCAGGCCGGCGAGCTCCTGTCGTTCACGCAATCGCGCATGACCCAGACCGTCGCCGAGTTCGAGTCGAAGTACGCCGACCGTCTGGTGCCGCCCGTCCGCTCGTCGGGCGGGGGCTCGACCGAGGCGGGCGCGTCTCCACTGGGGGAGTTCTTCGACGACCTCGAGTTCGACCGCTACGATGACTTCAACCTCCTCGCCCGCCGTGTCGGCGAGATCTCGAGTGACCTCACGGAGATCCAGCACGAGCTGACCGGTCTGGTGCGGGTCGTGCGGGAGGACGCCGGCGGCGTCCAGCGCCTCAGCGGCGAGCTGCGCGGTCAGATCACGCGCGCGCGCATGGTCCCCGTCGGCCGACTCTTCGCGCCGTTCGTCCGAATGGTGCGTGACGGCTCGCGGGCCGCCGGCAAGAGCGTCGTGCTGGAGGTCCGCGGCGAGACGGTCGA
Organism: Candidatus Rokuibacteriota bacterium; assembly: GCA_003221615.1. Classification (GTDB taxonomy): domain Bacteria; phylum Methylomirabilota; class Methylomirabilia; order Rokubacteriales; family CSP1-6; genus AR31. Next base: position 34,203 of record QHSQ01000108.1, on the reverse strand, counting down.
GATGGACACGACCATCGTCGAGCTCATGGCCGATCCCCTGATCCATCTGGTGCGCAACGCCATCGCCCACGGCATCGAGCCCGAGGAGGTGCGCCGCCGTGCGGACAAGCCGCCGCAGGGCACGATCCACCTCGGCGCCGCCCACAAGGGTGGGTCGATCTACATCGAGGTCGCGGACGACGGCCGCGGCATCGACGTGGAGGCCGTCGCGGAAGCCGCGCGGCGCGGCGGCTTCGCCACGGCCGAGACCCTGGCGCGGCTCGGCGAGCGCGACATCCTCGACCTGATCTTCCTGCCCGGCCTCACCACCGCTACCTCGGTGACGACCGCCGCGGGCCGCGGCGTCGGCATGGACGTCGTGCGCTCGAACGTCGGCCGCCTCGGCGGCGAGATCGAGGTGCAGACCGAGGCGGGGCGCGGCACGCGCTTCAGGATACGTCTGCCGCTGACCGTCGCCATCGCCGATGCGCTCATGGTGAACGTGGGGCCGCAGACCCTGGCGATCCCAGTCCCGGCCGTGAAGGGGGCGATCCACGTCCGTCCGGAAGAGATCCGGACCATGGACGGCGTCGAGTCGATCGAGATCGAGGGCGAGAGCGTGGACCTCGTGCGGCTGGATCGCGTGCTCCAGATCGCGGGCCGCGCGACCGCTGGGCCGCTGTCGGTCGTCACCCTCCGAACCGGGCGCAAGACGCTCGCCGTGGTCGTGGACGAGTTCCTCAGCAAGGCAGAGATCGTGATCAAGAATCTCGGCGCCTTCCTGCAGGGCATCGGGCCCTTCGCCGGCGCGACCGTCACCGGGCAGGGGCAGGTCGTCCTGCTGCTCGACTCGCTGAAGCTCCTCGAGATGAGCGCGGCGTCGGCCCGGCCGCGCGCCGGCGAGTTTCGTCGCGAGCGCGAGGCGGTCGCCGCGCCGGCCGTCGAGGCCAGGCGCCGCGTCTTGCTCGTCGACGACTCGGTCAGCGTGCGCAGGTTCGTCGGCGGAATGCTGGAGCGCGCCGGGTTCCACGTCGTCGCCGCTCGGGACGGCGCGGAAGCGCTGCAACAGCTCTCGGAGCAGTCGGTGGACGTCATCGTCACGGATCTGGAGATGCCGCGCCTCAACGGCTACGAGCTGATCCGCGACCTCAACCGTGAGCCGAGAACATGCGACCTGCCGGTCGTGGTCCTGACCACGCGGGCCGGCGCCAAGCACGTCAACCTCGCGCGCGAGCTCGGCGTGGAGCACTACGTGGCCAAGCCGGTCGACGAGGCGAGCTTCGTTCAGCTGATCGAGTCGCTCGCCGTCGCGACGCCGGCGCGCGCGGGAGCCTGAGGCGACCATGCCGCGCGTGATCGTGATCGATCCGGACCGAACGGGGCTCGCTGCGATGCAGGCGGCCCTGGCCCAGGGCGGCTTCAGCGACGTGCTGGCCCTGACCAGCGGCTCCTTCGCGCTGACGATGCTCGAGCGCAATCGGCCCGATCTCATCGTGAGCCGTGTGGGCGTGCCGGACATCGACGGCTACGAGCTATGCTCGATCGTCCGCAAGGATCCCCTGATGACGGGCGTGCTGTTCCTGCTGCTCGTGAGCCCCGGTGATGAGGCGGCCCCGACGATGCTGGAGGGCAAGCCGGACCAGACGCTTGCCGGTGACTTGCCACTCACCGCGATCGTCTCCGAGGTCGCCAACCTCCTGGGGCGCGCGGCGCAGCCGCCCGTCGCGACGAGCGAGCCGACCGCGCCCGCCCCCCAGCCCGACGGCGCCCACGGCCTGCGCGGGTCGCTAGCGGTGATGGAGCTGCCGGACATCACGCAGGCGATCGCGCTCGGCGGCAAGACCGGCCAGCTCGTGGTCACGCTGCCGTCGGGGCGCGGCGCCGTCTTCTTCGACCGCGGACGGGTCGTGCACGCGGAGTTCTTCGGGCTCATCGGCGAGACGGCCTTCGCGGCCTTGCTGATCGCGGCGCACGGCGAGGCGACCGGGAATTTCGCGTTCAATCCACTCGAGGCGACGGCGGTCAAAGCCGCGAAGACGATTCATCGGGATCTCAAGCAGCTCTTGCTGAGCGCCGCCGCCGAGATCGACGAGGGCCGCGCAGACGCGGCCGTGGCTCCCATCTCCTAGGAGGACGTGATGCCGAAGGTCCTCGTGGTAGACGACAGCTTGAGCGTGAGGAAGGTCGTCGAGAAAGCGCTCGAGGGTCGTGGGCTTCAGGTGCTCGCCGCCGCGTCCGGCGCCGAGGCGATCCTGATGATCGATCGCGACCGACCCGACGTCGTGATCTGCGACGTGATCCTGCCTGACAAGGACGGCTATCAGATCTGCCAGTACGTGAGGACCCATCCCGCCATCGGCGCGACGCCGGTGCTCCTGATCTCCGGGATCGACAACGGCACGGTCCAGGCGCGGGCCGCCGAGGTGCGATCCGACGAGGTGATGTTCAAGCCGTTCGGCGTCGACGACCTCGTGCGGAAGATCGACCACCTGCTCGCCGGGCGCTCCAACGGAACGCAGAAGGCGGCCGCCGCGGCTCCGCCCGCGCCGCTGTCCATACCCACGTCGTCGGCGCCCGTGCCCGCGTCGAATGGACCCTCCTCCGCGTCGACCGCCCCCGCGCCGTCGGACCAGGGCCTCAAGAAGCGCCTGGAGGCGCTCGCCGGCACGCCGGGCATCCGCTTCGTCGCGCTCACCGATCGCGAGGGATTCCTGATCGAGACCGCCGGCGACCTCGCGCCCGACGCCGACGAGGTGGCCGGCGCGCTGGCCTCGTGTCTGGCCGAGGCGTCCGACGGCATCGGACGCGAGCTCGGCCAGGGGCGGCTGGTGGGCACGATCCTCGAGTACGAGTCCGGCACGTTGCTGCTGCACGGTGTCGGGCCCTCAGCGCTGCTGGCGGTGCTGGTCGGTGATCAAGGTGTCTTGGGCAAGGTGCGCTACTACGTGAGGAAAGCCGTGCCGGAGCTCGTGCAGGCGCTTTGATGGCGTGGCCACGCTCCTCGCGGGTGAGGCTGGTCTGGGCGCTCGAGCTCTCGCTCGGTCTCGAGCTCTACGCTTGCGCGGTGCTGGCCCTTCACGCCCGGGGCCTTCGCGCCACACCGCTCGAAGCCTCGCCGGCGCTCGTGCTGCCGGCTCTGGTGATCCCGCCCGTGTTCTACGTGCTCGTCGGGCTCGTCAGCGTGCGCCCGCTCTCGATCCGTTCAGTGCTCGGCGCGGCGGCCACGATGTGCGGGGTGCATGCGGTGCTCGTGGTGGCGACCGGCGCGCTCTTCATGATCCCAGACCTTCTCAACTATGGCGCCGCGGTCGCGTTCGCGCTCTGGGGCTCGCCGGCGGTGACCTTGCTCCAGCTGACGGCTGCGCCGCTGGTGTTCGCGCGCCTCAAGCCGCTCTTGTTGCCCCGCGCGGCTCGCGAGGCGCGAGAGGTCCTCGCTCAGCGGCGCCCCGAGGCGCCCGCGATCCTGGGGGCGCCCCGGCCACTCGGAGGGCCTACGGCGGATTCGGCCGCCGCTACCCGCGCGGCGATCGCGCAAAAGCGTGAGCAGGCCGCCGCGGCGCAGGCTCAAGCTCGACCTCCAGCGGCGCCAGCGGCCGTCGTCGCGTCGGCGATCGCGCCGTCAGCCGCGCCGACCAGCCCTATCGTCTTGTCGCCCGCGCCTGCCGGCCAGGCGCTCGCGTCGTCGCCGTCAACCCCGGTGGTCGTACCGCCGCCGGCGTCCGTCAAGCCGCCCGTCGTGGGAGCGGCGGCGCCGCGCAGCACGGTTCCCACGTCGGCGGAGTCGAAGCCGGGCGCCACGACCCCGAAGCGCGCGCTCGACTGGACGGAGCCGATGATTCGGGTGCCGTTCTTTCGCATCGCCGAGCAGCTCCCCGTCGAGATGTTCGCCCGCGGCCGCGAAGGGTTGAAAGATGCGCAGCGGCCGGGTGTCTCGCTGCTCGTGCCGCGAAACCTCTTGATGCCGCATCTGGGCGAAGGGCTGGCGCCGGTCAAGTGGGAGGTCGTCGCCGACCAGTTCCCCCTGGACGAGCTCGCGCTGACTCACGAGGAGATCGCGGATCGCTTGCCCGACGGCTCGTTGCTGCTGCCGCTCGACGAAGTGGTGCCGCAGATCCCGCCGGCGTTGCTCGCGCTCCAGACGCCGCTGACCGACTTCCACGACATCGAAGAGTTTCCCGCGCCGTTCCAACCGCATGCTCCGGCGCCTCCCGAGGCGGCCGCTCCCGACGTGGAAGAAACAGCCGAACCGGACGTCGCTGAGGTGGACGAGACGCGCGAGCCCGAGGCGGTCGAAGAGACCGAGCCGGAGGAAGAGCCGGAGGAAGAGCCGGAGGCCGAGGCAGAACCAGAGCCAGAATTCGAGCTGGAGCCCGGTGCCGAGCTTCTGACCGGACCGGAGCCGATCGTCGAGCTCGAACCTTCTGCGAGCGCGGCGCCCGCGAACGTGGCGGCCGAGAGCGGCAGGAGCGAGCAAGCGCGACGCATCGCCACCTTGCTCGCGCCGCTCCTGAATGGTCTCGAGATCGGGCAGCGAGACGGCGCGGGTACCACGCTCGTCACGGTCGTCGCGCCGGCCATCAGCGAAGATTCGGTCGTGCGCACGGCGGCGCGGCTCGTGGGGTTCCTGGCCGACGCCCGCCTTCCTGAGCCGGTGACACAGGCCACGTTGACAGCGGCCGGGGCGACGATCGTGCTGACCCCATTCGAGTCCCCCGACGCCGGCGCGATGCTCCTGACGGCGGTCGTCTCGCGCGCGTCACTGGCCTGGCTCGAGCGGCTGTGCCGGATCGCGGCGCGGGAAGTACAGCTCGGAGCCGGCAACGGCAAGCACAATGGGCCGCGGAGTGAAGCGGGCGCCGGGCTCGAGCTTCGCGCCGCCAACGTTCCGGCCGCGGTGCGCGACCTGGCGGGGTCGCTGACGGCGTTCGGTCCGGTGTCGCCGACCCTGCTGCGTGACCATGCGGGCGCGCTCAGCGCGTGCCTGTTCCTGCCGAGCTCACTCGACGCGCTCCCGCTCGCGCGATTCGCGCGTGATCTGCACCTCGCACTCGAGGGCGCCGAAGTCGGCCCGGTGACCTCGGTCATCCTGAAGCTCGGCGCACATCGTCTGGTCTTGCGGGCGATGGACGGGGCGTCGGGCAGCGTGACGATGCTGGTCGGCGTCGGGCGCATCGATCGACCGGGGCTCGCGCGGATCGAGCTCGACCGGGCGGCGACACGTCTGGACGCCCTGGTGCGGAGCTGAGCCGTGTCCGTCATCAACTACGCGAACCGGGTCATCGACTTCAAGATCGTCTACTACGGACCCGGCATGGCCGGAAAGACCGCCAACCTGCAGTACATCCATCGCAGCCTGCCGAATGCGAATCGCGGGAACATGATCTCGCTTGCGACTGGCGACGACCGGACGATCTACTTCGACTTCCTGCCGGTGTCGGCGCTCACCGTGCGCGGGTTCCAGACGCGCTTCCAGCTCTACACCGTGCCCGGCCAGGTCCAGTACAACGCGACGCGACGGCTGGTCCTCCGGGGCGCCGACGGCCTCGTGTTCGTCGCCGACTCGCAGTTCGACCGCCTGCGCGAAAACGTGGAGAGCCTGCGCGATCTGGAGGCGAATCTCCGTGAGTACGAGTCGACGCTCGACGAGATCCCGTACGTGCTGCAGTACAACAAACGTGACCTGCCGAACCTGGCGCCCGTGACCTACCTGGAGTTCGTCCTCAACCGCCGAGCCACGCGCGTCCCGTTCTTCGAGGCCTCGGCCGTCAGGGGGAAGGGCGTCTTCGACACGCTCAACACCGTCTCGCGCATGGCCCTCGCCAGCGAGTTCGGCGGCAAGCGGGAGAGGCGCGATGAAGCTTCGTAACACCGTCATCCAGCAGCAAGACGCGACGCGGATCCGGGAGATCCTGACGCGCTTCCTCGGCGAATCGGGCGCGGGCGCGGCGCTCCTGATCGACCGCAGCGGTCAGCTCTTGGCGATGGACGGCGTCTCCCAGGCGCTCGACGCGGTGTCCATCTCGGCGCTGGCGGCCGCCGCCTTCAGCTCCACCGCGGCGATGGCCCACCTGCTCGGCGAGCCTGAGTTCAGCGTGCTCTTCCACGAGGGCACGAAGCGCTCGATCCACGTCTCGACCGTCGACGACGAGGCGATCCTCCTCGCCATCTTCGACGAGCGCACCACGGTTGGCATGGTGCGGCTCTTCGCCAGCGAGGCCAGCCGCACGGTCGGGGGCGTGCTCGGTGAAGCCCGCGCGCGCCCCAGGCCGGCGGGAGAATTCGCCGCGCCGCTGAGCGAAACCGAGTCGCGCCCGGCCTGGACCCCGCCAAGCTGACATGCGGCAGGTGCGCGTCGGGGGCCATTACCTCGAAGGCCGCGAGCAGCGGTTGTGGGCCGCGCTCGTCGGTCTGATCGTGCTTGCGAGCCTGGGAATTGCGCTGGTCGTCGGCGAGCCGGGTTCCGGACTGTTCCATCCGACCCCGCTCCACCTGGGCGTCGGGCTCCTCGCCGTCGTCACCGCGTTCCGGCTCGGCCGGCCCGTGGCCCGACGACTGCGCAACGTGCGCACCGGCCGCCTCGGCGAGCGCCTGGTCACCGATCTCCTCGGTGGCCTCCCGGACGACTACTGGCTCGTCAACGACGTGACGCTCGGATTGGCGCACGGCAACATCGATCACGTGCTGATCGGCCCGTGTGGCGTGGTCGTCATCGAGACGAAACGCCTCGCGGGGAACATTCGCTGCTGGGGCGACGACTGGTCCGTCAACGGATATCGGCGAAAGAGCATCGGCCGACAGGTCAACTCTGGCGCGTGCGCCATCCGGTATTTTCTGACCGAGCGCCACCCCGAGCTGGCCGCCTCGACCCTGCGCTGGGTGGAGTCGATCATCGTCTTCACCCATCCGCTGTGCCGTGTGGAGGCGGGCGACGCGCGGGCGACGGTCGTTCGCTATTCGCAGCTCTATCAGGCGGTGCTCGAGCTCTCACGGAAGCACCGCCTCGCACCCTCGACGGCGGCGCTGCTGGCCCAGACGTTGGCAAGCTCGCAGGGACGGGACGGCGCGGTGGTGCGGCGCGGCGCCCTCACATCCGCGTCTTGATCCGCTCGACCGCCTCTTCGGTCTGCGCGCGAGATCCGAACGCGGTCAGCCGGAAATAACCCTCGCCGCTCGGACCGAACCCGGCGCCCGGCGCTCCGACGACGTTCGCCTTCTCCAGAACCCTGTCGAAGAAATCCCACGACGCGATCGACGGCGGCGTGCGGACCCAGATGTAGGGCGCGTTGCGCCCGCCGTAGACGGTGAAGCCCGCGGCCCTCAGCCCGGCGCCGATGATCCGCGCGTTCTCCATGTAGAAGTCGATCAGCGCGCGCACCTGCGTTTGCCCCTCGGGGGTGTACACCGCGGCGGCGGCCTTCTGGATGACGTAGGGCGGGCCGTTGGACTTCATCGACGTGCGGCGCGTCCACAAGGTGTTGAGACTCATCGTCTTGCCGTCCGCGCCGCGGCCACGCGTCTCCTTCGGTACGACCGTATAGGCCAGGCGCATGCCGGTGAAGCCCGCGTTCTTCGAGAAGCTGCGGCACTCGATCGCCACCTCCCGCGCGCCATCGATCTCGTAGATCGAGTGGGGGACTTCCGGCTCGACGATGTACGCCTCGTAGGCGGCGTCGTACAGGATGACCGCGTCCTCGGCGCGCGCGTAGTCGACCCAGCGCTCGAGCGCCTCGCGGGTGACCACGGCCCCGGTGGGGTTGTTCGGATAGCAGAGATAGATCAGGTCGACGTGCCGGTCGGGCAGCGCCGGCTGGAACTTGTTCTCGGCGGTGCAGGGCAGGTACACGATGCCAGCGTAGCGGCCGCTCTCGTCGGCGCGGCCGCTACGCCCGGCGACCACGTTGCTGTCGGCGTAGACGGGGTAAACGGGATCCATGAGCGCGACCACGCAGTCCTGCGCGAAGATCTCCTGGAGGTTCGCGCTGTCGCTCTTGCCGCCGTCGCTCACGAAGACCTCGTCGACGGCGATCTTCACGCCGCGCGAGCCGAAGTCGTGGGTCGCGATCTCGGCGCGCAGGAACTCGTAACCGACGTAGGGCCCGTAGCCCTTGAAGGTCTCGCGCCGCGCCATGTCGTCCGCCGCCTCGTGAATCGCCCGCACGACGGCCGCGGGCAGAGGCTGGGTCACGTCGCCGACGCCGAGATCGACCAGGCGAACGTCGGGATGCGCGTCGGTGTACACCTTCGTCCGGCGCCGGATCTCGGCGAAGAGATAGCTCTGATTGAGGTTCAGGTAGAACTCGTTGAATCTGGGCACCGGTGTCTCCCGCGCGGATTCTAACAGAGCGGTGGCCCCCGACCCGGCGTCTTGCGTGGCCGCGCTCGATCGTATAAGTTGGCGACGCGATCGCTGCACCGATCGCTCGAATGGAGGCGCTCGATGAGAATTGCCGCGGTGTGGCCCGCGCTCGTGGTCGCGCTCATCGGTCTCGTCGGCCCGATGGCCTCGGCTTCGGCGCAGCCGGCCGGAACGCTCGTCGTCGGCCTCGTGGCCGAGCCCGTGAACCTCGATCCGGCCCAGGTGACCGACCTCAACTCCAACCGGGTCGGCCGCCGCGTCGTCGAGACGCTCGTGACGTTCCCCGAGGAGAGCACGCAGGTCGTGCCGGGTCTGGCCGAGTCGTGGACGATCTCGAAGGACGGTCTGCGCTACGGCTTCAAGCTGCGCAAGGGCGTCACGTTCCACGACGGCACGCCCCTCAACGCCGAGGCCGTGAAGTTCTCCATCGAGCGCCAGATCGATCCCGAGCATCCGTTCAACAAGCTCGGCAAGTATCCGTTCGCCAATTATTTCTTCGGCAACGTGAGGGCCGTCGAGGTCGTCGACCCGTCCACCGTCGAGTTCGTGCTGAAGGAGCCGCGCGCGTCGTTCCTGACGATCCTGACGTCCGCGGCGGCGTCGATCGTCAGCCCGACGGCGGTAAAGAAATTCGGCGCCGACTACGCGCTTCAGCCGGTCGGTACCGGTCCGTTCAAGTTTGGGTCGTGGGATCGCGGCCAGCGCGTGGTCCTGGAGAAGAACCCGAGCTACTGGCGCTATCCGGTGAAGCTTGACCGCGTGGTCTACCGACCGATCGTCGAGGGCCAGGCGCGGTTGACCGAGCTTCTGACCGGCTCACTCGATCTCATCGTCGACGTGCCGCCCGACTTCGTCGGCCAGGTCGAGCAGAGCCCGAAGGCGACCTTGCTCAAGCAGGTCGGCGCCCACGTCTGGTACCTCGGCATCAACAACCAGAAGAAGCCGTTCGACGACAAGCGCGTCCGCCAGGCGCTGAACTACGCGGTGAACAAGGACGCGATCGTGCGCGACGTCCTCAAGGGCACGGGCTCACTGTCCCGCGGCCCGGTGCTACCCGCCACGTGGGGCGCCGATTCCGGGCTCAAGCCCTATCCCTACGATCCGGAGCGCGCGCGAAAGCTCCTGGCCGAAGCCGGCTACCCGAGTGGATTCTCGACTTCCCTCTGGGTGCCGGAATCGGGCTCGGGGATGCAAGCGCCGGTGCCGATGTCGACCGTGATCCAGTCGAACCTCAAGGCCGTCGGCGTCACGGTGACGTTGCAGACGATGGAGTGGGGCGCCTATCTGGCCAAGCTCAGGACGAAGGAGCAAGAGCTGTTCGCGCTCTCGTGGATGGCGGGCAACGAGGACCCGGACATGGTGATGTACCCGCTGCTCCACTCGAGCCAGTGGACCCCGGCCGGGCCGAATCGCGCGCTCTACAAGAACGAGCGCTTCGACGAGCTCCTGCACCAGGCGCGGCTCACGACCGACCAGGGCAAGCGCGCGTCGCTCTACCGCGAGGCCCAGCGAATTCTCGTCGACGATCCGCCGTGGATCTTCATCGACCACGAGATCCAGACCGCCGCGCATTCCAAGCGGGTTCAGGGGTTCAAGCTCCACCCGAGCTTCGACCTCCGCGTCGAGACGATCTCGCTGAAGTGAGGCTCGCCGGACGGTGAGACGATACGTCGTCCGCCGCCTGCTGCTCCTGGTGCCGGTCCTGCTGGGTGTGTCGGTCATCATCTTCATGGTGCTCCACCTGGCGCCCGGAGACCCGGCCGAGATCATGCTCGGCTCCCAGGCGACCCAGGCCGATCTCGAGCGTCTGCGCGCCGAGCTCGGCCTGACCGAGCCGCTCTACGTGCAGTACGTCCACTGGCTCGGCCTGGTCGCGCGCGGCGATCTGGGACACTCGATCTGGATGAAACGGCCGGTGCTGAACGAAGTGCTCGGGCGTTTCAAGGCGACACTCGTGCTCACCGGCGCGGCGCTCGTGCTCTCGACGGCGGGCGGTCTGGCGCTCGGCATCGCGTCCGCCATCCGCCCGAACTCGCTGCTCGATCGGCTCAGCGCGGTGGCCTCGCTCTTCGGCGCCAGCATGCCGGTCTTCTGGCTCGGCATCGTGCTCATGGTGATCTTCGCGCTCTGGCTCGGCTGGGTGCCCGCCTCGGGCATGTTCGCGCCCTACGGCGGAGGCGACCTGCGAGACCTGCTCGTGCATCTGGCGCTGCCCGCCGTCACTCTGGCGGCGACGTCCGTCACCATCATCGCGCGTCTCACGCGCAGCACCATGCTCGAGACGCTCGGCCAGGACTACATCCGGACTGCTCGGGCGAAAGGTGTCGTCGAGCGCGCCGTCGTGCTGCGCCACGGGCTGAAGAATGCGCTCATCCCGATCGTCACCGTCGTGGGTGTGCAGGCCGGCTACCTCCTGGGCGGCGCGGTGCTCACCGAGACGGTGTTCGCCTGGCCGGGTGTCGGCACGTTGATGGTGCAGGGAATCCTCGCGCGTGACTTTCCGCTGGTGCAGGGCTGCGTGCTGGTCGTCGCGCTGAGCTTCGTCCTCATCAACCTGGTCGTGGACCTCCTCTACGCGTGGCTCGATCCGCGGATCCGTTACGAGTGAGGACGGCGAGACGGTGAGCGTTCGCGTCGCGGGTGTCGGCGATCCGATCGGGCGTGCCGCCGAGGCGTCACGCTTCCGGCTCGGGCTCGGCCGAGCCGCGCGGCGCGACCGCCTGGCGGTGGTGGCCGGGCTCGCCTTGCTGGCGGCGGTGCTCGTGGCCCTGCTCGCGCCCTGGCTCCCGCTGCTCGACCCCGATACGGTCGACACGCCGAACCGCTTGCGTCCGCCGTTGACATCCGGTCATCGGCTCGGCACCGACGAGTTCGGTCGCGATCTCCTGGCTCGGCTCGTCTGGGGCGCGCGGGTGTCCCTGCTCGCGGGCGTGGCCACCGCGGGCGCGGCGATGGTGATCGGCGTGACGCTCGGAATTCTCGGCGGCTTCTACACGGGCTGGATCGAGACCGTCGTGATGCGCTTGACCGACATCCTGATGGCGTTCCCGTACATCCTGCTGGCCATCGCCATCGTCGCGGGCCTCGGGCCCGGCCTGCGCAACGCGATGATCGCCATCGCGATCGTGGGCTTTCCGATCTACACGCGCCTCGTGCGCGGCGTGGTCCTCTCACTGCGCGAGCGCGAGTTCGTCGAGGCCGCGCGCGCGCTCGGCGCGACCGACCCGCTGATCCTCGGCCGCCACATCCTGCCGCACCTCCTGTCGCCGGTGATCGTGGCCTTCAGCCTCGACGTGGGGGCGAAGATCCTCGCGACAGCCGGCCTCTCCTTCCTCGGGCTCGGCACCCAACCGCCGACCGCCGACTGGGGAAGCATGCTCGCGACCGGCCGCCAGTTCGTCGTCCTGAGCCCTCACGTCGTCCTGCTCCCCGGCCTCGCGATCTTCGTCATCGTCCTGGCCCTGAACCTCGTCGGCGACGCTCTCCGCGACCTCCTCGACCCCCGCACCCACCCCCGCTGACCGCGAATGATCCGCGGAGACCGTGTTGGGCGGAACGGCGCTGGAGGGACGGCGCGAGTTTCCTGCCTAAGCTGATCTCGACGGAGAGGCGAAGGACGCCGAAGACGCGCTGACCTGACGCAGTTGACGTTGGCACGACGGGCAGACGGAAGCGGCGGGAGGGTGTGGTAGGGGTCGAAAGGACCCGTTCCCGCCAAGCGCGCGGCGGACGTCGTGCGCCCGGATGGAGCCCAGCCGCCGCGGGCCGGCGCACGCGTGCCGCGTGGTCCGTCGACCCCTACCGCACCCTCCCGCCGCTTCCGCCTCCGTCGACGCGAAATCTAAACGGCGACGGGAGAATCAGCACGAGCGTAGCTGACCGTCAAAATCTCCCAGAGATGTCCGTCGCCATCTTCCCAGTAGACGTTCTTCCCGCCGAGACGGTGATTGATCAGCATGTCGTTCTCGCCACGCGGGCGGCTCCGGTACGCGAGCCCGGCGGACTGAACGCGGCCGAAGATCGCGTCGAAGTCGGCGTCGGTGACGCGGAAGCAGAGATGGTAGCGCTGGAACTGCTCGCGATCGGCGAAGTCGACGGTCAGCGAGTCGTTGACGTACACCGGCGTGAACTCACCCCGCGATTCCTCCCAGGGCACGCCGAGCAGGTCGGCCAGCAGCTTCGCCGAGGCGAGTCGCTGGCGCGAGGGCACGATGACGTGGTCGAGCTGGATGGCCATGTCGGTACCTCCCACAGCGTTGGATCGTTACGGCTTCTTCACGCGCATGTCTTCCCAGGGCGAGGTGAAATAGAGCTGCGGGCTCAAGCCGACTCCCGGCTCATCGACCCGCGGGCCGATGCCGTGCAGGGTGGCCGGCTCGAAGATCCCTCCGTACATGACGCGGTCGTACATCAGGCGCTGGATCTGATGCAAGAGCGTCTCGCGCTTCTTGCGATCGCGCTCCTGCGCCTGCTGGCGGAACAGGTCGTCGATGTCAGGATGACCGCCGGTGGCGTAGGGCGCGGTGCTGATGACGAAGTTCTCGATCCGTGAGGCCGCGTTTCCCGGGGCCGCCGTGACCGTCACGAACACGCCCGATCGGGTCTTCGTTCGCCACGCTTCCATGTAGGTCGCGCGCTCCATGCTGCGCACGCGGCCGCGGATGCCGACCGCGGCGAGATAGTTCGCCACGCTCTCGCCCATCGTGACGAACGGGGGCAGCGGGGTGATGTCTCCGGCGTCGAAGCCGTTCGGGTAGCCGGCCTCCACGAGGAGACGCTTGGCGTGCGTGGGGTCGTACGGATACGGCTCGATGCGCAGCGCGAACTCCATGACGCTCGGGATGATCGATCCCGTCAGGCGCGAGAAGCCGAGCCGCTCGGCTTCGTTGAGGGCTTGCTTGTCGACCGCCATCGTCGCCGCCAGGCGCACGCGGCGATCGTGCCACGGCGATTTTGGAGTGAACTGCTCCGGGAAGTCGAGCCACCACACCGCCGGTGGAATCACCCGCGCAAGCCGAAGCTTGGGGTCGGCCTTGATGGTCGAGGCTTCGACGCCGACCATCAGATAGCCGATGTCCGCCTCGCCGGTCTTGAGCATGGCCAGGCGCGTCGTCCGATCGGGTACGCCCTTGATGACGATGGTCCTGATCGAGGGCTTCTTGCGCCAGTACTGCTCGTTGGCCTCCAGGACCAGCTCGACCCCGGGCGTCAGACGCACGACGCGATAGGGTCCGAGCCCGACCGGCTGGCGACGGAAGCCGTCCTCGCCGACCTTCTCGATATATTTCCTCGGCACGATCCAGGCGGCCCCGGTGGCGGGTGTCGCGTAGAACAGGAGGAAATCGGGCCACGGCTTGTCCAGCACGAACCGGATGCGAAGCGGATCGAGGACGTCGACCGACTTCACCCGGTCGTGCAACAGCTTCGCGGACGCGCCCTTGTAGCGCTGGAACGTGAACTTCACGTCGTCCGCGGTGAAGGGATCGCCGTTGTGGAATTTGAGGCCGGGGCGCAGCTTGAATTCGTACGTGAGCCCATCCGCGCTCTCCTTCCACGACTCGGCCAGGCACGGCGCCATGTCGTTGCCCGGCAACGGCTTGATGAGCGCGTCGTGCATCGCGTAGAGAAATACGAACGGCGTGCCGATCCCCGGAGTCTCGGCCGGATCGAGGAACGTGGGCGCGATCGACGCGTCGAACGCGACGGTCAGCTGCCCCTCGGGCTGAGCCTGAGCCGCGGCTTCCCCGACCGACGCCGCGGCGATGAAGGAACCGAGGAGGATTCGTCGCACGAACCCGCTCATATCGAGCCTCCTCACGATTTCGGAGTCTTCACCGGTGTGGGGGTTCTCCGGCGCTCGCTCGCCGCGCGCCAGAGATACCAGGCGGCGACCGAGCGATAGGGCTTCCAGTGTTCGCCGATGGCCCGCAACGCCTTGGGCGTCGGCCGCTGTCGGAGCCCGTATGCCAGGCGGTAGCCCTCGCGCACGCCGAAGTCGTCCACGGGCAAGACGTCGGGCCGCCCGAGGGTGAAGATCAAGAGCATCTCCACCGTCCACCGCCCGACCCCGTGGATTCGCGTCAACTGCTCGATGATCGCCTCATCGTCGAGACGCGCCGCCACCCGGCGCGTCGGCACCGCGCCCCCGAGCGCGTGCCGTGCGATGTCCTTGATTGCCCGCACCTTGCCGCGCGAGAAGCCGGCCCGGCGCAACCGTGCGACGCGAGCCGCCGAGACGTCCGCGGGCGACGGAAAGCGTCCGTTCTCGAACAGGGCCACGAAGCGTGTGAGGATCGTTTCCGCAGCGCGGCCGTTGAGCTGCTGGTGGGCGATGGCGCGCGTGAGCGCCTCGTACGGCGACCACCTGCGGGGGGCGAGGGCGCAGGGACCGTGATGGCGGATCAACCGGCGCATCACCGGGTCGCGCGAGAGGTGACGGTGCGCGTCGGACACGGAGGCGTGGCTGGCCATCGAGACCGGATACAGCGCCGGTGACGATGGAGTCAAGCCCGAAGTGCGGCTCGAGGCTATGGGGCTCCGTTCAGGGCCAGACGCCGCTCCCAGCGCATGCCGCACGAGGGGCACCGCAGCCACGCCACCCCCCAGCGCGCGCCGTTCGCGGTCACCTCGAGGATGCTGCCGGCGAGATCGGCGCAGTCACGATGCTCGTCGAGGTGTCCCGCGAGGCGCTGGACCAGATCGGCGATGGCTATCGCGCGCCGTCCACAATCCGTCGGCACAGAGCCCCTCGGGAAGGCGGCGGTCAGGGGAACTGGCGCTCGTTGACGGGCGGCCGTGCACGGGCAGGGAAGTTGATGGTCGTGTCGCCCTGCAGGGTTCGGCCGGTCAACGGCGGCGCGTACACCTCGTGGTCGGACAGCCGGCGCTCCCAGTGTCCAGGCACGAGGAGCTGACCGTCGACGCCGGGGACCAGAACGAATCGATCGGGCACCCAGCTCATGTCGGGCGGGCGGACGATCGGCGCAGGCGTCTCGGGCATCGGGCGCGTGGTCGACTGGCGGAGGCGGTCGAACATGGCGCCGCCCGGGGTCGTCCCGCCCGGCGGCGTCCTCGTCTGTCCGAGCGCGGCGTGGAGCGAGCCCGCGCTCAGGATCATCGCCGTTCCGATCAGCATGACTCGCCACCGCATGACTCGATTGTCCCACTCTCCACGCCGGCGCGCAGCCCGATGCCTACCGCTGTCGCGCGAGCGGTCCACGCAGGAGCTGACCCGGCAGGGCCCCGTGTGCTTGCCGTCGCGGAGCAGGACCTCGCCGTTCACGACCGTCGCCGCGATCCCGCGCGCGCTGCACGAGCCGCGCGGTAGCGAGGCAGCCCCGAGCCGTCGATCAGCATGCCGTTCTTGATCACGAGATCGTAGGCCATCGCGGGAATCTCCTGTCGAGCCTAGTCGCCGCCGCGGATCGCCTCGAGGACGGCGGCGGGGTGCTTGGCGGCGTCGGGGACTCGCGCCCAGTGCTTGCGCACGACTCCGTCGGGCCCGATCCACACGGTCGACCGGATCACGCCCTTGGTCTTCTTGCCGTACATCATCTTGTCCCCGTACGCGCCCCACGCCTGCATCAGCTTTCGATCCGGATCGGAGAGCAGCGGAAAGGGGAGCTTGTACTTGCTCGCGAACTTCGTGTGCGACTCGGCGTCGTCGGCGGAGACGCCGAGGACGACCACGCCGGCCCGCTGCAGCTCCTTCCAGAGGTCGCGGAACCCGCAGGCCTCCTTGGTGCAGCCCGGCGTGTCGTCTTTTGGGTAGAAATAGACGACGACGTTCTTGCCCTTGAAGTCCCCGAGCGAGACGCGCTTGCCCGCGCCGTCCTCGAGGGTGAAGCTGGGGGCCTTCGTGCCTTCGGCAATCGCCGCCATGGGTTGGGCTTCGAAGATCAGAGCGACTTCAGCATCGTGTCCGCGTCGCTGACCTCGAACTTGCCGGGCTGCTCGACATTGACGGCCTTGACGACGCCGTTGTCCACCAGCATCGAGTAGCGCTGGGAGCGCACGCCCATGCCGCGCGCGGTCAGGTCCATGTCGAGCCCGAGCGCCTTGGTGAAGATGGCGCTACCGTCGGCCATCATCCGGACCTTGCCCCCGGCCTTCTGGTCTCGGCCCCAGGCGCCCATCACGAAGGCGTCGTTGACGGCGACGCACCAGACCTCATCGACACCCTTGGCCCGGAGCTTGTCGAAGTTCTGCACGTAGCTCGGGACGTGCTTGGCCGAGCACGTGGGGGTGAAGGCGCCCGGCAGCCCGAAGATCGCGATCTTCTTGCCCTTGGTGATCTCGCCGACCGAGAAGGCGTTCGGGCCGACCGTGCAGCCCGGCCGCTCGGTATCGATCATCTCTGTCAGGGTGCCGTCGGGAAGCCGATCGCCAGCCTTGATTGCCATCGCATCCTCCGTGGATTGATTGACACGCCTCTGGCCGGCGGGGCCCGGCCCCGCGACAGCCCGCAGCGCCCGAGGCGGGGTACGAGCGCGCCCGCGCGCCGCGTGAAGTCGATCGCGACGCGTTCGTCGCGCCGAGTATCCGACACGGCAGGTCAAATTGCCAGCGCGAGCTCGGCGCGCCTGCCGACCGCTCAGCTTCGGTCCGCGACGACACCGCTCGAGCGGCGCCGGGGACGCAGGACGAGCCAGGCCGGCCGCCACCAGTTCCACCGGCCGAGCAAGCGCATCGTGGCCGGTACCAGGAGCGCGCGGACGATCGTCGCGTCGACGACGACCGCGACGCCGATCCCGACGCCGACCGCTTGAATGACCACGGACCGCGCCAGCCCGAAGCCGAAGAAGACGGCCGCCATGATCGCGGCGGCACCGGTGATCAGTCGTCCCGTGCGCTCCAGGCCCACCACCACGGCGCCCGCATTGTCGCCGCTTCGTTCGTACTCCTCGCGTATGCGGCTCAGCAGCAGGACCTCGTAGTCCATCGAGAGGCCGAAGACCAGGCAGAACATGATGAGCGGCGTGGCCGTCTGGATCGGCCCCGGCGTGAAGTCGAGCCAGGTCGCCAGGTGGCCGTCCTGGAAGATCCACACGAGCGCTCCGTAGGAAGCGGTGATCGACAGCAGGTTCATGATGATCGCCTTGAGCGGAAGCAGCACGGAGTCGAGGAGCAAGAACAGCACGACGTAGGTGACGACGACCACGAGGCCGATCGCGAACGGCGCGTGGCGGATCACGAGCCCGATGAAGTCGAGATCGAAGGCGGTCTGCCCGGTCACCAGCACCTCACCGTCGTAGGGCGGATGCGCCTTCCGGATGTCGCGGACGAGCGCCCGGGCCTCGTCGCTGGCCGTACGCAGATTCGTGGTCGCGACCAGCATGGCGGCGTGGTCGCCCAGGGTGTGCCGGAGCGCCTCGACCAGCTCGGGCGGCCGCTGGGTCGGTGGCAGCGCGGCCATCTGCAGGTACGTCGCAAGATCGAGCGAAGGATCGAGGTCGACGAAACTGTCGACACGCTGGACGTGCGGACGACCCGCCAGCCAGCGGCTGAATGCGTAGGTCTGGGTGACTCGCCCGGCTTCGAGCGGCGAGGCGTGGCCGGCGTCGAGCACGACCACGATACGGTTGGCTTCGCCGCCGGGAAACTCACGCCGTAGCAGTTCGTCCCCGCGGCGCGACTCTGCCTCGGGCGGCAGCGAGGTCGCATCACCCGAGCCGACGCGCAGGTGGAGGAAGGGCAGCCCGAAGAGGAGCAGCACGCACACCACGGGTACGAAGACCCGCCAGGGATGGGCCATCACCGTCACGGCCAGCCGATGCCAGAGCCCCCCGCCGCGCTCGCTGTGGAGGAACGGCACGCGCAGCGCGTTCACGCGCGGGCCCAGCACCGCCAGGAGCGCCGGCACGGTCGTGAGGCCGTACACGACGGCCAGGGTGACGACACTCGTACCGGCCCAGCCCATCGAGCCGAGATTGCCGAGGCCCAGAAACAGCATGCCGAGCAGGCCGATCGCCACGGTGAGACCCGAGAACAAGACCGCGCGGCCCGCGGTGGCGACGGTCCGGGCCAGCGCCTCGACCGGTGGCCGCTCGCGGATCTCTTCACGGAAGCGGCTCACGACGAAGAGCGAATAGTCGATGGCGACGCCGAGCCCGATCATGCTGACGATGTTCGGCGCGTAGATCGAAACCGACACGAAGCGGGCCAGGAGGAGCGTGACTGCCATCGCGCCGGTCATGGCCAGGGCGCCGACCGCCAGCGGGAGCGCGGCCGCGACGACCGAGCCGAAGACGAGCAGCAACAGACTCGCGACCGCGGGAAGGATCAGCATCTCGACCCGGCCCAGGTCCTTCCGAGCGACTTCGGTGAAGTCGTGGTTGAGCGCGACGTTGCCGACCGACGCGACGTCCAGGGTCTCGGAGTGGACCAGCCCCCGCAGCGCCGGGTACAGGTCGGGCGGAAGGCCGGAGAACTCGAGCGAGGCAAAGCCGGCGGCGGTTCCGCGCAGCTCCACCGTGACGAGCGTGCCTCGTCCGTCCCGCGAGACGAGAGGAACCGCCGTCGGCCCGGGCCCGGGCGGGTCGTATGCGGTACGCACGCGCGCGACTCGCGGGTCGCGACGGAGCGGCGCCAGCGCGCGCTCGACCTCCTCGCGGAAGGCCGGGTCGGACACCTGCCGTGTCCGGCTGCTGAAGATCAAGCTGAACGACGGCGGCTGCCCCGGTAGCTCCTTCTCGAGCAGCCGTCGCGCCCGTCCGGATTCGGTCTCGGCCGGGATGTCGGGTGGATCCAGCGGGCCGCCCACGTGGATCAGCCACAACGACGCACACAGCGTAAGCACCGACAGCGCCAGTACGGTCCAGCGGGCGCGGTACACGAGCCGACCCCAGCGCGCGAGCAGGGCTCCACTTTCGCGGGCCGCCGGCGTTCGCGGCATGCTCATCGCGCAGCGGCCGAGTGGGCGCGCACGGCCGGCGCGACCTCCGTCGCCAGGCGGCGGAGGTGAGCCAGATCGAGGCTCGGTACGCCCAGCATGAGCTTCGTCATGCCAGCCTCGACGTGCTCGATGAGCCGCGCGGCGACTTCGCGTGGCGGTCCGAAGATGGCGTGCTGATCGACGTCGAAGCGCGCGCCGTAGTAGCCGTGCAGGAAACCGCGGAGCGCGTCGCGCGCGCGGTTGCGATCGTCGTCGACGGCGACGTAGAGTAGACGGCCGGCGACGAGCGCGTCGGGATTCCGGCCGGCCGCGTGCGCGGCGTCCCGCACGGCGCGCCAGAGGCGCGGGAAGTCGCGCACGGCGCCGAACGGGCTCATGATCCAGCCGTCGGCCAGCTCGCCGGCGCGGCGCAGCGGGCCCTCGGCATGGCCGCCGACATAGAGCGAAACGCGCGCGGCCGGGCGGACGGTCGCCTTCTCGAGACGGAAGAACTGGCCCTGGTAGTCGACCGGCTCGCCGGCGAGCAGCCGCCGGATCACCGTCACGCTCTCCCGAAATACCGTGACACGACGGTTCATCGGCACCGCGACGGCCGCGTACTCTTCCGGCCGACCGCCGAGCGAAACGCCCAGAGCCACTCGTCCACCCGAGAGATGGTGGAGCGTCGACACCTGGCGGGCGACGACGGCGGCCGCGCGCAAGGTGACGACGAGGACCGCGGTGCCCAGTTCGATGCGACGCGTGCACGCCGCCGCCGAGGCCAGGAGCATGAGCGGGTCGAGCATGTTCGCGTCGTGGAAGATCCGATCCTCGGTCCACACCGCGTCGAGCCCGAGCGCCTCGACCTGACGGAAAAACTCCGCGTAAGCTTCACCGGAATCCAGCGGCGCGACCGAGGCGCTCGGCACGTGGATGCCGACCGAGACGGACGGGGGCACGGCGTGGCTCACGCGAACGCGTCGAGCAGGGCGCAGGTCAGAGCCGACGCCACGAGTGCTGTCCGCGATCCTACTCTTCGAGCGACCTGGACGTCGTGTCCTCCATGAGGGCCCTCCTAGCTTCGTTGGAAGGCTATCACATCAGGACTTCGGGGCCGATCTTGGCCCGAAGGGCTCCGGCCGGAACCCGCCGTCCCGGGCCTCCAGAAATGCCTTCAGGCCCCCCGACTGCATGGCCGCGATCAGCTCGGCCCGCTGGGCGTTGTACGAGGCGTGCGCCATGCTCGAGAACGGGATGTTCATCAGCATCCCGGCGCCCAGGCCCATCGCGAGCAAGCCGTAGCAGGTGACCGCTTTGTTGAGCCGCACGGAGGGCTCGGGCACCTTGGCGATCCGCTCGGCGAGGGCTCGCGCGCGCGCCAGGAGCTCGGCCGCCGGCACGACCTCGTTGACGATGCCCAGGCGCAGGGCCTCGGCGGCATCGAAATGGTCGCCGGTCAGCGAGTACCGATGGGCCGCTTTCCACCCGGCCAGGGCAGCGAACAGGAACGTCGTGTTCGAGACGTGACGGACCTCGGGCTGGGCGAACACGCTGTTGTCGGCGGCGATCGTGATGTCGGCGGCGAGCGCATACCAGAATCCGCCGCCCATCACCCAGCCGTGCACCGCGGCGATCACCGGCTTGGTGAGGTGCCAGAGGTGCATGAGCTCCATCGCCGAGTCGCGATCGCGTCCCCACCAGCGCTTGATGTACTCGGCGACCTCGACCCCGGTGGCGTCGAGCGACGAGCGGCCGTCGGGTCGGCGCGCGATGTCGAAACCCGCCGAGAACCCGCGTCCGGCGCCGGTCAGGACGATCGCCCTGACCTCCGCGTCGGCGTCGGCCTCGTCCAGGGCGCCGTGGAGCTCCGCGGTCATCTGTGGGTTGATGGCGTTGATGGTGTCGGGCCGGTTGAGCGTGAGCGTGACCACCGGTCCCCTCTTCTCGTACACGATCGTCTCGTAGGCCATCTCGTCACCTCCAGGGTTTCACGCGAGCTCGATCAGCCAGTCCACCGCCACGACGCCGTGCCCGTCGTCGAGCACGAGGAGCGGGTTGATGTCGAGAGCGCGGAGCGACTGCCGGTGCGCCTCGGCCAGCGCCGCCACCCGAACGATCGCCTCGGCCAGCGCGGCCGTGTCGGCGGGTGCGCGGCCGCGCGCGCCCGACAGGATCGCCGCGCCGCGGAGCTCGGCGATCATCGCCGCCGCGTCGGCGGGACCGATCGGCGGCACGCGCAGGGACACGTCGCGCAGCTGCTCGACGAAGATGCCGCCGAAGCCGCACAGCACCGCCGGGCCGAAGAGCGGGTCGGTCTTGACGCCGAGGATCATCTGGCGCCCTCCGGCGATCATGCGCTGGACCAGCGCGCCGTCGAGCCGGGCCGCCGGCGCTCGCCGACCGACCTCGACGAGCATCTCTCTGAAGGCGGCGCGCACCGCGCCGGCGTCACGGCAGCCGACGCGCACTCCGCCGACGTCGGTCTTGTGCGCGACGTCAGGGGAGTCGATCTTGAGCACCACCGGGTATCCGAGTCGGTCGGCGGCGATCACCGCGGCCGCGGCGTCCTTCACGGCGATCGTCTCGACCAGCGGCACGCCGAACTCGCGCAGGAGCTGCATCGCTTCCGCGCTGCGGAGCGTGCCGCTCGCGGCGGCGCGCGCTCTCGGCGATGGCCCGGCCGCGGGCGCGCCCACGGGCCGGTCCAGGAAGCGCCGATGCTCGCGCGCGTTGCGCAGCGCCAGCATCGCCGTCTCCGTGCTCTCGAGGAAGGGGACGCCGGCGTCGGCGAGGGCGCGGATGACCTCCTGGTCGAGGTCGCCGCCCGCGAACGAGCTGAAGGCGAGCACGAGCCGGCCGGGATTCTTCGGGAGTGCCTCGATCATCGCGCGGCTGAACGAACGTGACGGCGCGCCGCCGCCCGGACGAGGCACGTTGACGCGCAGGTTCACCGCGACCACGTCGACGGCCTCGTCGCGCAGCATGACGTCGAAGAGCTGAGGGAACAGGCTCGCGTCCTCGTACATCGCGCCGGTGCCGTCGAGCGGATTCCTCGGGTTCGCGAAGTCGGGCATGAAGCCTTTCATGGTCTCGAGCGAGGCCGCTGAAAGGGACGGCAGCTCGACGCCGGCGCGATCTGCGGCGTCGGCGGCCCGGCCGCACTCGCCGCCGAGGCCGCTCACGATTCCGACCTTCCAGGCCCGCGGCGCGTGACGCCGCGCGGCCGCCAGCAGGGTGAGCGTGTCGATCATCTCGTTGATGCTCGAGACCTGCACGATGCCGCTCTGCCGGAGCACGGCCTCGATGATCTCCGGGGTACCGGCCAGGGATCCGGTGTGCGCGAGCATCGCCTGGCGCGCGTTCTCGGACCGGCCGACCTTGAGGACCACGATGGGCTTGGCGAGCGCCCGCGCGCGCGCCGCGGCCTGCCGCAACGTCCCGGGCTTCTTGAACCCTTCCACGAACGCGCCGACCACCGCGGTCTCGTCGTCCTCGACCAGGAACGCGATGTAGTCCTCGACCGTGACGCCCGCCTGGTTGCCGCACGACACGATGTAGCTGAGACCGACCGCGCGCTGCTGCATCAGGTACTCGCCGATCGCGTGACTGAAGCCGCCGCTCTGGGACACGAGCCCGACGGCTCCCGGCCGCAGCGGCTCGGCGAGGTCGGCGCTGAAGGTGGCGGCGCCAAGCCGGATGTTGAACACGCCGTAGCAATTCGGCCCGCAGATGAGGAGCCCACGATCCGCGGCGAGGCGCTCGAGCTCGGCCTGACGCTTCTGGCCCGCTGGCCCTGCCTCGGCGAACCCGCTCGAAAGCACGACGGCCCCGCGCACGCCGCTCTCGACGGCGGCTCTGAGCACGCCCGGTACCTGCTCGGCCGGAATCGCCACGACGACCGTGTCCGCGGGCTCGGGCGTCGAGCCGAGGTCGGGATAGCAGGGCAGGCCGAGGACGTCGGTGTACTTCGGATTGATCGGAAAGATCCGGCCGCTGTAGCCGAAACGCTGCAGGTTGGCGACGACCCGGGTCGCGCGGGTCATCCGTTGCGAGGCGCCGACGACGGCGATGCTCGCCGGCTTCATCAAGGGCCCCAGATTCATGAACGGCACGGGGGCACGACTATGGCGGAAGGCGCCAACGCTGTCAACGCGCCGAGGCCGCCCGCCGGGCGTGCGGCACTGCAGAATCGTCAGCGAATGGTTTCGGGCGTCGTCGTGTGCGGTTGCAGGTACGGGCTCGCCGGCCCGTAGTACGGGAAGTAGCGCGTCGTACCCGGGACTTCCCGGTTGTCCCCGGCGAGGCACGCGCAGCCCACGCCGAACGGCGCCGTGATGGTCGGCAGCTGGCACCAGCCCCACGGTGTCGTGCAGATGTTCGCGCCCGGCGGGGGCGGCAGGGTCTCGGGGGACGGAGGTCGCGGGGAGGGCGGCCTGTGCTCGGGCCTTTGTTCAGGCCTCGGTTGCGGTGTCATCTGCGCGGAGGGCGAGCCCGAACCGTACGCGAGGATGAGCACGACTCCCAAGGCGACGGACGATCGAGCGCTCACGACATCCTATTTGAGCCTCGGGTCGAGCGCGTCGCGCAGGCCGTCGCCGAAGAGGTTGAAGCCGAGCACGGTCACGAAGATGGCGATGCCCGGAAACAGCGAGATCCAGGGGTTGGACTGGATGAACGCCACGTTGGCCTTCAGGTCCCAACCCCAGCTCGGTGTCGGCGGCTGCGTGCCGAGCCCCAGGAACGACAGGGTGGCCTCCACGATGATCGACGTCGCGATGCCGAGCGTGGTCGTCACGATGATCGGCGCCAGGCAGTTCGGCAGGACGTGGCGCAGCAAGATCCACGGATCGCGCACGCCGACGGCGCGGCACGCCTCGATATATTCCTTCTCCTTGATGGACAGGACGCTGCCGCGCACCAGGCGCGCGTAGATCGGAATCCGCACGATGGCGATCGCGCCGGTGACCTTCATCGTGCCGATGATTCCCGCCGTCGGCGCGAAGATGACCATGAGGATGATCGCGAGCAGGTAGATCGGGAACGCGAGGATCAAATCCATCGCGCGCATGATGATCGAGTCGGCGCGGCCACCGTAGTACCCGGCGATCATCCCGAACGGGACGCCGACGAAGAGCGCCAGCAGCACCGACGAGACGCCGACCGCCAGCGAGATGCGACTGCCGTGAATCACGCGACTGAGCATATCGCGCCCGAGCTGATCGGTCCCGAGGGGATAGTCCCAGCCCGGACGCTCGAACGTGTGGGTCTGGTCGCTGACGATCGGGCTCTGGGGGGCCAGCACGTCCGCAAAGAGGGCGACCACGAGCAACACGGCGACGATGACCGCGCCGATGAGGGCCGTCGTGCTCCGCCGGAGCCGGCGCACGCCGAGCGCGAATGGCGACTCCGTGCGATCGGCTTTCGCTCTCCAGGCGACATCCGAGGTCGCCGGGAGCTCGGCCTCCTGGAGACTGCCTCCGCTGATGGCCCGGGGCTTCATGGGGAGCGCGTCGCGCTCGTCGGTCATCGCGGCCTCACGAGTACCGGATCCGTGGATCCAGGAAGGTGTAGGTGAGATCAACGATCAGGTTGATGACGACGAACGCGAACGCCGTCACGAGCGCGAAGCCCTGCACCTGCTGGTAGTCGCGCGCGATGATGGCGTCGATGCCGAAGGTGCCGAGGCCCGGCATCGCGAAGAGCGTCTCCACCACGATGGCGCCCCCGATGAGGAAGCCGACCTGAAGGCCCATCACGGTCACCGTCGGGATCAGCGCGTTTTTCAGCGCGTGCTTTAGCACGACCGGCCGCTCGCTCAGGCCCTTGGCGCGCGCGGTCGTGACGTACTCGGTGCGAATGACCTCCAGCATGCTCGCGCGGAGCAACCTCGTGAGGAGGGCGGCGCGCCCCACACCGAGCGCCAGGGCGGGCATCAGAACGTGCTGGGTATTGCCCCACAGGCCCGCCGCGCACACCACGGTCTGGCACGTGCCGGGCAGGTACACCCAGCCCGAGCTGGGCAGAAATCCGCCCATGCCGACGGAGAAGACCAACAAGAGCAGGACGCCGAGGAAGAATTCTGGAATGGAGACCCCCACCATGGCCACGGAGGTCGCGGTGTAGTCGGCCCACGTGTTCTGGCGCAAGGCGCCGATAATGGCGGCGGGGATCGCGATAGCGAGCGCCACGGTCATCGAGAGGACGATCAGCTCGAGCGTGACCGGCAGACGGACCAGCACGTCCTTGAGGACCGGGCGCCCGCTCAAGATCGATGTGCCCCAGTCACCCTGCGCGAGCTTGCCCAGCCAGATCACGTACTGGACCATCACTGGCTTGTCGAGCCCATAGTCCTGGCGAACCTTGATCGCGTTCTCTTCGGTATAGGCGTCACCGAGCAGCGAGACGACGGGGTCGCCGGGGATCGACTGCATCATGATGAACACCACGAACGTGATTCCGAGGATGGTCGGAACGATCTGCAGCAGCCGTTTCAGGATGTAGGTCCGCATCCGCTGGCGCCGGTTATTTGTCCAGCCAGACGTTGTCGAAGTGCACTTCGAACTCCGCGTTGTAGACGTACCCCTTCGTCCACGGCTGCGCGACCATGTAGAAGGGCGAGCCCGAGACGGTGTTCCAATACATCTTGTCGGCCATGTACTCCAGCAACTCCTTGCCGATTGCCTTCCGCTTGGAGGCGTCCATCTCGCGCGCATACCGGGCGTAGTAGTCGTCGACCTTCGTGTCGGTATGCCGCGGATGACTCCAGGCCGACGAGTTCTTCGATACGTAGGCGGTCGACAGGTAGCCGTTGCTGTCGATGGTCAGCAAGGACAGCAGGTCTTCAACGTACATGTCCCACGGCCCGTCCTGCAGGGTCGTGTTCATCCAGCTGACCTTGTCCACCAGGCGGATGTTCGCCGTCACGCCGATGCGCGCCAGCTGTTCCTTGATGACGGTGGCGATGACGCTGAACACGCTCTTCTCGGTGTTCGTCATCAGCTCCAGGGTGAGCGGCTTCGAAGGACCGTAACCGGCCTCGGCCAGGAGCGCCTTTGCCTTGGCCTGGTCGTAGGGACACATGTGGTTGACGTTCACCGATTCGAGCGTCCCCGGCGGCGCCATCCCGACCCACGGTGTCGCCTGGCCCTTGAACGCGATCTTCACGATCTCCTGGCGGTCGATCCCGAGGCAGCCGACCGCCTTGCGAACCCTGAGATCGCCGAAGATCGGGTGGGGCGCGCGCTCCGTGGACATGGGCTTGCCGTCCTTCGGAACGGTCACCTTCATCTGCGCCACCATCGGGGTTGTCTCTTTCCCGGTCATGACCAGGGCCCTCGGGTTCTGGGCCTTCAGCGTGTCGACATGATCCGGCGAGAACGAGGCGATGAAATCGATCTCTCCTGCCTTGAACGCGGCGAGCTCGGTGACGGGATCCTTGATGACGCGGATCATCACACGGTCCAGATAGGGCCGCCCCGGCTCGAAGTACTTGTCGAAACGGTCCATCACGAGATGGCTTCCCTTTACCCACTCGACGAGCTTGAAGGGCCCGCAGCCGACCACCGCCTCTGGCTTGCCTTGCTTTCGGTCTTCCACCGTGTACTTCTGCGTGGCCGTCGGCGAGTAGAGCACGAGGCCCGTGCGGTACCCCGCGAGCATGTGGAGCATGAACGCGTAGGGGTGCTTCAGCCTGATCTGCACGGTCGAGGGGTCGAGCACCTCGACGCTGTGCACGGCGTCGTAGAACGGCCGCATGCCGCTCTTGGTGGCCGGGTCCATGATGTGGTCGATACTGAACTTGACCGCGGCGGCGTCTGCAGGCGTGCCGTCGTGGAAGAGGACATTTTTCTTGAGCTTGAACGTGTAGGTCAGCCCGTCCGTCGATATCTGCCACGACTCGGCGGCGTCGCCGACGAACTTGCCGTCGGGCGTGATGTTGATGAGGCCGCACCCGACGTTCATGCCGACCCACATCATTTCGTAGCCGGGCGAGGTGTGGAAGTCGAGCCCTGCGATCTCGTTGCCGTACGACACGCGCAGCATGCCACCGCGTTTCGGTGATTGAGCCTCTGAGGGCGGCGTCGGAACGGCGACCATCCAGGCGAGGGAGCCTAATCCGAGCAGGAGAACCGGTAGAAGGCGTCGTGAGCGCATGGCGTCTTCCCCTCTATCTTTTTGTAAGTATGGGTAATCTTGTCGAGAGTTGGCTCACTTTACAGGAGTCTGCGCTTGTCAACAAGTGGTCGGCGCGGATCCTACTTGTCCAGCCAGACCTTCTTGTAGAGGACCTTGAACTCGGCCTGATAGACGTAGTCCTTCATCCACGGCTGCGCGGCCTGGTAGAACGGCGAGCCGGAGATCGTATTCCAGTAGAGCTTGTCGGCGCTGAACTCCTGGAACTCCTTCGCGATGATCTTGCGCTTCGCCGGATCCATCTCCTTGGCGTAACGCGCGTAATATTCGTCGACCTTGGGGTCGGTGTGGCGCGTGCTGTTCCAGGTGGCCGTGCTGGCCGACAGGAACGTGTTCTGGTCCACGGTCATGAGCGATGCCAGATCCTCGACGTACATGTCGAATGGTCCATCCTGAGTGGCGACGTTCATCCAGCTCACCTTGTCGGTCAGCCGGATGTTCACGGTCACACCGATACGCGCCATCTGCTCCTTGATCACCGTGGCGATGACGTGGAAGACGGATTTCTCGGTGTTGGTCATCAGCTCGAAGCTGAGCCGTTTCTGCGGGCCATAGCCGGCCTCGGCCAGCAGCGCGTTCGCGCGGGCCTGGTCGTATGGGCACATGGAGGTGACGTCGACAGAGTCCTGGCTGCCCGGTGGGATGATCCCCACCCACGGGGTGGCCTGACCCTTGAAGGCGATCTTGACGATCTCCTTGCGATCGATGCCGTAGCACCCGACCGCCTTACGGACTCTGAGGTCGTTGAAGATTACGTGCGGGCCGCGATCCTTCGACATCGGCTTGCCGTCGGCGGGCACGGTGACCTTCATCATCGCGACCATCGGCGTCGTCTCTTTCCCGGTCATGATCTGGGCGCGCGGGTTCTGGGTCCGCAAGGTGTCGACGTGATCCGCCGAGAGATCGGCGATGAAGTCGATCTCACCGGCCTTGAACGCCGCCATCTGCGTGACGGGGTCCTTGATCACGCGGATGATGACGCGGTCGAGGTACGGGAGACCCGGCTCGAAGTACTTGTCGAACCGGTCCAGGACCAGGTGGCTTCCCTTCACCCACTCGACGAGCTTGAACGGCCCGCAACCGGGCACGGCCTCGGGTTTGCCGGCCTTTCGATCTTCAACCGTGTACTTCTGTGTGGCGGTCGGCGAGTAGAACATGAGGCCCATGCGGTACGCGGCCAGCATGTGCATCATGAACGCGTAGGGGTTCTTGAGGCGGATCTGCACGGTGTACGGATCAAGTACCTCGACCGAGTGCACCGCCTCGTAGAACGACCGCATGCTGGACTTGGTCGCCGGGTCCATGATGCGCTCGACGTTGAACTTCACGACCGACGCGTCGAGTTTGGTGCCGTCGTGGAACAGCACGTTCTTCTTGAGCTTGAACGTGTAGAGCAGGCCGTCGGGTGAGATCTGCCATGACTCCGCGGCGTCCGGAACGAACTTGCCGTCGGGCGTGATGCTGATGAGGCCGCAGCCGATGTTCTGCACGGCCCACACCAGTTCGTAGCCGGGCGCTACGTGAAAGTCGAAATTCGAGATCTCGTTGCCGTAGGCGACGCGCAGGGTTCCCCCGCGCTTCGGCGTCTGGGCCTCAGCGACGATCGGAAGCACGGCGATGATGACGGCAAACGCGATCAGCTCGAATGCGCGACCTGGTTGGAGGCGTCGTGAGCGCATGGCATGTTCCCCCCGTGAGCGGAGCGGATCGAAGCCGGCGCCTACTTTACAAGAATCACTTCCTGTCAACAATCCCTGCTCGGCGCTAGCTCCGCCGTCGCAAGACGCGCCCGGGAAGCACGCCAGTGTGGTCGCCGCCGTCCACGACCACCTCGCCGTTGACCAGCACGGAGGAGACGCCGACCGCGTACTGGTGAGGGTCATCGTAGGTCGCGCGGTCGGCGATGCGGGCGGGATCGAAGACCGTGACGTCCGCCCAGGAGCCTTCGCGCAACACACCGCGGTCGCCGAGGCCGAGGGCCGCGGCCGCCGCGCCCGTCGTCTTGTGGATGGCGGCGGGAAGGCTCAGGAGCCGGTGCTCGCGGACGAACGGCCCGAGCAGGCGCGCGTGCGTTCCATAGGAGCGCGGATGCGGCTTGCCCTGGCTCGTCACGCCCGAGGTCGCCAGCGCGTTGGCGTCGGAGCCCACCGTGACCCACGGCGTGCCGGTGATCTCCTGGACGTCCTGCTCGCTCATCGACGTGATCAGGATTCGCGTCGCGCCTCGATCGGCAAGGAGAAAGTCGCACACGGCGTCCAGCGCATCGACACGTCGGCGTCGCGCGATCTCACCGAGCGTGCGGCCGGCGTCCTGAGGTTGATTTGGCGAGATGGCCACGCGCACGACATCCCACGACGGGATTCGCCCGAAGTTGGTCAAGCCGTGGCGCTCGATGTCCGCGCGGACGCGCGTGCGCATCTCGGCCTGGCCGAGTCGCTCCAGCATGGCGGGGATTCCGCCCTCGACGACCCAGCGGGGGAGGAGATTGCGCAGCGGATTGGTGGCCGTGTCGTACGGGTAGGCGTCACAGTCGACGGCGAGCCCGCGCCCTCGCGCGGCGGCGATCTCGCCGAGGAGCCGCCGCGCGCCGCCCCAGTTGTCGACGCCGGAGAGCTTCAGGTGCGCGATCTGCACATGGACGCCCGTCGCCTCCGCGACCGCGATCGCCTCGCGGACGGCCTCGCCGACGTGGTCGGCCTCGTCGCGGATGTGTGACGAGTAGGCGGCGCCGTGCCGCCTGAGCACCCTGGCCAGCGCCAGGATCTCCGCCGAATCGGCGTAGCAGCCGGGCGCGGTGAAGAGCCCGGACGAGAGCCCCCACGCGCCGGCTGTCAGCGCCTCGGCGAGTAGCACCGCCATCGCGGACGCCTCGGCGCCGGTGAGCGGCCGGTTCTCCATCCCCGCCGTCATGAGCCTCAGCGTGTTGTGCCCGACCTGGAGGACCACGTTGACCGCGGTCGCGGGAAAGCCCCGAACGTAGTCGGCGAAGCTCGTCTCGCCAAATGGAAGCGACGGCGCGCTCGCCGAGAGATATTCGCGCAGCATCCCCACGCGGTCGGGCAGCACCGGCGCGACGGAGAAACCACAGTTGCCGACCACCTCGAGGGTCACGCCCTGCCGGATCTTCGATTCGGCGCGTGGATTCAGCGGTAAGGTGAAGTCCGAGTGCGTGTGGATGTCGATGAGCCCGGGCGTCACGACCTGCCCGCGCGCGTCGATCACTCGCCGGGCCGCCCGCGAGGACCGACGCTCGATCGCGGCGATGCGGCCCGCGCCGACGCTCACATCGGCGTCGAACCCGGGCGCCCCGGTGCCGTCGATCACGTGACCGCCGCGAATCAAGAGATCGTCCATTGCTCCGTCGTCCTCCGGCTCGCGGCGGACTGCCTCAGCGCCGTCGAGCCCGCCAGATCTCTTCGGACGGCCATTTGCGAGCCCACTCGAGCGTGACGTACTCGTACGAGGTCGCGGCCGACTCCGGCGGCCGTACCTCGATCAAGTCCTCGATCTCGAACCCATTCCTTCGCAGCACCCGGATCCAGTCACCGTGCGCCAGGTGGAACTCGACGCCCGGATCGCCGGGCCATTCGATCCGGCGCATGTCGAAGGCGGGCCGCAGGAGTCGCTCGGCCGCCACGCCGTCCTCCGCCGGTACGCAGAGGACGAAGAGGGGCGAGTTCACGAGGAAGATCAGCTCGCCTCCGGGTTTGAGGATCCGCGATGCCTCGGCGACCCAGCGATCGGGGTCCGCCCAGAGGCTCGCGCCGTATTCCGAGATCGCCAGGTCGAACGCTCGATCGCTGCACGGCACGCGCTCGGCGTCCGCCTCGATCAGCGGGAACTCGAGACCGTGCACGCGCTGAAGGCGGCGCGCGGTCGCGAGCTGGGCCGGCGAGGCGTCGATCCCGACGACACGCACGCCGCGGCGCGCGAGCCACGCCGACACATAGGCGGTACCGCACCCGAGCTCGATGCCGGTCTTGCCGGCCAGACGCTTGGGCAAGACGCTGAGCTCAGATTCGGGCACGCGCCAGATGCCCCAGGTCGGCTCCTGTCGCGCCCATGCCCGCTCGCCGCCGGCGACATAGTTCCGCGCCTCGGCGTTCCAGCGAACGCGGTTACGCCGCACGTGCTCCGGCAGCACGCTCTCGTCGGCCATCGGCCGCGCTCTACCTCGGCGCCGCGGCCATCGCGATCACCCGGCCATCGACGCGATCAGCCGGCCGCCCGACGCGATCACCCGCGGGTCTCTCGCGATCACGCACGCGCCCGATCGAGGTGGGCGTCGCGCTGGGCCTGGAGCCCGGCGTCCGCGTAGCTCATGAGGTCGGGCCGCGCGCGTCCGAGCATCACTTGAAGGTAGGCCGGCTCGAGCCCGACATTCTCGAACCCGTGGATGACGCCGGCCGGCGCCGACACGCAGTCCCAGCGCCCGAGCACGGTTTCTTCCCGGCCGCCCGCGCCGTCCTCGAAGAAAACCTTCACCTTGCCGTCGAGGATGAAGAACACCTCCTCGACCTCGTGCGTGTGCGCGGCGTTGCCCTGGCCCGGCGGCACGAACATGACGCTCAAGGTGAACTGTTCGGCGGGAATGGCGCGCGCGTCGGTCTTGCCCGAGGCGCCGGCGCCGATGTACCGGTGCTGGGCGCGCCGGTAGCCCTCGACGCGGGCGTCGGCGAACGCGTCCCAGTCGGGCTGGCGGTCCACGAACCGCGCCACGCGGGTTCTCAAGAGCTCTTCGAGCGTCGTCATCAGAAGTCCTCCTCGAGCCGCCGACGGGTAGTCGCCCACCCGGTAACCGCGGCACCGGGTAGAATACGCCCGTGCGGATCGGCTTCCACCTCACACCGTTCTGGAGCCCGACCGACCGCGCGCCCACCGCGATCATCGACGAGGCGATCGAGGTGGTGCGCGCCGCGGCGAGCATGGGCTTCGCCTGGGTCTCGATCGGGCATCACTGGCTCTCGCATCCGACCGTGTGGCCGCATCCGATCGCGATGCTGAGCCGCCTCGCGCCCGAGGCGGGTGAGATGCGGCTCAAGACCTCGATGCTCCTGCTGCCGCTCCTGAATCCGGTCGACGTCGCCGAGGGCGTGGTGACGCTCGATCACATCACCCACGGTCGGCTCGACGTCGGCGTCGCGATCGGCTATCGCGAGCGCGAGCTCGAGGCCGCCGGCCTCGGGCGCAAGGACCGGGTGCCCAAGCTCGAGGAATCGCTCAGCGTGATGAAGCGGCTCTGGCGCGGCGAGGAGGTCACCTGCGAGGGCGCCTACACGAAGCTGACCAGGGCGCGGCTCGGCCTGCCGCCCTTTCAGCGTCCGCATCCCCCGCTCGAGATGGGTGCCCAGAGCGTCGGCGCGACGCGGCGGGCGGCGCGGCTCGTCGACGCGGTGTTCTTCGGCCCTCAAGTTGCCTGGGCCGACGTCGGGCGCCTCGTCTCGGTCTATCGCGAGGCGCGCGCGATGGAGGCGCCGGGCGCGCCGGGCACCGCGTTCGCCTCGCGCAGCCTGATCGTCGGCGCGAGCAAGGAGGCCGCGCGGGCGGCCGCGCGCGGATATCTCGAGCGGACGTTCGCGATGTACCGGAGCTGGGAGATGCAGGAGCCCAGCATG
Source organism: Candidatus Rokuibacteriota bacterium (assembly GCA_003221615.1). Taxonomy (GTDB): domain Bacteria; phylum Methylomirabilota; class Methylomirabilia; order Rokubacteriales; family CSP1-6; genus AR31. The sequence goes on along the minus strand of QHSQ01000108.1, from coordinate 1,187 downwards.
GTGCAGCTCCAGCTCGGGTTCGACGCGAGCCTCGACGACTGGACGATCAACGGCACTCCGCGCGAGTGCCTGGAGACGATCGCGCGGGCGCGCGAGCGAGGGCTCGACGGCATCGGCTTCACCATCTACAGCCTGCCGCGCGAGGTGAAGGCGCGCGTCGAGTACCTCCGGATGATCGCCGATGAGATCGTCCGTCCCGCCGCGGCGTTCGGCCGCTGACCGTGCTCAGACCGTTCACGCTTCATCGGCCCGAGACCGCCGAAGAGGCTTGCGCGCTCCTGGCCGGGCTCGGCGAAGACGCGGCGGCGTACGCGGGCGGGACCGAGCTCCTGCTCTTGATGAAGCTCGGCCTGCTCCGGCCACGACACCTCGTCGACGTCAAGCGCATCGGCGGGTTCGGCGATATCGCCGATGGCCCGCGGCTCACGATCGGCGCCGCGGTCACGCATCGGGCGGTCGAGCGGTCCGCGCTCGTTCGAGCTCGCTGCTCGCTGGTCGGCGCGGTCGCCCGGCACGTGGCCAACGTGCGGGTCCGGAACGTCGGTACCGTCGGCGGTAACCTCGCGTTCGCCGATCCCCACAGCGATCTGGCGACCCTGTTCCTGACGCTCGACGCGGCCGTGGAGCTCGTGTCGCCGCGCGGGCGTCGTGAGCTGCCGCTCGCCGAGTTCGTGCGCGGGCCCTGGGAGACGGCGCGCGTAGCCGACGAGCTGCTCGCGTCGATCCGGCTCACGCCGTGGCCGGGCGAGACCGCCGCGGCCTACGTGAAGTTCGGCGTGCACGAGCGCCCCACGCTCGCCGTCGCCGCCGCCCTGCGCGTCGCCGGCGCCCACGGTGCCGGCCACGGTCGCGGCGACCGGATCGTGGACGCGCGAATCGCCGTCGGCTGCGTCGGCCCCCGGCCAACGCGCGCGGCCGCCGCTGAGGCGAGGCTGACGGACGTGTCGATCACCGACGTCGAGGAGGCGGCTCGCGCGGCATCGGACGTTGCCGCCGCGAGCGTCGATCCGGCCGATGACCTCTACGGCTCGGCCGACTACAAGCGCGAGATGGTGGCGGTCTTCGTGCGCCGGGCGCTCCGGATCGCCGCCGCGCGAGCGCGGGGCGCCGAGCCCAGCGAGCGATTCCCGCACGCCGTGGTGGCCTGAGGGCGGCGGCGTGAAGATTCGCGTGATCGTCAACGGCCG
>QHSQ01000217.1 GCA_003221615.1 Candidatus Rokuibacteriota bacterium | reverse complement strand
TGGTGAGAACAATGCAGCCCCAGTAAGCATAGCGACCCTGTCGATCTCCCTCCCCTCATTCGACGTATGAGTGTGGGTTAGTGGGGAGGTTATCGCGAACACGCGAACATGACTCAAAGATACGCAGAGACTTTCACGGTGTTTTTCGGGACGATTTTCACTGCTTTTTCACCGGGGGCTCGAAAATCACACGGGAGACGCCATAGAAAGGATCAGCACGAGACCGCCAAGGTGCCGGGGGAACGTCTCACAAGCTAAGCGTCGGGGCCGCTCTTCGATGGCCCCACATCGTCTTGGTTCCCGCGATTTGCCTGGTTGCGGGGCCGCAACCACCGATATCAAATATGCTCAGATTCGCGAGGGTCTGGATTTCAGAACCCAGCACGGCGGCGATGGATCGTTCGCCGTCGGCAGTGCGCCGCCGGGACCACAACCTCCCTGGAGGGAGGCGAGCGAGACGGAAATCCAGCAGGGTCTCGAGGATGGCGCTTTAAAGCGCGTGTAACATCAGGACGGCGCGCCGGCAGATTCTTCTCGGGCTTCTGGTTTGACATGGCTTCGACCCGCCTTGCGTCAGTGGCAGCGCGAGGACGACGCGAAAGGAGCCATTATCCGGTTCCCAGTCGTCGCTCGCCACCTCGTCCATACGGTGAAGCGGGGGATCTCGCCAGCGAAGACGGTCTTGCTGGTGCCGAGAGAGGTCGGGCCGTAAGCTGACACCCCCTCCGACTGTCAGGCGATTGCCGACTCCCAGATCGTCCACGAAGCCGGTGCTTTTCGGGGCTCTGGCCTTGGTGATTCTCATCGCAACTGCGCAGCTCATCCCGCTCTATACGGACTGGCTGTGGTTCCAGGAGGTCGGGTACTCCCAGGTATTTCTGACCATGCTGTCGTCACGCGGCTGGCTCTTCCTGATCGTCAGCATCGGCTTTCTGATCTTTCTCTACAGCAACCTGACCTTCGCCATACGCACGGCCGCCCCGGATGTCTACTGGGAACTGGAGGATCAGCTCGGGCTCCCCGGGTGGGCGGTCATCGAACCCCTGATTCGGCGTTTCCTGCCCCTGGCCGCCGCCGTGATCGCCTTCGTGGCCGGGCTGAGCGCCATGGTGAGCTGGGAGACGGTCCTCCAGTTCGTCAACGCGATGCCGTTCGGCGCCACCGATCCGCTATTCGGCCGTGACCTCGGCTTCTTCGTCTTCACCCTGCCCTTCTGGCGTCTTGTGCACGGGTGGGCGATGGCCCTCGTGCTCACCACGCTCGTGCTCATGCTGGTGCTCAGCGTGCTGCAGCGGAACCTCGTGATCACCGCGCGCCGCCTACGCCTGACAGCGGGCGCCCGCACACACCTGCTCCTGCTCGGGACTCTGGCCCTCCTCCTGAAGTCCGTGGGCTTTTGGCTCGATCGCTTCGAGGTCGTCTACTCGCCACGGGGCGTCGTGTTCGGCGCCTCCTACTCCGATGTCTACGCCTCGCTGCCGATGCTGGACGCCCTCGCGGTGCTCGCCCTACTGTGCGCCGGCGCCTTCGCGGTCCAGATCCGGTGGCCGGGCGTGCGGTTGGTAGCAGGCGGGGTCATCGTCCTGGTCGTCGCGTGGGTCGGTGGCCTCGGTGTCTACCCCGCGCTGCTCCAGTGGTTTCGTGTCTTACCGAACGAGCTGGCGGCCGAGCGCCCGTTCATCGCCAACACCATCCGGATGACCCGGCAGGCCTACGGACTCGATCGAATCGAGGCGCACGACTTCCCGGCGACGGAGTCGCTTGACCGGGCGGCGCTCGAGCGGAATGACGCAACGATCAAGAACATTCGCCTCTGGGACCATAGGCCGCTCCTACGGACGTTTGCCCAGCTCCAGGAGATCCGAACCTACTATCAGTTCCTCGACGTCGACATCGATCGCTATCGCCTGAACGGCGAGTATCGGCAGCTGATGCTCTCCCCCCGGGAGATGGCGTACGACAAGTTACCCTCGCGGATCTGGATCAACGAGCACCTGACCTTCACCCACGGCTATGGCCTGGTGGCGGGGCCGGTGAACCGCATTACCCCGGAGGGGCTGCCCGAGTTCTTCGTGAAGGACATGCCCCCGGCCGTGACCGGCGGGCTGCCGAAGATCACCCGCCCCGAGATTTACTACGGCGAGACCTCCAATACCTACGCGCTCGTGGGGACCCGCTCGCAGGAGCTCGACTACCCGGCGGGCGACCAGAACGTCTACGCGACCTACCGCGGGCGCGGCGGCATCTCGATCGCGACCTGGGCGCGCAAGGTGCTCTTCGCGGCGCGCTTTGGCGAGAAGAACCTGCTGCTGTCGAATGACCTGACCGCAGACAGCCGACTGATGATGTACCGCGCGGTCGGGGCGCGCCTCCAGCAGATCGCTCCCTTCTTCAGCTTCGACCCCGACCCCTACATCGTGGTGACGCCCGCGGGCCGCTTGGTGTGGCTGATTGACGGCTACACGACGACCGATCGCTATCCGTATTCCGAGCCCGCGCGCGTGCCGGGAGTGGGCAACTATCTGCGCAACGCCGTCAAGGCGACGGTCGACGCCTACGATGGCACCGTCGAGTTCTACATCGCCGATCCGAGCGATCCCCTCGTGCGCACCTACGCCCGCGCGTTCCCCGGACTGCTGAAGCCGCTGGAGCAAATGCCCGTCGACCTCCGCGCCCACCTCCGCTATCCCGAGGGTTTCTTCGCGATCCAGGCCCGGATGTACGCCACGTATCACATGGAGGATCCCCAGGTCTTCTATAACAAGGAGGACCTGTGGGCCTTACCGCGACGGACCCTCGAGGGGCGCGACCGGGACATGGAGCCCTACTACACGATCATGCGGCTGCCGGGCGAGGCGAAGGAGGAGTTCATCCTCCTGACTCTCTTCAATCCGAGTCGGCGCGACAACATGATCGCCTGGCTCGCCGCGCGCTCCGACCCCCCGCACTACGGGCGGCTCGTCGTCTACGTCTTCCCCAAGCAGAAGAACATCTATGGGCCGCGCCTCATCGACGCGCGGATCGACCAGGATCCGATCATCTCCCAGCAGCTGTCGCTCTGGAACCAACGCGGCTCCACGGTGATCCGCGGCTCCTTGCTCGCGATCCCCATCGAGCAGTCGTTCATCTACGTGCAGCCCCTCTACCTGGCGGCCGAGCAGGGAGCGCTGCCGGAGCTCCGGCGCGTGACCGTCGTCTATGGCAACCAGATCGCCATGGAGCCGACGCTCGAGCAGGCACTCGTCAAGATCTTCGGCGGCCGGGCGCCCGCGGCCACGGCCAGCGAGGCGACGCCCACGCCAGCGCCGCTCGATCTGACGGGCAGCGTAAGGGCGCTCGGCCAGCGGGCGCTCGAGATCTACAACCGCGCGCAACAGGCCCTGCGCCGCGGTGATTGGGCAAGGTACGGCGCTGAGCAAACGCAGCTGGAAGAGACGTTGCGCGCCCTCGGCACGCCGCCGTGAGCGGTACCCACGACAACATTCATGGGTCTGCGTACCTGACGGGCAACCCTCACGCACGGCGGTCGAGCGATCCGCCCCGCCGATTTCGCACAGTGGCGAAACCACGAAATCGCCGCCAGCGAACCACCCAGGGAGCGGCCGAGGCGGTAATGGGGCGACCCGCTCGGAGGGAATCGAGCCGGGGCGGCGCAGTTATCAGCAAGGCGGACAGCGTACAAAACGGGAGCCCTCTCCCGTGATCAGACGACATGGCCGCTCAGCACGATCACCCAGGCCGGAAGGAAGGCGAGCACGCCCAGCCGCCACAGCCGCGTGGCGTGGTGAGCCTCGGCCAGGTCGCCGGTCCCGCGCACACGTGCCTCCGTCGCGATCGCGCCGA